>NZ_JAMJFM010000017.1:0-158830 GCF_023544705.1 Streptomyces sp. MCA2
GCGCAGCGGACCCGCCCGCCGCAGGCGCAACGGCGAGCGCACCGCGCAGCGGGCGGTAAACGGCGAACAACCACCACGGCGGGACGGACAACAGCGTGGGGTCAGACCGCCCTCCGTTGGGCGGCGGCCGCATCGACGGTCTGGGTGAGCAGGGTGGCGATGGTCATCGGGCCGACGCCGCCGGGGACCGGGGTGATCAGGGAGGCGCGAGTGCGCGCCGAGTCGAAGTCCACGTCACCGATGTTGCCGGGGTTGGAGCCGGCATCGATCACCACGGCTCCGGGCTTGAGGTGTTCGCCGTGCAGGAAGCGGGGTCGCCCCACGGCGGCGACCAGGACATCGGCCTCCTTGGTGATCGACGCGAGGTCGGTGGTGCGGGAGTGGCAGTAGGTGACGGTGGCGTTGCGGGCGAGCAGCAGCATCCCGACGGGCTTGCCGAGAATCGCGCTGCGGCCGACCACGACGGCATGCTTGCCGGCCAGGTCGACGTCGTAGTGATCCAGGAGGCGGAGGATGCCGCCGGGCGTGCAGGAGGCGAAGCCGTCCAGGCCGAAGCTCATCGCGGCGAAGGAGTGGCAGGTGACGCCGTCGACGTCCTTCTCGGGGGCGATGGCCTCGAAGGCGGCGCGCTCGTCGATGTGCGGGCCGGCCGGGTGCTGGAGAAGGATGCCGTGCACGTCGGGGTCGTGGGACAGCGCGGTGATCGTGTCGACCAGCTCCGCGGTCGTGGTGGCGGCGGGGAGCGCGATGTGCCGGGAGCGGATCCCGGCCTTCTCGCAACGGGCGCGCTTCATGCGGACGTAGGTCACCGAGGCGGGGTCGTCGCCCACCAGTACGGTCGCCAGGCACGGGGACGTTCCGGTCTGCCGGGTGAGGTCCGCCGCGCGTTCCGCGGCCTGTTCGACGATACGGCGGGCCAGTGCGCTGCCGTCCATGAGGCGGGCGGTCTCGGACATGGAGTACTCCTGAGCGTCGCGTCGGATCGCCCAGGCGCGCGGCACCGGCCAGAAGTGGCCGAGCCGCTCCCCGGTGGTACTCCACCCAAGCGCCAGTCACGGCCCGCCGCCCACTGTAATCGACGCCGGAAGACTCCTGGGGCGGCGTCGGGCATCGGCGTCACGGCGCCTCGTGCACCTCGACGGCCCGCGGGACGGGGCCCCTCAGACGCCTCCCTGACCAGGTGCGGAGAGGGGCGGAGTGGTGGAGGTGGTGGCCTCCCACTGGCTGAGGATGCCGTCCCAGTCGTGCTGGGCGGCGGTGATGGCATTGGCATCCCACGTGGGATGAGGGGGCTGTTGATACTGCTGGTGCGGTGCCTGGTGCTGGTGCTGGTGTGGGTGCGGGTGTTGATGTGGGTGGTGCCCGTGGTGTTGGTGCTGCTGTGAATGCTCCTCGTACACCCGGTAGTCCTGATACTCCTGCTGGTCCGGGTAGTTCTGGTACGGCTGCTGCTTCCAGGGCTCCTGCTCGTACGGCTCCCGTGGGGACTGCGGCGGCCGCTCGCGCCAGGCGAGATGGGCGCTCTCGGCCGGTGGGGAGGGGGGGAGATTGACCATCCGGCGGTGCCGGCCCGTGCGGTCCGGCGGGGCCTGCTGGGCCGGACGGCTTTCGGCGGACAGTTGTTGGGCGCGTGCGACAAGGAGCCGGACATCGAGACCCAGTTCGGTGGCGAGGGCGGTGAGGTCAACTCCGTTGTGCCAGCTGCTCATCAGGACCGCGTCCAGGGCGGGGGCCCAGGCGGGCTCGGTGAGTTGGGGGGCGGGCGCCGGGGCCGGGGCCGCCGTTGACGGGGCCGTGGGATGGGTCGCGAGGGGCGTGGGGGGTGCGGGCTGCTGCGCGGGGGGCGTGGCCGGGTGCGTGGCGGCCTGCTGGGCCGGGGGCTGCTCGCGCGGGGCCTGGGCGAGCAGGCTCTGGGCAACCGCGCGGGCGTCTTCCTTGCCCACCGTGCGGCGGGCCAGGCGCACTTCGCGCTCTTCCAGGCCGAGCAGCTCCGCCACCACCGCGTCGCTGCCCACGGTCACGGCGAAGGCGGCCAGGGTCCGCGAGCGGCGGGCCTCGGCCTCGTCAAGGAGTCCCTGCGTACGGCGGACCTCGTCATCGCTGCTGCAAAACGCCTGTGCGAGTACGGCATGGCGCTCCCACAACTCCCTCGGTTCCATGACTGCGACAACGTTTCCTCGCCCGGATTGGACCGCTTCCCGGCTATAGATCACTGCATAAGGTGATATTCGAGAGAGATACGCCCTTGCCTCCACCGCATCAGTACGGGCTGCTGCAAAAATACGCAGTGACTCCAGCGAGGAAGAATCGTTTCTACGGCCATGAGCGACCCCTCTTCCGGCACCGTCGCAGGTCACGGACAGACCCCCCTCCCGCGCCCCGGGCACATGCCGCGGTGGATCACCTCGGAGATCATCAGGCAGACACCGGTGTACGCCGGGCTGGTGAAGCAGTGGACGGCGCGCGCCGCCACCGTGCCCGGGGTCGCCGATCCGGAGTGGCAGCGACTGGTCTCCTACCGCGCGCTGATGGAGGAGACCGAGACCGCCCTCACGGCCCTCCGGCCCCATCGTGCGCCCGATGTACTGCCGTCGAGAAAGTCCGTCCCCGCGGCCCGTACGGCCCGTCTCGACGCCTGAAACCGGTACGCCGAAGGCTCCCCGGCCGGCGGCCTGAAGCGTGGCCCCGGCCGGAGTACCGTTGAGTTGTCGAGGATGTCCCGCTGCCCGGCTCATACGCCGGCAGCGGCTTTGACCAGCGACGGAGCCCGGGTGAGCGCGACGGATGACACGGACTTCAGCCCGATCGGGGTGATCGGGCGGGTGACCGTTTCGATCCCGACCGACGGACCGGGCGAGGTGCTGCTGCCCGTACGCGGCGGGAGCGAGGCCTTCGCCGCCTGGTCCCGCGAGCCCATCAGCCGCCATACACAGGTCATCGTGGTGGACCACACCTCGGCGCGGTCGGTGATCGTCGCGCCGTTGCCCGCGTGACCGGCCGCCCGGAGGACCGTGACCGGCCACGTGAGCGTTCCGTCAACCGCAGCCGTCCCCGCACACCGACCGAGGCCGGTTCCACCGGACCAGGAGCCTTCCGATGTTGTTCTGGCATGTTCCTGCGCCGAACGAGGCGCTGTTGATCTCCGGCTCGAAGCGCCGGACCGGGGACGCCCAATTCCGTATCGTCACGGGTCATGGCTGCTGGGTCATGCCCGTCAAGCAGAAGGCGAGCGTGCTGGCGCTGTCGCTGCGGGAGGCGGAGATCTCCGAGGACTGCGTCACCCAGCAGGGCATCCGGATCGGGGTCCGGGCGGTCGCCGTCTTCAAGGTCGGTGACGACCAGACCTCGATCGCCAACGCCGCGCGGCGGTTCCTGGACGAGCAGACCACGATGGAGGAGCTGGTGGGCCGGATCTTCGCCGGTCACCTGCGGTCGATTGTCGGCGGGCTGACCGTCGAGCAGATCATCCGGGAGCGGGACCGGGTCGCCCAGGAGGTCAAGGAGGGCAGCCACTCCGAGATGGAGAAGCTCGGCATCGTCGTCGACGCCCTCCAGATCCAGGAGATCGCCGACACCTCCGGGTACATCACCAATCTCGCCGCCCCGCATGCCGCGGCGGTCGCCAGCGCGGCCCGGATCGCGCAGGCCAAGGCCGACCAGGAAGCCACCGAGCGGGAACAGCAGGCGGCGGCGCTCAAGGCCGAGTACGAGCGGGACACCGCGATCAAGCGGGCCGGGTTCCTCGCCGAGACCGAGCAGTACAACGCCCGCGCCGCGCAGGCCGGCCCGCTGTCGCAGGCCAGGGCCTCGCAGGAGGTCATCGAGGAGCAGACCTCGCTGGCCCAGCGGCAGGCCTCACTCGCCGCCCAGCGGCTGGAGGCCGAGGTGCGCCGCCCGGCGGACGCCGAGGCCTACCGGCTGCGCACCCTGGCCGAGGCACAGCGTGACCAGGTCCGCTTCGAGGCGGATGCCCGCGCCTACACCGAGCGGGCCGTCGCCCAGGCACGGGCCGATGCCAACACCGCCCTCGCGGGCTCCCTGCGGGACGGCAACCAGGAGCTGATCGCCGCCAACCGCACCATCGAGAACCTCCCCGCACTCGCCAAGGCCGCGGCCGAGGGCCTCTCCGGCTCCCGGCTGACCGTGCTCAACGGCACCGACGGGGTGAACGAGATCGCCTCCGGCATCGTCGGCCAGGGGCTGGCCATTCTCGACAGCCTCAAGAAGGGAACCACCACTCCCGGCTCCACTCCCCCGCTCGCCGACGGGGCGGGTCAGCTGCCCCAGAAGGTGACGAATCTGAAGCGGGACGGCACGGGGCCGGCCGGCTCGTCCTGACCGGAAGTCCGGGCCTGGCCCGGACCTCCGCGTCCCTCGGGGGTTGTGGGCCGGTCAGGCGTCGAGGACGGCCAGGTCGAGCTGCCGAAGCCGGGCGGGGTCGGCGATCACCTCGTACTCGGTGACCTTTTCGCCCTCGACGGTGAGGGTGAGGGCGAGGAGCAGCCGTCCACGCGGTGCCACGACGATCCCCACGGTCCCGTTCACGAGCGCCGGTGCCGCGAACCGTGACCTCCGCCCGAAGACAAGGGTCCCCTCGGCCACGGAGTGCGCGCCGCGGACCTCTGTCGCCGCGCCCGGCGGCAGGGCGGCGGGGTCGGCCCGGCGCACGACATCGGGGGCGAGCACCGCCAGCAGCGCGTCGAGGTCGCCGCCGCGCGAGGCGGCGAGAAAGGCGTCGACCACCTTCCGTTGCCGGGCGAGGTCGGCGGCGGGAACAGCGGGGGTGCCTTGGACCTTGTGGCGCGCGCGGCTGGCGAGCTTCTTCGTGGTGACCGGTGAGCGTTCCACGAGGGGAGCGATCCGGTCGAACGGCACGGCGAACATGTCGTGCAGTACGAACGCGACCCGCTCGGCGGGGGCCAGGGTGTCCAGCACCACGAGCAGTGCGCGGCCGACGGAGTCGACCAGCAGGGCTTCCGGTTCCGGGCCGCTCCCGTCACCGGCGTCCTGAACCGCATCGGGCACGTGCTGCCCGACCGGCTCCTCCCGTCGTGAAGTCCGGGAGCGCAACATGTCGAGGCACACCCGCGACACGACCGTCGTCAGCCATCCGGCCAAGTTCTCGACGGCATTGCTGTCGACGCGGCTGAGCCGTAGCCAGGCTTCCTGAACGGCGTCGTCCGCATCGCTGAGGGAACTCAGCATCCGGTAGGCGACCGCTCGCAGGTGGCTGCGATGCGTCTCGAACCGTTCCGCCAGCCGGTGCTGCTCGTCCATCGGTCACCTTTCCTCGTCCTGCTCCGTCACCTTGATGACGCGCACCACGGACGCAAGGTGACCGGGAAGCACGCTGCCCGGCCGAGGTTCCGGCCCGGCAACCGCTCCGGCCCTGATGACGAGGAGGAACACACCATGAGCAGCACTCTGCCGAACGCCCTCGACCAGCCGCTGCTGCGGCGCGCGGACCTCGGGGACTTCCTGTTGCCCAACCGTGTCGTGATGGCCCCGGTCACCCGGGGCCGTGCCGCCAACGTCGGGCTGCTACCCACGGAGTTGCATGCCGCCTACTACGGTCAGCGGGCCACCGCCGGACTGATCATCACCGAGGGGACCTGGGTCAGCGAACGGGCCATCGGCTTTGTGCACGTTCCCGGCATCTACCGCGAGGAGCAGGTCGCCGGGTGGCGGCGGGTCACCGACGTCGTGCATGCCCTCGGCGGCCGTATCGTGCTCCAGCTCTGGCACACCGGCGCCGCCTCGCACCCCGATCACCTGGGAGGAGAGCTGCCCGGCGGACCGTCCGCGGTCAATCCCCACACGAGGTGCTTCACGGCCGGCGGATTCAAGGAGTCCGTCACTCCGCGGGAGATGACCACCGTCGACATCACGGCCACGGTCGCCGACTTCCGTGCCGCCTCGGCCCATGCCCGACGTGCGGGGTTCGACGGGGTCGAGATCGGTGCCCTCGGTTCGTTCCTGATCCCTCAGTTCCTCAACCCGCGGCTCAATCACCGCACCGACGCATACGGCGGCGACCGTACGGGCCGGCGGCGTCTGCTGCTGGAGATCTTCGACGCGGTCGCCATGGCATGGAGCGGACGGCGCGTCGGCGTCCGTCTGGGGCCGTACTGGACCGAGGGGGACCGCTTCCGTGCCGACGAGGAGACACTCGCCGACTACGACGCACTGGTGCGGGAGCTCAACGACCGTCCCGTGGCCTACCTGCATCTGCGGGGCCGGGACCGCATCGCTGCGGGCGGCACGCCCGACCTCGCGGCGATCGCGCGCTACCGGCGGCAGTTCGACGGTCCCCTGATCGCGAACAACGGCTTCGACCGCGTGTCCGGGAACGCCGTCATCGATGCCGGGATCGCCGACGCCGTCTCCTTCGCCACGCACTTCATCGCCAACCCCGACCTCGTCACCCGCTTCGCGCTGCATCGCGAGCCGGCCGTCGGCGACCCTGCCACGTACTACGCGGGCGGGGCCGACGGCTACGTCGACTACCCCATGAGCGGGATGGAGCCTTCCCTGCTCGAACGGCGATGAGGGCTGGGGAAGGGGACGACGACGCCCCTGGTGACCAGCGGCCCCTGCCTGCGGGCCGCAGGCCGCCGGACACGCAAAGGTGCCCGGCGGGCCGTGCGGCCTCGGTCGCGCCGTGGCGTCGGCGTCGGCGTCGGACGGAGCGTTCAGATCACGTGGCGGATTCCGTGGACGTACGGCGCCAGCGGGTCAGGACGAGGTGGGCGACGACTCCGAAGAGCAGGCCCCAGAAGGCGGATCCGATGCCGAAGAGGGTGACGCCGGATGCGGTGGCGAGGAAGGTGATCAGGGCCGCCTCGCGGTCCTTCTCCTCCTTCACCGCCCCGGTCAGGCCGCCGGCCAGGGCGCCGAACAGCGCGACTCCGGCGACCGCCGCCACCAGTTCCTTGGGCAGGCCCGCGAAGAGCACCACCAGCGTCGAGCCGAACGCCCCGATGAGGAGGTAGAACGCGCCGCAGGAGACTCCCGCCACGTACCGGCGCCGCGGGTCGCGGTGGGACTCGGGGCCGGTGCAGATCGCGGCGGTGATCGCCGCGAGGTTGATGGCGTGGGAGCCGAACGGGGCGAGGACCGTGGAGACCAGGCCCGTGGAGCCGATCAGGAGGCGGTCCTTGGGCTGGTAGCCGGATGCGGTGAGCACGGCCATACCCGGTGCGTTCTGCGAGGCGAGCGTCGCCAGGATCATCGGTACCGCGATGCCGATGAGGGAGGCGAGCGAGAAGTCCGGGGTCGTCAGCACCGGCTTGGCCAGTTCGATCCGGTCCAGGTGGATGTCCAGCCGGGAGCTGACCGCGCTGGCCGCGACGCCCGCCGCCAGGGCGACCAGCACGGCGTACCGCGGCAGCCACCGTTTCGCCAGGAGGTAGGCGAGCAGCACCGAACCGGCAATGAGCGGTGCGGTCTTGAGGGAGGTGAAGACTCCGGTGCCGAAGGAGAACAGGATGCCGGCGAGCATGGCGGAGACCACGGCGGTGGGCACCTGCCGCATCAGCCACCCGAACACCCCGGTCAGGCCGACCAGGGTGATCACCAGGCCGGTGATGAGGAACGCGCCGATGGCTTCGGCGTAGGAGTAGGCGCCCAGGCTCGTGACCAGCAGGGCGGCGCCCGGTGTCGACCATGCGGTGATCACCGGCATCTTGGTGCGCAGGCTCAGCGCGATGCAGGTCAGGCCGCTGCCGATGGAGATGGCCCATACCCATGAGCTGGTCTGGGCGGTGTTCAGATGTCCGGCGGATGCCGCCGCGAGCACGATGACGAGCGGGCCCGAGTAGGACACGACGACGGCGACGAAGCCCGCCAGTACGGCGGACAGTGAGGCGTCACGCAGGAGGCCGGGCCGGCGCCCCGGCCCCGCGGCCGGGGGCTCGACGGCGCCCTCCGGCACCGCGGCGCCCGCCGGCGGGGAGGAGTCCGGCGGTGCGGCGCCGGGGTGAGGAGTGGGGGTCTTGGAACTCAACGGTCTTCCTTAGCGGCCTTTTCAAGGGCCTGTTCGAGGTCGGCGACGAGGTCTGCGGGGCTCTCCAGACCTATGGACAGGCGCAGCATGTCCTTCGGCGAGGTACTACCCGGCCCTTCGAAGGTGTAGCGGTGTTCGATCAGGCTCTCCACGCCGCCCAACGAGGTGGCACGGATGAAGAGTTCGCAGTGGTTCGCGGTCCGCAGGGACTGCTGCCATGCACCGTCGACGTGCAGGGAGAGCATGCCACTGAATCCCCCGGTCATCTGGCGGGCGGCGATCTCGTGCCCGGGGTCGGTGGCCAGGCCCGGGTAGGCGACGCGCCGGACGAGGGGGTGCTGGGCGAAGTGCTCGGCCACCGCCATCGCGGTGGCGGAGATCTGGCGCATACGGGGGAAGAGCGTGCGGATGCCCCGCATGAGGAGGTAGGTCTCCAGCGGGCCGAGGATCGGTCCGGTCAGCCGGCGGTGCAGCTGGAGCCGCTCCCAGATCGCGTCCCTGGCCTCCGTGCTCTCCGGCGCCTTGACGAGCAGTCCGGCGACGACATCCGTATGGCCGTTGAGGTACTTGGTGCCCGAATGCATGATCAGGTCGGCGCCGAGCGCGAACGGCTTGGAGTGCACCGGGGTGGGGACGGTGTTGTCGACGCCGAACAGGGCACCGGCCCCGTGCGCGATCTCGGCGCACGCGGCGATATCGGTGACCGTCCAGGTGGGGTTCGCCGGGGATTCCGCCCACACCAGCGCGGTCGGGGCGGCGGTCACGGCGGCGGCCACCGCGTCCAGGTCGTTCATCGGCACCTGTACGACCTCCAGGCCGCGCTGGACGCCGAACTCCCGGAGCCACTTGGTGAGTCCGAAGTACATGGTCTGCGGAACCACCACCCGCGCGCCGGCGGGCAGTACCTGGAAGACGGAGGTGGCGGCCGCCATACCGGACGAGAAGACGAGGGCGTCCGAGCCGCCCTCCAGTCCCGCCACGACGTTCTCGACCTGCTCGTACCCCGGTGTTCCCTGGTCCCGCAGGTACGCCAGCCCGGCAGGCGCACGGTACTCGTTGTCGCGCGCGTAGGTCGCTCCCAGCCCGATCGGGGGCGGCACGGCGCCGGTGGTCGGACAGCGCCAGCCGTCGCCCTGCGCGGCGCGCGTCTCGGGCCGGTACTCCTGCGTCCACGGGGTGAAGGTCTCGCTGTTGTTCATCGCTTCCTCGTCATCAGTGCCGGCAGTGCTGTGCCCAGGGCGAGTTCCGCGTCCAGCAGTGCACGGGAGGGCACGCCGGGCGAGGGCACATAGTGGTTGTAGTAACTGGATCCCTCGGTGTGCGGGCCGAGGAAGAACAGGCGTGGCTGCGGGGTGCCCGTGCGGTCGACGCCCTGGCCCCGGCGGGTGATATCGAGCCCGGGCACCGTGGCGCCGCGGTGGGCGAGGGTGCGGAGGCGGCCCGCGGTGACGAGCGTGCCGAGCAGGGACCCGGGCGCCCGGTCCGCGCCGGGTTCGGCCACGTGCGCCTGCACCACGTGGTCGGCCTCCATCCTCAACGGCTGGGCCAGACAGGTGGATTCCAGCCGCCAGGCGCCCGCTCCGGCCGGTGCGACGATCTTCGGCTGCGGGCCGGGGCCGAGCCGGACGATCCCCGCGTCGATCAGGGAGAGCAGCTCCGCCGACCGGTCGAGCTGCGGGCCGATCACCAGCCGGTTCACCAGCGGGGCGAACTCCCCGAAGAACGTGGCCAAGGACGCGTCGTCGACGCCCGGTGCGTCGATGACCGCCCGCAGGACATCGCGGTGGTCGCGGAGGACCTCCAGGGCCTCCTTCAACGGGCTCACACCGAGGCCTTCCCGGGCCTCGGCCAGATCGGTGCCGACCTGGGCGGTGAACCAGTCGAGGTAGGCCTCGTACCCCGGCCACCGCCGGTCCGCGAGGTCCGCTGACAGGATCGCCGGGACCGGGGTGGGCCCGAACTGCGCACGCAGCTGCGCCAGCACCTGCTGGTGGCCTGCCCCGGCGCAGCGCCGGGTGAGTTCCCGCCCCGCGCTCAGGGTGTCGCCCGTCTCCCGGGCCAGCACGGCGCGGTAGTAGGCGAGTTCCATCTCGGCCTCGATGAGCGGCAGGACATCGTCGGTGAAGCGGAGCCGCCGGTCCGCTCGGCGGGCACGGATCGCGTCGAGACGTTCCGTGGTCAGTGCCAGCGGTGCGCAGCGCACCCGCCCCGGGTGGAGGCGGGGGCGGCTGCGCGAGGGCAGCCCGGAGCGGTTGGTGAGCACGATCGACGGCTCCCGCCCGCTGGGCAGATAGCGCATGCCGTGCTCGTCCGTCGTGTGCCTGCCGCCACGGCCGAGCGTCAGCGTGGCGATGACGTCCATGGCGGTCAGCCCCATGCCGAGGACGGCCACGCGCTCGCCCGGTCCGATGCTGTCGAGCGCCGCGGGCAACGGGTAGGGGCGGGTGACCAGTCGTGGGTCGGGTGCGGGTTCCGCGGGCCGGTAGAGCGTGTGGTGCCCGACGGTGACGAACACGGCGTCCGCGGCGATCCGGCTGCCGTCGGCGAGGACCACCGTCTCGGTGTCGGGCGCACCGGGGAGGATGTCGACGGCCGTCGTACGGTGCCGGATCAGCGTGAGGCTCTCGGGCGCCGCGGCGGCGATCTCCTCCGCCGCCCAGACGAGATATTCGCTCAGGAGCCTGCGCGGCAGGAAGTCGTTCGGCTGGATCTCCCGGCCCTCTCCCGCGCGCACGGTGTAGCCGTCGTCCGCCAGCCGCAGGTCCCGGCGCCGGCACCAGTCGTGGAGCGAGGGGCCGGGCAGCGGTACGGGCCCGTCCACCATCTCCGCGTCGGCAAAGGCCGTCAGCTGTGCGCAGACGGTGTTGAGCAGGAGGTGGTCGGGCTGGCCCGGCAGGTGGAATCCGGCGCCGAAGGGCCGGGGGTCGATGAGGTGGACGGTGAGCGGGGCCGGCCGGTCCAGGCTGTGCGCGACCAGCCGTTCGAAGACGCCCAGACCGCGCGATCCGGCGCCCACGATCGCAACGGAGCGGGGTATGTGGTTCACCACCGGCGGGTCTCCCCGAAGAAGTTGGGCACCTCGATGGCGGTGCCGTCCTTGCGGGCCTCGCCGAGGACGAACGCCCCGACGGCCAGGTCGAGCACGCCCAGGCCGAACGGCGAGAAGATCACCGGGCGGTCCGGGGAGAGCGTCACCTCGCCGTTCAGGACTCCGGCGAGGGTTCCGTTCACGAAGTCACGGGAGCCTGAGCGCTGCTCGGCGAGGTGCGGTGACGTCTGCGCCTTGAGGCAGTGGTCGATGTCGTCGAGGACGTTGTCCGCCGCGAGGACCACTTCCGGGGCGAGGTCCCGCAGGGAGACGTGGAGAACGACCTGACCGGGCTTGAACGGCGTGCTGACGTAGGGCTCCAGCGCGGTCGTGGCGAACACGACGGTGTCGGCGCGCAGCGCGTCATCGAGGTCGGCGGTGAAGACGGCCGGACAGTTCTGGGTGGTGCGCACGTGGTCGGCCAGGGCCTGTCCGGACGCCTCGTCGAGATCGTGGACGAGGTACGAGTCCGGGACGCAGCCCGCGACGGCCAGGTAGTCGCAGATGTTGCGCGCGATGACTCCCCCGCCCACGACGGCGATCCGGGTCCCCCCGAAGCCGCCCGGGCGGAGCGCGGTCGCCGCGACGGCCGCGGAGGCGGCGGTGCGTGCCGAGCTGATGCTCGCGGCTTCCAGGCAGGCGATCGGATACCCGGTCTCGTAGTCGTTCAGGAGGAGAACGGCCGATGCCCGGGGGGCTCCGATGCGTGTGTTGCCCGGGAAGCTCGCGATCCACTTGATACCGGCTAACTGAACATCGGCCCCCAGAAAGGCGGGCAGCGCAATGATCCGGGAATCCGGTTTCTCCGGGAAGCGGAGAAAGTAACTGTCCGGATTGATGGAATCTCCGGACTCATGTGCCTGATAGGCACTGCGCACAATACCGAGAACGTCCGCGCGCTTGTCGTCGAGGACGTGACGAACCGTCTCTCCGGCAACTATCTCGAAGTTGAACATGAAGATTCCCCCTTCTCAGGCAGGCGCCTGAGACATCTGCCGGCCGGATATGTCGGGCCAGCGTTCCGCCACCCATGCGTCGTTGTAGATGGTCTCCAGATAGCGATCGCCGAAGTCCGGTGAAATCGCCACCACGACGCTGCCGTCCGGGATGTTCTTTGCCGCGTCCTGCACAGCGGACAGAACCGTTCCGGTCGACCCTCCCAGGAGCAGTCCGCGTTCTTCGGCCAGCATCCTGCACATCTCGACGGAATCCGATTCGGCGACAAGCACCACGTCGTCGATATTCCGCGTGGTCAGTATTTCCGGGCGCCTGCTCGTTCCCAGGCCCGGAATATGACGGCGGGCGGCCGGCCCGCCGAAGGTCACGGAGCCCACGGCGTCCACCGCAATGATCCGGGTGACGGGGCTGTGCCGGCGGAGGTACTCCGCGCAGCCCATCAGCGTTCCCGTCGTCCCGGCCCCGATGAACGCGTAGTCGATATGACCGATCTCCTCCAGGATCGCCCGGCCGGTGCGGTCCCGGTGCGCCTGCGGACCGGCCGGGTTGGCGTACTGGTTCAGCCAGTGGAGATCGGGATCACGGCGCAGACGCCCGCCGATGTAATCGATGCGCGATTGCAGATAGCCGCCGTGGGCGTCCCGGACGTCGATGACGACCACTTCGGCGCCGAGGACCTCCATCAGGCGCCTCGACTGGACATTGGCGTTGGGGTCCGTGACACAGGTCAGTGGGTAGCCCTTTGCCGCGCACACCATCGCCAGGGCGACGCCGAGGTTTCCCGACGTCGACTCGATCAGCCGGGTCCGTGGAAAGCAGCGACCGGATTCCTCGGCCGCCGCTACCAGCGCGACGGCGGTCTTCAGCTTTACCGAACCGGCAGGATTGAGACCTTCCAGTTTGAGGAAGACTGAACTCCCAGGCACCAGTTGGTCGAGCCGGATGAAGAGATCATCCAGCACCAGATCATAAACTTCTTCCGCTATCACCAGAATCCAAACCGTTGAAAATGGGCAGCGCAGAGCTGCACACTCGCAGCAGCGAGATCGCCCATGGGCTTGTTGGTCGGCGCACGGGTCAGGTGCGCACTACGCAGAAGGGACCCTTCCCCCCGTCCCCAGTGGCCGCAAATCCCCCATTCGCGATGCGACAGGGCAATCCTGCCACTTCGCAAGCCCCATGACAACGATTCACCTGACGCCAAAAAACGTTGACGGATGAAATGCTGCGGGGGCGGCCCGCGGAATGCAAGGCTCCTTTTATCCGGACAGCCCGGCGGCCGGCCGCGCGGACATGCGGCCTTTCCTGCGGCCCGCCCGGCCCGCCCGCCCCGCGGCAGAGTCCGCACGCCCGCGCGGCCGGAACACGGCACGGCATGCAGAGGGGCCCGGGATCAGCATCCCGGGCCCCTGCGTGACTACCTGACGGGTCCTAGAGCAGCCCGAGCAGCCCGAGGCCGAGCAGCCCGTCCTTGCCCGTGCCGAAGCCGTCGCGGGCGTTGCCGTCGCGGCCCATTCCGTCACGCGCGTTGCCGTCGCGGCCCATTCCGTCGCGGCCCAGCCCGTCGCGCCCGAAGCCGTCGCGCTCGTATCCGCTGTCACGGCCGTCGCGTCCGAAGCCGTCGCTGCGGCTGCTGTCACGGCCGAAGCCGTCGTAGCCGTCGTGGCCGCCGTGCCCGAAGCGACCGTGGTGGTGGCCGTGGTGACGGTTGTGGTGGCGGAAGTGGTGTCGGTTGTGGTGCCGGTCGCCGTAGTGGCCCCTGTCACAGTGGTGCGAGTAGCACTTGGCGCTGTGCGAGGTGTTGGGGACCGGGGTTGCGGCGGTGGCGGCGCCTGCCGTCGGCACCACCAGGGCAGCCGCGGCCAGGCCGGCCACTGCAAGGCCGCGAGGGATCGAACGGAGCATGTTCCCACCTTCACTCGACTGTGCAGAAAATGAATATTCTCTGCAAAAGCGACAATAAGGGAGGTTTTGTCCACCGACTTACGACCCGCCGCAGAGTCACTGGAACGCAGCACGGACCGCAACATGCCACGCCGTGGCCTCACCGGTTCACTCCGGAATGCCACCGCTTTCCCCGTCGGCCTTACCGCCCTGCGGCAGGCTCTCCAGCATTCCCCCCAGGGCGCCCACGACGAGCCTGCACACCGTGTCCGGGTCGGCGCTCGCCAGCGGTTCCTTGCCGACCACCACCCGCATCAGGCCGATTCCCAGCAGCCAGGACAGTGCCAGATCGCCGCGCAGGCTCCCGGTGTCGGACTCGGAGAGCGTGGCGAGCACCGCCGCGTACTCCTCCCCCAGCCCCCGTAGCGCGTCCGCGATCTCGTCACTGCCGCCGATGGAGCGCAGACACACCTCCAGCGAGCGGTCGGCGCCCTCCCCGCCGTCGGCCAGCATGCCGCGCAGCGCCACCTCGAACAGCCGCTCGGCGGGGGTGGTGCGCAGCTGCTCCTGGCCGCCGCGCGCCATCACCTCGCCGAACAGCGCTTTCTTCGACCCGAAGTAGCGGAACAGCAGGGCCTGATTGGCCCCGGCGCGGGCCGCGATGTCGCGCACCGTCGCCCGTTCGTAGCCGCGCTCGGCGAACAGCTCCGAGGCGGCATCGAGCAGCCGCAGCCGGGTGCCCTGTGCGTCCCGGCGGTGGGTGCTCGCCGCGCCGTGCTGCGGGGACTCCGCCATCGCCGCTCCTCTCCGTTGGCCCGTCACGGTGACGGCCAGCATGCATCGTTGACCGCCCCGGCGGGGCGGCCTACCTTATGTAAGCAGGTGCTTACACAAGGGAGGTCACCATGACCACAGCCGACACAGCACCCCTCTCCTACCCCTTCAATGTCCCCGAGAGCCTTGAGCTTTCCGACGAGTACGAGCAGGCCCGCAGCCGTCCCGGGCTGCTGAAGGTGCGAATGACCTACGGCGAGCCCGCCTGGCTCGTCACCCGGTACGCCGAGGCCCGGTTCGTCCTCGGCGACCGGCGCTTCAGCCGCGCCGCGGGCGCCCTGCACGACGAGCCCCGGCAGTCCGAAGGGCGCCGCGACAGCGGCATCCTGGGCATGGACCCGCCCGATCACACCCGGCTGCGCACGCTGGTGGCCAAGGCGTTCACCGTCCGCCAGGTCGAGAAGCTCAGGCCGCAGGTCAAGCAGCTGGCCAACGAGCTGCTCGACGAGCTGGCGGCGGCCGGCCCGCCGGCCGACCTGGTGGACCGTTATGCGCTGCCCATCCCCGTCGCCGTGATCTGCCGGCTGCTCGGTGTGCCGGCCGAGGACCGGCCGCGGTTCCGGGTGTGGAGCGATGCCGCCCTGTCGACAAGTTCCCTGACCGCGGCGGAATTCGACGCCAATCTTGAGGAACTCCGCGCCTATATGGCGCAGTTGATCGAGGAGCACCGGCGCGCGCCGCAGGACGATCTGATGACGGCGCTCATCGATGCCCGGGATGTCAACGACCGGCTCTCCGAGCTCGAACTCGTCGACCTGTGCGTCGGAATTCTGGTCGCCGGGCACGAGACCACCGCCACCCAGATCCCCAACTTCGTACTGGCACTGCTGGATCACCCGGGCCAGCTCGCCCTGCTGCGCGCACAGCCGGAGCTGATCAACGGGGCGGTGGAGGAGTTACTGCGGTTCGTACCGCTGGGCAGTGGCGCGAGCCAGCCCCGTTATGCGACGGAGGATGTCGAAGTCGGCGGGACGCTGGTGCGGGCCGGCACCCCGGTCCTGGTGGCGGTGGGCGCCGCCAACCGGGATGCGCTGCGCTTCGACTCGCCGGGGACGCTGGACATCTCCCGGGGCGGGACCAACCAGCACCTCGGGTTCGGCCACGGTGTCCATCACTGTCTGGGCGCGCCGCTGGCCCGTCTGGAGCTTCAGGAGGCGCTCATCGCCCTGATCACCCGGTTCCCTGAACTGCGGCTGGCCGGCGATGTGGTGTGGAAGAGCCAGATGCTGGTGCGCGGTCCGCGGGTCATGCCGGTGGGGTGGTGAGCTGATGACCTGGAAGGTGGAGATCGACCCGCAGCAGTGCATGGCCTCGGGGTCCTGCGCCGCCATCGCGCCCGATCTGTTCGTCCTGGACGGTGAGCATGCCCGTCCGCTGAAGGAACGGATCGAGGAGGACGAGCGCGCCTTGGACGCCGCCGATGTCTGCCCGGCCGTCGCCATCACCATCCGGGACGGTGCGGAGGTCGTCGGGCCCCGGCCCTAGGGGCCCGGCCCTGGTGACCCGGACCTGGTGACCGGGTCAGAGGCTCGGTGGCAGTAGGGCCCGGCAGCGGCTGACGGGGCGTGGCGGGCGGCCGGCCGCGCCCCGTTTGCGGCGGGATGAGGGGTGCTGACGTGCCTGGCAGGTCATCGGAGGGACGGGCCGAGACGTTCGGGCCGGGACCGCATCCGCTTCGTACGGTCGCGCCGTGCGGTCGCGCCGTGCGGTCGCGCCGTGCGGTCCGGGCGGTCCGGGCGGTCGCTCCGGATCCGGCCGATGTAGCAGGTCGGGGCCCCTGTCGTTCCGCTGGAGAGCGGGGGTGCAACGATGGGCCTGTCATGGATGCGGGGCAGGTTCTCAGGGGTTTACGGGCCGCGGTGTTCGCGGCGGTCTGTGTGCTGCTCGCCGCGCTGGGGCACATGGCGATGTCGGATGCCGTGATCCCCGCGTGGATGCTGCTCGTCGCCGGGGCCGGGACCGCGGCCGGTGCCTGGTGCTGTGCGGGCCGGGAACGCGGGCCGCTGATGGTGGGGTTGCTGACCGTCGGTACCCAGGCGGCCCTGCACACTGCCTTCTCGTTCGGCCAGGCGGTCGCCCCTTCCGCGGGCGGCGGGCGTTCGCTCGCGCAGCAGTGGTCGCAGGCCTGGCTGTGCGGCGCACAGGGGACGCGGCTCTCCGGCCATGACAGCGTGCAGCTGTTGCGTCTGATGCATCAGCAGATGGCGGCCATGTCCTCCAGCGACCATGCGAGCCGGATGCCGGACATGGGCGGCATGGAGCACATGGGCAGCATGGCCCCCACGGATCCGATGCCGGGGATGCACGGCAGTGCGACCGGCATGCTGGCGGCCCACCTGCTGGTCGCCCTGCTCGGTGCGGGGTGGCTGTGGGGCGGCGAGCGGGCCGCGTTCCGGCTCGTACGGAGTGTGTCGGCCCGGCTGTTCGCGCCGTTGGTGCTGGTCCTGCGGGTCCTGTTGCCCGAGCCACGCCCGGCAGTCCGCGCCGCCCGTCAGGAGCCCCGGCGTGTGGTGCGGCTCCTGCTGGCGCATACGAGGTCGTTGCGGGGTCCACCGCATGAGCCGGCTGTCGGCTGACAGCACGGTCGAATTCCTGAGCCGGCGGACGGCCGGGCGCCGAGCGCGCCCGCCCACGTCCCGGCTTCGACGTCACCGGTCCCGCCGCGCGCGGCGACCGGATCATGCGAAGGACTCCAGATGATGCTTCCTGTCCGGATGCCGGTGGCACTGCTGCCCGCATCCGCTCCCGGCGCACCGGCCGAAGGGCGCGGGCGCCCCCGGGCCACCGCGTCAGCCGGCCCGCGTACCGCCGTTGTCCGTCGTACCGGGAGATACCGCTCCCGGCCCTGCGGCGACCGACCGCAGCCGGGCGAGCAGCGCATCGGCGGCCGCCGGGTCGTCTTCGGGGTGTGCGGTGGCACGGTCGAGGCCGGCCGTCAGGGCCCGTGCCTGCGCGTCCCACCGCCGGCAGTCCCGGCAGCCGCTGAGGTGGTCGTCGAGCCGGCGGGGGGTGAGCCCGGGGGGCAGTTCCTCGCCGTCGAGGCGGGCGGAGAGTGCCGTACGGATGCGCGAGCAGAGCATGCGGCCATCCTCCCCGACGCGCGGGTGTGCGGCGAGGGGCGGTCGCACGATGCGGGATGACGAGGCGGTGACGGGCTGGGCGCTGGCCGCCCGTAGCGGGGACGAGCGGGCCGTCGAGCAGTTCGTGCGGGCCACCCAGCTCGATGTGCGGCGCTATGTGACGCATCTCAGCGGTGATCCGCAGGCGGCCGACGACCTGGTGCAGGACACCTATGTCCGGGCGCTGCGCAGTCTGCCGCGGTTCGAGGGCCGGTCGTCGGCACGGACCTGGCTGCTGACCATCGCCCGGCGGGTGGTGGCGGACCGTATCCGGTCCCATGCGGTGCGGCCGCGGCTGGCCGCGACGGACGACTGGCAGACGGCCGCGGAGCGGATGCAGCCGCGGGGTGTGCCGGGATTCGACGAGGGCGTCGCACTGGCCGAACTGCTGGCGGCGCTGGCGCCGCAGCGGCGGGAGGCGTTCGTGCTCACGCAGTTGCTGGGGCTTCCGTACGCGGCGGCGGCCGGGGTGATGGGCTGCCCCGTGGGGACGGTCCGCTCCCGGGTGGCCCGCGCCCGGGAGACGCTGGTCGCACGGCTGACGGAAGCGGAGCGCCCCCAACCGGCCGAGGAGCCGCGCGCTTTCGCGGGTGCCGTGGCCTGACGGGCCGCGTGCGGGAGGCGACGGGACTCATGGGCGGGCTGATCCACACGACAGGCCCTGGGACCGGCCCATGAGCCCCGTGGTGTGTCCGGCCCGGCGGGGTCACCGGCCGGGCCGGACCGCCCGTGCCTCTACGGTCCGTGATGGGCTGTCGCGGAAGTGCAGCGTGAAGGTGAGCCGGGCGCGAGGCGTGGCGGTGGGCTGACCATGACGTCCAGGGTGGTCGGCGTCAGCAGCACGGGTGCCCCGATCATCGCGGTGACGACGCCGACCGGCAGTTCCTGGGAGTCCATCGCCGTACGGCACACGAGGTCCACCACCACCAGGAGCAGCGCCCCGGTCAGCGCGGACAGCGGCAGCAGCCAGCGGTGGTCGCCGCCGATGAGCAGCCGGCACAGATGCGGCACCATCAGACCCACGAAGCCGACGGCTCCGGAGACCCCGACCACGACACCGGTCAGCAGACCGCTCACCACGAACAGCTCCCGCCGCAGCGGCCGACGGGCCGCAGACGCGACCCGGCACAGGTAGTCGGCCGGAGGCGGTTCCAGGAGGGGGCGGCCATTTCCGGCCGGAAGCCGGCCGGGCCGGGGTGGCGCGGCGCAGCGGCGCCGTGTCACGGGTCGAGGCCGCTGCCCTGGGGGCCGTACAGATCCAGCAGGCGGACGCGGGTGCCGTGCAGCCGCTCGGCCACCGTCTCGGCAACGTAGCGGTACATCGCCCGGCCCACGACGGGATCGGACTCGCACAGTGCGCGGACCACGCCGGCGTCGAACTCCACGGCCTCCACCGGGCCGACGGTCTCCGCTCCCAGGTGCCACAGGTAGGGCGGGAACAGCCAGGACCAGCCGAGCAGTTCGTCCCGTCCGAGGGTTTCGACGACCGCCGCCCGGCGCCCCGGCACGCGCTGGTCGAGCGCGACCTGGCCGCTGCGGATGATCCAGAAACGGTCCGCCCGCCGGCCCTCCTCGAAGAGGCGGGTGGCACGCGGGATCGACACCTCGACGGCCAGATCGGTCAGCTGCCGGCGCCGGTCGGACGGCATCTCATGGAACAGGTGTCTGATGGTGGCCATCGCATCCTCCGCTCGCTCCCTGCACGATATGTGGTGCTTCGCGGGGATGACGGGAAGGCTCGACCGGCCGGGGCGGCGGCGGACCGGGACCCGGCGGGCTCAGGCCAGCTGACGCCGCACCAGATCGTGCAGCCGGCCGCCCGTGTCGGCGAGCAGCTCGGCCGGGGGGCCCTGCTCGACGATCCGGCCCTCCGCCATGACGATCACCCGGTCGGCGTCCATGACCGTGGACAGCCGGTGGGCGATCACCAGACGGCTGGCACTGAGCTGCCGGGTGCTGTCGCTGACGATGCGCTGGGTCTCGTTGTCCAGGGCGCTGGTGGCCTCGTCGAAGAACAGGATCCGCGGGCGGCGGACCAGCGCCTGGGCGATCATCAACCGCTGCCGCTGACCGCCGGAGATGGCGCCGCCGCCGGAGATCATGGTGTGCAGCCCCATCGGCATCCGCTTGATGTCCTCGGCCAGACCCGCCATCTCGGCTGCCGCCCAGGCCTCTTCCTGGGTGAAGGACTCGGCGCCGCAGATGCAGTCCAGGATCGATCCGGTGAGCGGCTGCGCGTTCTGGAGGACGACCCCGCACTGGCGGCGCACCGCCGCCTGGTCCAGGGCGGCCAGGTCCTGTCCGTCGTAGAGCACATTGCCCGAGGAGGGCTTGTCGAAGCCGATGAGGAGCCGGAGCAGGGTCGACTTGCCGCAGCCGCTCGGGCCGACGACGGCCACGAACTCGCCGGGCTCGACCCGCAGCGAGACCTCGTCGAGGACCAGCGGGCCGTCGTCGGTGTAGCGGAAGGACAGCTTCTTGGCTTCGATGCCGCCGGACAGGGCGCCGGGCTGGGCGCTGGCGCCGCGCACTTCGGGCTTCTCGTCCAGCACCGGCTGGATCTGCTCGAACATCGGCAGTGCGGCGGCGGCCGAGACGAAGGCGCCGGTGATCTGGGTGACCGAGGTCAGCAGCATGGTCACCGAGGTGTTGAAGGTGAGGAACGAGCCGGCCGACATGCTGCCGCGGGCCGGTCCGGCCAGCAGCATGAACATGGCGAGCGAGCAGAGCGGCAGATAGACCGCGTTGAGCACGGTGGTCAGGTTCTTGATCCGGCCGGCCTTCTGCTGGAGCTCCCGGGAGCGGGCGAACTCACGGGCCCAGGCCGCGTAGGCGAAGCTCTCGGCCGCGGCGACCCGCAGCTTGGGCAGCCCGCGCAGGGTCTGGAACGCCTGGTTGTTGAGCTTGTTGCCGAGCTTGACCAGGCGTCGCTGCCAGCGCAGCTCCCACAGGCCCATGGCGAGGAACACCACACCGATGACGAGCAGCATGGCGACGGCCGCCAGCGCCAGCGGCACGCTGTAGAGGAGCAGCAGCACGAGGTTCATCGCGCCGACCGTGGTGGCCTGCACGGCCACCGGGCCGAGGCCGGAGAGCACCCGCCGGATGGCGCTGATGCCCATCGCCGCGCTGGCCAGCTCTCCGGTGGAGCGTTCGGTGAAGAACTTGGTCGGCAGCCGCAACAGCCTGTCCCACACGGCCGGCTGCAACGCGCTCTCGATCCGGCCCTCCATCCGCAGCACGGTGAGGTTCTGCAACAGCATGAAGGCGGCGGAGACGACGCTGGTGATGATGACGGCCAGGGAGACCTGGACGATCAGGCTCTTGTCGGCGCTCGGGACGTACACCCCGAGCACCTTGCCGGTCGCAATGGGCACGAGGGCGCCGAGACCGACCGTCACCAGTCCGGCGAGGGCCAGATTGCGCAGGTCCAGCCGGGTGCCGCGCAGGCTGAAGCGCATCAGGCGCCACATGGTCATGGGCCGCTCCGGCAGCGGGCGGTAGAACATGACGGCGCGCGGTTCGAGTTCGTCGGCGTTGTCCTTGCCGATGCGCATCCGCAGCCCGGAGGCCGGGTTGACCGCCTCGTAGCGGCCGCGGCGCCACAGCAGCGCCACGGGGGCACCGGACTTGGCACGGTGGCCCACCAGGGGGCCGGTGTCGGTCCGCCACCAGCTGCCCTGGAGCCGGACGGCGCGGGTGCGGATCCGGGAGCTGACCGCGATCCGTTCGACCGGGGTGATGCGGTCGTTGGCGGCGGCGCCCTTCGGCGGCTCGGTGAGCGTGATCCCGGCCGCCTCCGCCACCGTGCGGCAGACCGCGAAGGTGGCGTCGTCGCCGGCCCGGTCCATCCCGGTGCCGCCCCGACCGGCCCGGTCCTGGCGGCCGATGGAGGCAATCAGCGCCTGGTCGGCCCGCTCGCGGACGGTCTCGCCCGCCTTGATGCCGGCCGCCGTACGGTCCTCGTGAGCGCGTTCCAGGTGCTCGATCCAGCGGTCGACGGCGGACAGCAGCCGGTACTGCTGATTGACCATCTGCTGCCACAGCTCGGGGTCCACCAGCAGATCGCCGGCCGCCTCCGCGCTGTAGGAGGCGCCGTACTGCACGCTGCCGGGCGGCACCGGCATCCACAGGATGTCGTCGTCGGCCACCGCCTCGTCGGCGGGCCGGCCGTCGAGCGGTGCCTCGAACAGCACGCCCAGGCTGCGGGCGGTGCCCAGCGCGAAGGCGTGTTCCAGCGCGGAGGGTGCCTCGCCCTGGCCGCCGTACGCGGGGTCGTGGCCGTAGCCGCCCTGGGTGCCGTACTGCGGGTAGGAGCCGGTGTCCCACTGGTCGCCGTACTCGTACCGGGGCAGCTCGCGCAGCGGGATCCGGCGCAGTCGGCAGTCCTGTGACGGCCGGCCGAGCAGGGTGTGCTGCGGGCCCGCGACCGGGCCGAGCAGCAGGGTGCCCGCTTCGAGCCGGCCGAGGAAGTGCCAGTGCCCTTCCTGGGCGACGTCGACCGCGAAGAGGTCCAGCCACCCGCCGGTGACGAGCCACAGCACATGCGGGCCCTCCAGGGGCACGCTGCGCAGCCCGGTGCAGTCGACGGGAGTGCCGACGCTGCCCAGCGCCTGCGTCACCGCGTCGGTGTCGCCCGGTCCCACGAGCGCGGGCGGGGGTACGGATGACACGTCAGTGCTCCTTGACCAGCTCGGCGTACGGGCCCCCGGCTGCGACCAGGTCCTCGTGCCGGCCGCGTTCGACGACCACGCCGTGGTCGAGGACGACGATCTCGTCGCTGTCGCGGACCGTGCTCAGCCGGTGGGCGATGACGACGCAGGCGCAGCCGCGCCGCCGCAGGTTGTCCATGATGGTCTGTTCGGTCCGGGCGTCCAGTGCGCTGGTGACCTCGTCGAGGACCAGGATGCTGGGGCGCCGGACCAGTGCGCGGGCGATCTCCAGTCGCTGCCGCTGCCCGCCGGAGAAGTTGCGGCCGTCCTGCTCGACCCGGCTGTAGATGCCGTCGGGGCGACGGACGATCACATCGTCGTAGAGCGCGGCGTCCTGGAGGGCGGTGATGACCGCGTCGTCCGGTATCGAGGGGTCCCACAGCGCCACGTTGTCGCGGACCGTGCCCTCGAAGAGGAAGATGTCCTGGTCGACGAAGGACACGGAGGCGGCCAGCGCACTGCGGGAGAGGTCCTCCAGCCGCTGTCCGTCGATGCGGATGGCGCCTTCCCAGGGGCTGTAGAGGCCGGAGATCAGCCGCGAGACGGTGGACTTGCCGCTGCCGGATCCCCCGACGAGGGCGACCTGCCGGCCGGGGCCGACGGCCAGCGAGAAGCCGGTGAGCAGCGGTTTGTCCAGCGGGCTGTAGCCGAAGGTGATGTCCTCCAGCGTCACATGGCCCTTGAGCCTGCGGGTGTCGGCGTCCGGCTCGGGACGCGAGTAGAGGGTGTCGACGGGGAAGCTCTCGACGTCCTTGAGACGGGCCACGTCGGCGGCGAAGTCCTGGATGCGGCCCGCCACGCCGTTGAGCCGGGTGATGGGTGCGGTGAAGCGGGTCACCAGCGCCTGGAAGGCGACCAGCAGACCGATGGAGATATGGCCCTCGACCGCCCGCAGTCCGCCGATCCACAGGATCAGTGCGCTGTTGAGGGTGGCCAGGGTGGGCGCGACCATGGCCAGCACGGCGCTCGGCACACCGAGGCGCTGCTGCACCTCCAGCGTGGTGGCGTGCTGGCCGGCCCAGCGGCGGAAGTAGCCGTTCTCCCCGCCGGTGGCCTTCATCGTCTCGATGAGCTGGAGACCGGTGTAGGAGGTGTTGGTGAGCCGGGCCGTGTCGGCGCGCAGCTTCTGGGTGTGGGTGGACCGCAGCCGGATCACGATCCGCATGGCGACGACGTTGAGCAGGGCGATGCCCACGCCGATGACCGTCAGCTGGGGGTCGTAGGTCCACAGCAGGACGGCGTAGAGGATGACGACGATCCCGTCCACCCCCGCGGCGGCGAGGTCGCGCGCCAGGGTTTCGGCCACCGCGTCGTTGGACTGGAGCCGCTGGACCAGGTCGGCCGGGCTGCGCTGGGCGAAGAAGGTGACCGGGAGTCTGAGCAGATGGCGCAGGAACCGGGCGCTGGTCAGGGTGGAGGAGATGATGCGGCCGCGCAGCAGGTTCGCCTGTTGCAGGCCGGTCAGTACGGCGGTCAGCGCCACCATCGCGGCCATCGACGCGAAGAGCGGCCCCAGCAGCGAGGTCTGGTTGCCGATCAGGAACATGTCGATGTACGTACGGCTCAGTGCGGGCACCGCCGCGCCGACCGCGACCAGCAGCAGGCTGGCGAGCAGCGCGGCCAGCAGGGTGCCGGTGGTGCCGCGCATCCGGGCGGGCACCGCGCCGAGGACGCCGGGCTTGCGGCCGCCCTTGTGGAAATCCTCGCCCGGCTCGAAGACCAGGGCGACACCGGTGAAGCTGGTGTCGAAGTCCTCCATCGCCACGAAGCGGCGGCCCTTGTCGGGGTCGTTGATGCGCACGCCGCGACGCCCGAAGCGGCGGCAGGGGCCGTCGTAGACGACGTAGTGGTTGAACTCCCAGAACAGAATGGCCGGCGCCTGTACTTCGGCGAGCGCGGCCGGTTCCATCTGCATGCCCTTGGCCTGGAGCCCGTAGCTGCGGGCGGCTTTGAGCAGATTGCTGGCGCGCGAGCCGTCGCGGGAGACACCGCAGGCGATCCGCAGCTCCTCCAGCGGCACATGCCGTCCGTAGTGGGCGAGCACCATGGCCAGCGAGGCGGCGCCGCATTCCACGGCCTCCATCTGGAGGATGGTGGGGGTGCGTACGGACTTCGTCTTCTTGGGCTTCGGCGCGGGCGGCGCGGCGCGGCGGGTACGGCGCGCGCCGGGTGCGGGCTCCGGGCGGTGCCGGCCGCGGCCGGGGGGCGGCAGCTGCTGCTGCGGGGCTGCGGAGTCGTTGGGTGCGGTCACGGCAGCAGCCAATCGATCGGGTGCTGCGCGGCCAGATGGACGGCGCCACTGGCCGGCGTCATGGAGTCGATCTTGTACGGCGGGCCGTCGGAGGTCGACCAGGCGTAGCCGGACCCGCTGTGCGGGGCGGGGTCGAGCTGCACCAGGACGGCGAGGGGCTGCCCGTGCTGGGAGAACTGCTCGCCGAGCTGGCTGTTGCCCAGGTAGGCGCCGATCCGCTGGCGGGTCTGCGCGGTCCTGCCGACGGCCTTGACCCGCCCGCGCAGTACGCCGTACTGCTGGCTCGGCACGGACTGGACGGTGAGGTCGACGGCCGCGCCGACGGGGACGGTGGCGCCGCTGTCGGCCGGTACGTACAGCGTCGCCGTCAGGGGGTCACCGGCGTGGGCGACGCGCTCCACGGAGGCCACATCCGCACCGGTGGTGACGACGGAGCCGATCGTGGCGACCATGGTGGTCAGCCGGCCGGCGGCGAGTGTGCGGACGACGGTGGTGCCGCGGGCGGTGCGGAGCTTCAGCACGGGGGTGTTGGCGGCCACCCGCTTGCCTTCTTCGGCGAGCACGGCGGTGACCTGGCCCGCGACGGGGCTTTGCAGGATGTAGCTGCCCTGGCCGTGGGTGAGGATTCCGGGTGCGCTGAGGGTGGACGACACGGTGCCGGTCACCGCCCATACGGACGCGGCGATCACGAACAGGACCGTGACGGTCAGCACGAGCCAGCCCTGGGGGCGGGCGAAGCGCACCGGCAGATCGATTTCCTCGGGCGATTGCAGCTTGGAAAGGGCCTGTTGGCGGAACTGCACGACACTCTTCCCTCAACTGCAATGGTCTGTGTCAGACGGATGGCGGCCGTGCGCCCCGGTCCCGGGCTGAGCCAGGGATCCGGGGCACTCGGCCCGGCACGTCGGCAAGGAGGGGGCGCCGACCTGCCGTTGTCACCGTTCAAAGCCGGCTGTACCGCTCAGCGGCACAGAGGATTCGACTCAGAGACCGGAGACCAGGCCCGAGGCGGTGCCGACGACGCCCGAGGCGTTCAGGCCGGTGGCGCCGTCGACCAGGCCGGTGGCGGTGCCCACGGCGCCCGAGACCGGGGCGATCGAGTCAACGGTGTTGGTGGCGGTGCCGACCACGCCGTTGAGGAGGCCACCGGACACGTTGTCCAGGTCGGCGTCGGAGATTTCCTGGGTCTGAACCTGGGGGGTGGAGTTCATGATGTTTCCCTTCGGATGAATATCTCGAAAAAAGCTGCGCCCGAACCGTCCGGTGGGGTGGTCCGGCCGCGGCTGCGGCAGTCCGGTACCCGAAATCGGGAGCCGATGGTGTGACTTCCGCGGTGCGAAGGATCAAAGCATGCGGGCGCGTGGTGCTGCTAATCCGAGAACCGCTGATCCGGGCGCCAACGCCCCCTTGAATTCCCTGAAGTGCACGCACGTCCATGGCTTGGTGGCAGCTTCTTCACACCTTCTCCAGTTTCACTTCCGACCCACCGGTAACCCCTCGTTCGACGAACGGGACATTCCCGCACCAAACCGCTGACGTGCAGGTCAGCGTGGGGATGGGTCGCTGGAGAGCAGGTGCCGACTGCGCATTCGGTGTGCAGATTCTTTGAAGACTCCCAATTTTTACGGCACCTGAGCACAGCTCGGTCGCGGAACTCCGGCGCAGGCCCCCGACAGACCGCTCCGAATGTTGCACGGGCATGAAATGTGCCCGATTCGCCCGGAGTTCAAGGGCGGCATCGGACGCGTTGAAGGTATTGAACGGAATCATCGGAACTATCCGTACGCCATTCCCATGGAAACGGATCGAGTAGCCGGAGAACGGACATAGGCGCATAACAGCGGGCCTTCGGACCCGTCGGTAATGGGCGATTGGCGACGGCGGCACCGACACCCCGGTGGCAGCCGCCCACGGCGTGCGGCACCGTGAAAGGACGCTGCGGGGCCGCGCCCCGGAAAGGAGCCGTCCGTGGACCCCGTCGAGGCGCTGGAGCGGATCGCCTTTCTGCTGGAGCGGCAGGGGGCGGCGACGTATCGCGTCCGGGCGTTCCGTACGGCCGCCACGGTGATCGGGGCGATGTCCCCCGACGAGGTGGAGCGGCGCGCCCGGGACGGCTCGTTGGGGCGGGTCAAAGGGCTGGGGCCCAAGACCACCCGCGTCGTGGAGGAGGCACTCGCGGGCGTACGGCCCGCCTATCTGTCAACTCTGGAGGAGGAGGCGGGCGGCCCGCTGGTCGACGGGGAGCGGGGGCAGCGGCTGCGGCGGGCGCTGCGCGGCGACTGCCATCTGCACTCGGACTGGTCGGACGGGGGCAGCCCGGTCGAGACGATGGCCCGCACCGCCCGCGACCTCGGCCACGCATGGTGTGTGCTGACCGACCACTCCCCCCGGCTCACCGTCGCCCGCGGGCTGACCGCCGAACGGCTGCGGCGGCAGCTGTCGCTGGTGGCGGAGGTGAACCAGCGACTGGCGCCGTTCCGGCTGCTGACCGGGATCGAGTGCGACATCCTCGACGACGGCTCCCTCGACCAGGAGCCGGAGCTGCTGGACCAGTTGGACGTGGTGGTCGCCTCGGTGCACTCCAAACTGCGGATGGACAGGGCGCCGATGACCCGGCGGCTGCTGGCCGCGGTCCGCAATCCGCTCGTGGACGTGCTCGGTCACTGCACCGGCCGGCAGATCACCGGCAAGCTGCGCCCGGAGTCACAGTTCGACGCCGCGGAGGTGTTCGCTGCCTGCGCCGAGCACCACACCGCCGTCGAGATCAACTGTCGTCCCGACCGCTTGGATCCCCCGCGCCGGCTGCTCCGCCAGGCGCTGGAGGCCGGAACCCTCTTCTCCATCGACAGCGACGCCCACGCCCCGGGCCAGCTGGACTGGCAGATCTACGGCTGTGCCCGCGCCGAGGAGTGCGGCGTCGCCGCCGACCGGATCATCAACACCTGGACGGAGCGCCAGTTGGCCGCCTGGACCCGGACGGGCCGGACTCCGCGCCGCTGAACGGGCCGTCAGGCGGCCTGCGGTGCGGCTGCGGGGGGCGCGTCCGGAGCGGTGGCCGGGGTGAGCCGCAGCACCACGACATAGGCGACGACCACGGCGACGATCACCAGCGGCATCACGGTCAGACCGCTCCTCCCCAGCAGCAGGGTGGCCAGCAGTACCGAGATCATCGGCAGCCGGAGCATGGCCACACACATGGCGCCGACGCCCATCGCGAAGGCCGGGGTGAGCGACAGGCCGGGGAGGTGGGACAGCACCACGCCACCCGCCGCACCGAGGAACAGCGCGGGGAAGATCGGGCCGCCGCGGAAGGCGCTCAACGAGGCGCAGTACGCCAGGCCCTTGCACAAGATGAGCAGCAGCAGCGTCGCCACCGAGTAGCCGGCGCTGTCCCGGAACAGCGCCCCCAGCGCCGACTGGCCCGAATAGAGCATCTCGGTGGCGGGCTTGCCGGTGGCCGCGGCGAACGCCACCGCCAGTGCCCCCACCACCAGGCCCATCACCATCGTGGCCGGTACGCGATGACGGACGACATGTCCCTTGAGGAACCGCGAGAGCCACCGCACCCCGGCCGCGAGGAACGCGGCGGCCAGCCCGATGACCAACGCCCAGCCGAACTCCGCCACCGTGGGCTCCGCGGCCTTGGGGATGTCGTGCAGCGCGAGGGAGTACGTACCGAGACCGGTCCAGTCCCCCAGGCCGGTGAAGACCAGCGCACCGATGCCGGACGCGAGCAGGCCGGGCACCAGCATCATCCCGAGCATCGGGCCGCCCAGCCCCGACACCTCCATCAGGAGGAACGCGCCCAGGAGCGGTGAGCCGAGCAGTGCGCTGACCGCCGCGAAGCTGCCGGCGGCGCCCACCGCCGCGACGGCCTGGGAGGTCATGCCCCTGCCCAGCAGCCGTACGGAGCCCGCGGCCAGCCCGCCGCCGAGGGCGATGAGCGGCGCCTCGGGGCCGAGCACCGCTCCGAAGCTGAGGGAGGCCAGGGCCGCGAGCACGATGCCGGGAAGCGCGGAGAGCGGGGGCGCGCCGCTGAGCGACAGTCCGTCGGCCGGCTCGTGGCCGCCGTGGCCCGGCAGGTAACGGACGGTCAGGCCGACCAGAAGTCCGGCCACCACGAGCATCGGGACCGGCCACCAGATCGGTGTGCCGGCGAAGCCCAGCGTCCGCGGCAGATCCTGGTAGATCAGCGGTTCCAGCTCGTGGACCAGCACGAGAAAGCCGAACGCGACGGCACAGACCGGGAAGCCGACCAGCGCCGCCACCAGCAGGAGCTTCAGATACCCACGGGTGCGCACCAGCGCGTACGGATCCTCCGGCACCGTGGCCGACGCCTTGTCCACCGGACCGGCCGGGCCGACCGACATGCGCACCGCCTCCCTTGCCGCCGTCCTGCCGACCCTGCCATGACCGGCCGCGCCCGGCATGCCGGGCGCGGCCCGCGGGCCATGGCCATTCGGGTGGACCGGGCCCGTACCGGGGCCGCGCGGGGTAGGAGGGAAGAACACACGGGCGTCGTGGCGAGCCGGCTGAGGAGCCTGATGAACGAAGGGTCGAGGTCCTTCCGGGACGCGGTGGAGGGGCGTGCGCCGCTGCCTCCCGCGGCGGCCACCTTGGGCATGGAGATCCTCGACGCGGACGCCGGGGACGGCACGATCCGGCTGGCGTTCACCGCGACCGAGAGCTTCACCAACCCGATGGGCAACGTCCTCGGGGCCTTCCTCGCGGCGATGCTCCACGACACCGTCGGTCCCGCTCTCCTCGCCACGCTCCGGCCCGACCAGTTCCAGTCCACCCTGGAGCTGACGGCCTCTTTCCTCCGGCCCGTCCGCCCCGGCCGGCTCTTCGGCACCGGACGCGTCGTGCACCGCGTGGGCGACATCGCCTTCCTGGAGGCCGCGCTCACCGACGGCGACGAGCGGCTCATCGCCACCGCCACCGCCACGGCCCGGGTCATCCCGCTGGACGAGGCACCGGACGCGGCGTGACCGAGCGGCTCAGCCCTGAGGCGCCGCCGCCTCCCGGAGGGCGGCCAGGACCGGGCGGAGCAGCGGGTGTTCCTCGGCTCCGCGGCGTACGGCGGCGAACACCCGGCGGGTGGGGGCCACATCGTCGACGGGACGGACCACCACCCCGGTGAGGTCCATGTCGCGCAGGGCCGAGCGCGGCACGAGGGCCACCCCCGCGGCGGCCGAGGCGAGGGCGACCACGGCCCGGAAGTCGTCGGAGGAGTGCTCCAGCCGCGGCTGGAAACCGGCGTATTCGCAGGCCAGGACGACCACGTCATGGCAGGGGTTGCCGGGGTAGGGCCCGATCCAGGGGTCCTCCGCGAGTTCGGCCAGGGCCACCTGCGCCACCTCGGCGAGGCGGTGGCCGGGCGGCAGCACCGCGTCGAACGGCTCGGCGTAGAGCGGGACCCGGGTCAGCCGTGGGTCGTCGGCGCGGGGCGCGCCCCGGTATTCGACGGCGACCGCCACATCGACCTGCCGGTCGAGGACCATGAGCAGGCTGGCATCGCCCTCGGCGTCCTGGACGCGGACCCGGATGCCGGGGGCGGTGCGGGTGAGCCCGGTGAGCGCGGGCGCGACGACCAGGCCGATGCCGGTGGCGAAGGCCGCGACGGTGACCGTGCCGGCCTCGCCCGAGCCGTAGGCGGCGAGCTCGGACTCGGCGCGCTCCAGCTGGGCCAGGACGGCGTTGGCGTGGGTGAGCAGGATGTCGCCCGCGGCGGTCAGCCGTACGCCGCGGGCGCTGCGCTCCACCAGACGGTGTCCGGTCTCCTGTTCCAGCGCGGCCAGCTGCTGGGACACCGCCGAGGGCGTGAGATAGAGCGCGGCGGCCGCGGCGGTGACCGTACGGTGGTCGGCCACCGCGCGGAGGATGTGCAGCCGTCGTGCTTCGATCATGCTTCCAGTTTCTCAGGCCACGCCCGTGAACGGGGTCAGTCCCCCAGCGCGGACCGCGCGTCGACGAAGGCGTCGACCACGCGGTGGACGTCCTCGGTGGAGTGGGCGGCGGAGAGCTGTACGCGGATCCGCGCCTGGCCCTGCGGGACCACCGGGTAGGAGAAGCCGATGACGTACACCCCCCGCTCCAGGAGCAGCTCCGCCATACGGGCCGCCTCGGCCGCGTCGCCGATCATGACGGGGGCGATGGCGTGCTCCCCCGGGAGGATGTCGAAGCCTTCCTCGGTCATCCGGGAGCGGAACAGCGCGGTGTTGGCGTTGAGGCGTTCGCGCAGGTCACCGGCCGACTCCAGCAGATCGAGCACCTTGAGCGAGGCGGCCGCGATCACCGGGGCGAGCGAGTTGGAGAAGAGGTAGGGGCGCGAGCGCTGGCGCAGCAGCGCGACGATCTCCGCGCGGGCCGCGACATAGCCGCCGGAGGCGCCGCCGAGGGCCTTGCCGAGGGTGCCGGTGATGATGTCGACGCGGTCCATCACGCCGTGCAGCTCGGGGGTGCCGCGGCCGCCGGGGCCGACGAAGCCGACCGCGTGCGAGTCGTCGACCATCACCATGGCGCCGTAGCGGTCGGCCAGGTCGCAGATCTCGTCCAGCGGCGCCAGATAGCCGTCCATGGAGAAGACGCCGTCGGTGACGACGAGCTTGCGGCCGGCGCTGCCGGCCTCCTTCAACTGGCGCTCCAGATCGGCCATGTCGCGGTTGGCGTAGCGGAAGCGGCGGGCCTTGCACAGGCGGATGCCGTCGATGATGGAGGCGTGGTTGAGGGCGTCGGAGATGACCGCGTCGTCCGGGCCGAGCAGGGTCTCGAAGACGCCGCCGTTGGCGTCGAAGCAGGAGGAGTAGAGGATGGTGTCCTCCTGGCCGAGGAAGCCGGAGATCCGCTGCTCCAGCTCCTTGTGGACCTCCTGGGTGCCGCAGATGAAGCGGACCGAGGCGAGGCCGTAGCCCCAGCGGTCGAGCGCTTCGTGGGCGGCCGCGACGACCTCGGGGTGGTCGGCGAGACCGAGGTAGTTGTTGGCGCAGAAGTTGAGGACCTCGCCGGGATTCCCTTCCCCAAGCTCTCGGCTTCGCTCGAGCAGGGGAGACCCCATTGCGGTGACCGCGACGGTGGCGGACTGCGGGGTGCCGATGACGCGCTCGGGCTTGTGCAGGCCGGCGGCGCGGATCTCGTCGAGGGTGCCGCGCAGTTCATCGCGTACGGAGTCGTACATCGGGGTGCTCCTTAAAAAAGTGCGGTGGGCGAGTGAGCCAGCGGCTCTTGCCGGCCGAGCCGGAATGTCAGGCGGTCCAGTCGAGGATGATCTTGCCGCTGCGGCCGCTGGCGGCATCGTCGAAGGCGGCGTCGAAGTCCTGGTGCGAGTAGCGGCCGGTGATCACGGGCGCGAGGTCGAGGCCGCCTTCGAGCAGCACGGACATCGCGTACCAGGTCTCGAACATCTCCCGGCCGTAGATGCCCTTGATCGTGATCATGGAGGTGACGATCCGGGACCAGTCGACGGGGAACTGCTCGGACGGCAGGCCGAGGACGGCGATACGGCCGCCGTGCGTCATGTTGGCGATCATGTCGCGCATCGCCTCGGGCCGGCCGGACATCTCCAGTCCGATGTCGAAGCCCTCGCGCAGCCCCAGTTCGCGCTGGCCGTCGGCGATCGTCGCCTCGGCGACGTTGAGGGCGAGGCTGACGCCGACCTTGCGGGCCAGTTCCAGGCGCGGCTCGCTGACGTCCGTGATCACGACATTGCGGGCACCGGCGTGCCGGGCGACGGCCGCGGCCATGATGCCGATCGGCCCGGCGCCGGTGATCAGTACGTCCTCGCCGACCAGCGGGAACGACAGCGCGGTGTGCACGGCGTTGCCGAAGGGGTCGAAGACGGCGGCGATATCGAGATCGACGGGGACGCGGTGCACCCACACATTGGCGGCGGGCAGCGCCACGTACTCGGCGAACGCGCCGTCCCGGCCGACGCCGAGGCCGACGGTGGCGCGGCACAGATGGCGGCGTCCCGCCTGACAGTTGCGGCACTTGCCGCAGACCAGGTGCCCCTCGCCGCTGACCAGGTCACCGGCCTTGATGTCGGCGACGTCCCGGCCGGTCTCCACCACCTCGCCGACGAATTCATGGCCGATCGTCATCGGGGTGGCCACGGCCTGCTGGGCCCAGCCGTCCCAGGCCCGGATGTGCAGGTCCGTGCCGCAGATGCCGGTGCGCAGCACCTTGATCAGTACGTCGCCCGGACCGACGGCCGGTTCCGGCACGTCCATGAGCCAGAGTCCCGGCTCCGCTTTCTGCTTGACCAGTGCCTTCATCGCAGCGGCTCCCGTACGTGAGTGTGACCTGCCAGGGGCCGGTCCGGCCGCCCGATCTTCGTCAGGAAATCTTCCGTACATGGGCCGCCGGGTCCATCGAGGATTTCTTAAGCGCGGCCACAGCTGCCCTTTACGCCCCACAGGAAACAGGGCTCCCGGGCCCCGGGCCGGACCACGGTCACCCGTTCTGACCAGCCCATTGGATGCGCCGGACGAGCCGGCCGGCGGCGGTGCCCTGCGGCCCGCGCGAGGTGCTGCGGGCGGTCCCCGGGGCCGTGCCGGGGACGGCCGGACGGCTCGGGAGTGTAAACGTTCGCCACCGCAAGCGTCGGAATTCATCACGACGTGAGTGGCCGTGAGACCGGGGTGCACCTCGCTACGTAGGACTGAGTGGCAGCAACACACGGGTGCCGACGCGACGCACCGCGGCCCCCCGTGTGCCCCGTTCCTGTGCGTCCCTGGAGGTCAGTGAATTGAGCCACCGACATGTGAACAAGCGGACCGGCGTCATGGTCGGCGCCGCCGCGGCAGCCATCGGGGCCGCGGCGATCCTGCTCCCCAACGCCAACGCGAGCACGGACCAGCCGGCGGCCCCGAAGACGCTCAGCGCCCACTCGGCCACGCAGCTGGCGGCGTCCCTGAAGGCAGACCTGGGGGACAACGGCGCCGGCTGGTACCTGGACAGCGCGAAGGGCCATCTGGTCATGAACGTGCTGTCGGAGGAGGCCGCCAAGAGCGTCACGGCCAAGGGCGCCGTCGCCAAGGTCGTGCACAACAGCATGACCGCGCTGAAGGCCGGCGCGAAGACCCTGCGCGACTCCGCCTCGGTGCCCGGCACGGCGTGGTCGATCGACCCGAAGACCAACAAGATCGTGGTGCTCGCCGACAGAACTGTCACCGGAGCAAAGATGGCCACGCTCAACAAGGCCACGGGTGGCATGGGTGCGGGCATGGTCACCGTCAAGCGGTCTCAGGGCGAGTTCAAGCGGTACGACGGTGGGAACGCGGGGAGTGCGGCCGGCGGTGCGGCCGGCGCCAACGGCGGGCAGGCGGCGGGCGGTGCCGGGAACGCGGCCGGGGCCGGCGGTGCCGGAGACGCGGCGGGTGGCGGGGGCGCAGCCGGCGGTGCCGGCGGGGCCGGAGACGCAGCAGCCGGCGGTGCCGGGGACGCGGCGGGCGGTGCGGGAGACGGAGCCGGTGGTGCCGGAGACGGCGGGCAGCAGGCCGCGGGCCCGGTCGGCGGCAGTGCCATCTTCGGCGGCAACGCACGCTGCTCGCTGGGCTTCAACGTCACGGTCAAGGGCGCACCGGCCTTCCTGACGGCCGGTCACTGCGGCAACGACTCCAAGACCTGGACGGCGGACCAGGGCGGCAGCCAGCCGCTGGGCACGGTGTCCGACTCCCAGTTCCCGAAGACCGACTTCGCGCTGGTCACCTACGACGACACCGCGGCGAAGCCGCAGAGCGCGGTCGACCTGGGCAACGGCAGCACCCAGGAGATCACCAAGGCCGCGGAGGCCGCCGTCGGCATGAAGGTGCAGCGCTCGGGCAGCACCACCGGCCTCCACGACGGCACCGTCACCGGCCTTGACGCCACGGTGAACTACGGCAACGGCGACATCGTCAACGGCCTCATACAGACGGATGTCTGTGCCGAGCCCGGCGACAGCGGCGGCGCGATGTTCTCCGACGACTCGGCCGTCGGCCTGACCTCCGGTGGCAGCGGCGACTGCACCGCGGGCGGCGAGACCTTCTTCCAGCCGGTCACCGACGCACTCAAGGCCACGGGTGCGGAGATCGGCGCCGGAGGCGGCGGCGCGGGCGGCGCCGGCGATGCGGGCGGCGGTGACGCCGCAGCAGGTGGCGCCGGTGACGCCGCGGCAGGCGGCGCAGGAGCGGGCGACGCCGCAGCTGGTGGTGCCGGTGCGGGAGACGCCGGAGCCGGAAGCGCCGGTGCGGGCGACGCCGGAGCCGGAAGCGCCGGTGCGGGAGACGCCGGAGCCGGTGCGGGAGACGCCGGTGCCGGTGCCCAGGACCCGGGAGCCGCCGGCAGCGGCGACTCGCTGAACTGACCCCGGGAATCCCCCGGATCCCTCTGCGCCATCGGCCCCGTCCCCTTCGACAACGAAGGAGGGCGGGGCCGTTGCGCGGGCCGGGCCCTCAGCCCGAGGGCGAGGTGACGGTGAACAGGCCGCCGTCGGGGTCACGGATGACGGCCTGGCAGCCCTTGCCGTCCGTGGTCGGCGTCACGGGGGTGACGGTTCCGCCGGCGGCCACCGCGTCGGCCGTCACCTTCTCGATGTCGCGGACCGGGAAGTGGACGTGCCAACGGGGGCGCACCCGCGGGTCGGGGGCGGACTCCACCGCGCCGCCGCGCAGGGTGGCGACGGTGTGCGTACCGTCCCGGACGATCACCTGGTCGTGCTCGTAGGTCACCTCGCAGCCGCCGGGTTCCTCGGAGGCCCAGCCGAAGACCTCCGCATAGAAGATGGCGGCGGCGAAGGCATCCCGCGTGCGCAGTTCGAGATTGGCGGGCGCGGCCCCCTGTCCGACCGACCAGGCCAGCGTCTGGCCCTCCCAGAAGCCGAAGGTGGCGCCGTCGGGGTCGGCGGCGTGGGCGGCGCGTCCGGGGCCGACCTTGAGCGGGCCGACGGCGACGGTCCCCCCGCGCTCGCGGATCCGGTCCGCGGTGTCGTCGGCGTTCTCCACCGCGAAGTACGAGGTCCAGGCCACGGCCACTTGGAAGCTCTGGGCGAGGGCACCGATGCCGGCGACCGGCTGCCCGCCGGCGATCGCGACGGAGAACTCGTCGCCGAGGCCGGCCGGACGGAACCGCCAGCCCAGGACAGCGGAGTAGAACTTCTGAGCGGACTGGAGATCGCGGGCCATCAGGCTGACCCAGCAGGGAGCGCCACGCACCGGAGTGGCCGGGCCATGGGCCGACATCACATCTGCCTCCTGTTGCTCTGGGCCCCTTCCCACTCTGCCAGCGACGGGGCGGGGCCGCACCAAGGGCGCGTCCCCTCGGCCGCAGCGCAGTTGTGCCGGTCTTGATCAGGCTCGATGCTGGGAATACGAACCGGGCTGGGTTGATGCCATGAACGCATGGAACGCGGCGGAGAGCGCCGACTTCCGTGGTCCCCTCGACGTCACCAGGGCGGCCACTGCGGTTCTGGACGCCCAGGATCGGATCATCGGGTGGAGCCCGGCGGCCCAGCGACTCCTCGGCTACACCCCGGACGAGATCGTCGGGCAACCCCTGGAGTCCCTGCTGCCGGCCGGTTCCGCGGCCGCACAGCCGCTACAGGACACGCTGAGCGGCAGCGAGGCGCACACGGTGCGCCACCGGGACGGCCGGATCCTGCACATGGCCGTCACGATCTGTCCGCTCGCCGAGGTGCCCGGGAGCGGCGGTGGGCGGCCCGCCCGTGTCCTGGTGGCGGCCGAGCTGGACGATCACCGGATGTGGGAGTCCCGCCAGGCGATGCTGCACGGCCTGGCCACGCAGTCTCCGGTGGGCCTGGGGATCTACGACACGGAGCTGCGACTGACCTGGGCGAATACCGCGTATGTGCGGGAGATCGGGCTGGCGTCGGACGAATTCCTCGGCGTCCGGGCCGATGAGCTGTACCCGGACGGTGAGTTCGTGACCGAGGGGTATCCGCGCACCCTCGACGCGGTGATGCACCAGGTCCTGGAGACCGGCGAACCGATCCTCGATCTGCACTTCGTCGGCCAGCAGCCCTCCGACCCGGGGCCCGATCACGTCTGGTCCTGCTCCTACTACCGGTTGCAGGACGCCCACGGCCGGGTGCTCGGGGTGTGCGAGGACGCTTTCGACATCAGCGGCCGCTACCAGGCACAGCGCCGGCTGAACCTCCTGGTGGAGGCGGGCGCCCGGATCGGCACCACCCTCGACATGACCCGCACCGCGCGGGAGATCACGGAGGTGGTGGTGCCGGACTTCGCGTCCATGGCCACCGTCGACCTGCTGCGGTCCGTACTGCACGGCGGGGAGCCGGAATCGGCCGACGGCACCCTGCCGGCCCTGGTGCGGGCCGCCACCCGCACCGCCGAGCACACCCCGGACGGCCCGCCGGCCGGCCCGCACCGCATCGAGTACCCGCCGGGATCGCTCCAGTACCGCAGTCTGTCCTCCGGCGGCATGGTGCGCGAGGAGGGCACCATGGTGGTGCCGCTGCGGGCCGGCGGCACCCTGCTGGGGCTGGTCACCTTTGTCCGCGGCGCCCCGTCGGGCTTCGACAAGGAGGAGATCGAGCTCGCCGACGAGCTGGTCATCCGGACGGCCGTGTGCCTGGACAACGCCCGCCGCTTCGCCCGGGAGCACACCGCCGCGCTCACCCTCCAGCGCACGTTGCTGCCACAGCATCTGCCGGACCAGTCCGCCGTCGACCAGGCCTACCGCTATCTGCCGAGCGACGACCGGGCCGGGGTCGGCGGCGACTGGTTCGATGTCATCGGCCTCTCGGGTACCCGGGTCGGCCTGGTCGTCGGGGACGTGGTCGGCCATGGCCTCCAGGCGGCGGCGACCATGGGACGGCTGCGGACGACCGTACGCGCCCTGGCCCGGCTGGACCTGTCCCCCGACGAGCTGCTGAGCCGGCTGGACGACCTGGTGGGACAGACCGCGGAGGAGCAGGCTGCCGTGGTCGGCATGGACGCCGGACCGGACGATGTGGCCACCGGCGTGACCTGTCTCTACGCGGTCTACGACCCGGTGTCGCGGCGGTGCACCATGGCGCGGGCCGGTCATCTGCCGCCGGCCGTCGTGGACGCGGAGGGCGGTCTGTACTTCCCGGATCTGCCGGCCGGCCCGCCACTGGGGCTCGGGGGCCTGCCGTTCGAATCCCTGGAGATCGAGCTGCCGGCCGGCAGCCTGATCGCGCTGTTCACGAACGGGCTGGTCGAGGGCCGGGACCGGGACGTCGACGAGGGGCTGGAGATCCTGGGCCGGGTGCTGAGCGATCACCGTCGGCCGCTGGACGAGCTGTGCATCCACGTGCTGGCGGAGCTGCTGCCGGACGGTCCTGCCGTCGACGACTCGGCCCTGCTGCTGGTGCGCACCCGTGAGCTCGACGCCCGGCAGGTGGCGGCCTGGGAGCTGCCCGCGGAGCCGGCCGCGGTGGGCAAGGCCCGCGAGCTGGCCACCGGGCAGCTGCGGGAGTGGGACCTGGAGGAGCTGTCGTATACGACGGAACTCGTGGTCAGCGAGCTGGTCACCAACGCCGTACGGCATGCGGCGGGGCCGCTGCATCTGCGGCTGCTGCGCGACCGGACCCTGCTGACCGAGGTGTCGGACACCGGCCACACCTCCCCCCACCTGCGGCACAGCGCCAGCGATGACGAGGGCGGGCGGGGGCTTTTCATCGTCGCGCAGCTGGTGCAGCGCTGGGGCACGCGCTACACGCCGTACGGCAAGACGATCTGGACGGAGCAGGCGTTTCCGCCGCACTATCCCGGGGCCCCGCGCCCGGCGGGGTGATCCGCCGGACGTCCGGGCACGATGCGGCCCGGCGTACATCGTGCGGGTGTTCGGGAGCGGTCCCATGATGGAACCAAGCGAGGTCCCGGCGACTCGGCGGGCGCGGACAGAGGAGGACCTGTGACGACCAATGGCAGGGATAAGTCGGCCGAGCGGCGCCCGGTCGAGCTGTACACCGGTAGCGAGCGGCCCTATGACCCGGAGGACCTGGTGAAGGTGTCCGGGCGCGAACCCACCCCCGAGAGCCTGGCCTGGGCCAGGCGCCTGATGGACGAGGAGGGTCCCGGCCCCGCCATCGAGCGGTATCTGCCGTGACGACCGGCAGCTGAGGCGAGCGGGCGCGGAGCGCGAAGGGACGGCCCGTTCCGCGGTGTGGGAGGTGCGCAGGCGCACCTGCCGTGGTGGGAGGTGCGCAGGCGCACGGCCCGCGGACGGGCTGCCCCGCGCGCCCGTATGCCGCGCCGCTGCCCCGCGCGCCCGTATGCCGCGCCGTCGTTCTCGCCGTAACAGGCGCTCCGGTGCGCGGAGTTGACGGTCGTTCGCGCCGTGCTGCGGCCACCCGCCACCGCCGCCCACCGTAAACCGCTTGCGGCGGCCCGCGGCACTCGGGAAGATCGCCTCGACCGCCGCCGCGCCGCCTCGTCGGCACGCTCCGGAGCGCCCGGGGAGTTCCCCTCCCCCACGGCGTACCGCTCTGTCCCTCCCTCCTCCCCTTGAGCCCCGCAGGCGGCTCGCGCCGTGCTGACGCCGCTCAGCACGTCGACACCTACCGGCCGGGTCCTGCCCGGGGCTCGCCGCGGAAAGGAACCACCCGTGACCACCGAACGCCTCTCCCCGCCCGTACGCGCGGGCGAGCGGGAGACCCTGCGCTCCTACCTCGACTTCCACCGGGCCACGCTCGCCATGAAGACCGACGGCCTCTCCGACGAGGACCTCAGGCGCCAGGCGAGCCCGCCCTCCACGCTCTCCCTGCTCGGCCTGGTGCGGCACATGGCAGAGGTGGAGCGGACCTGGTTCCGCCGGGTGATCAACGGCGAGGACCTCCCGCTCGTCTGGTCGGCCGAGGGCGACTACCAGGTGGCGTACGACGCGCGCACGGCCACCCGCGCGGAGGCTTTCGACGCCTGGCAGACGGAGGTGGCACACGCCCGCCGGATCGAGCAGGCGGCCGCGTCGCTCGATGTCACGGGCTACCAGCCCCGTTGGGGCGAACATGTCTCCCTGCGCCTGGTGATGCTGCACCTGATCCACGAATACGCCCGCCACAACGGCCATGCGGACTTCCTCCGCGAGGCCATCGACGGCACGGTCGGCCCGTGAGCGGTGCCCCCGGCCGGGCGGTGCCCCGTGGTGCGGACGGCCGGCGCCGTCCCGACGGGGCACCGCCCGCGGTCAGCCGAGCTCCAGGCTGGTGACGGCGAAGGTCCGCTCCTGCTCCGCCGGCGGGACCGGACCGTTGTACATCCGGACCGTGTGCGACTGCGGAGCCAGGCCGCGGGCCGTGGCCAGGGTGTGGGCGGTGTGCCGCGGCCCGGGAACGTCGAGGAAGACCTCGCCGCCCGGGTCGACGGAGGCGACGAGGGTGTCGAAGAGCGCCTCGGCGGCCTCGGCGGTGTCGGCGAAGAGCGGGCCGATGCGATGGCCGGTGCGCGCCGGGCGGAGCACGCCGTAGCCGGCGACCGCACCGTCGCGCAGATACACGCGGGCGGTGTGGCCGGGGGCCGTCAGCCAGCGGGCGACGAAGGCGCGGCGGTCGGCGGGGAAGCACCGCCGGTCGTAGTCGGCGACGGCGTCGAGGTGGGAGCCGGTGACGGGTACGACCTCCGCCGGCGCGGGTGTGCCCGGGCGGAGGGGGCGTCCGGCGTAGCGGATGGTGTCGTGGGCGGGGGTGAACCCGGCGCGCCGGTAGGTGGCTTGCTGGGCGGGGACGGCGTCGAGGCCCACGGTCCGGACACCGGCGTGCGGGAAGGCGGCTCGCCAGGTGGCGAGTCCGAGGCCCTGCCCGCGGTGATCGGGGTGGACGAGGTAGTAGCCGAGGAACGCATAGGCGTCCGAGTAGGTGACGATCGAGACCGCGGAGACGGTCCGGCCGGCGCGGCGTCCGAGGAAGAAGCCCGCGGGGTCGGTGGGGTGGAAGCAGGCGGTGTCGCCGAGGCCGGGGTTCCAGTCTTCGTCGGCGGCCCACTGGGCCACCTGGTGCCAGTCCTCCGACGAGGCGGCGGTGACGGCGAGTTCGCCGGTGTCGGGCTGCTGGTCCGGGGCGTTGCCGAGGGTGGACATGCCGGGTGTTCGTCCCTTCTGGTGGGGTCAGGGGGCGAGCGGGAACGGTGCGGAGCCGGTGGCGGCGCGCGGGCGGGCCGGCCGGGGACAGTGCGACCGGCCGGCCCGTGCGAGCCACCCTGCTCCGTAGGACGGGGTCTAGATCAGGTCCATGGCGGCGACCTCGTCGGGGCGGCCGTAGCTGACCGGTCCCTGGAAGCGCCGCCGGGCGGTGGCGAACCACCAGACGGTGGCGATGATCAGCACCACCGCCAGCGCGATGGGTGCGTAGTTGAACGAGGCGGGCGTGATCGGGGACGCCTGGGGGAGCATGAACAGCACATTGCTGATCAGGATCCAGGCCACGGCGACCGCCGCGACGGGCTTGCCGTAGCGCCCGAGGTTCCACGGCCCGGCCTGGAAGTCGTCGAGCCGCAGCCGCAGGAAGATGGGCACGGCGTAGGCGAGGAACAGTCCGACGACGTTGACGCTCACCACGGCGGTGAAGGCGGTGTGCGACCACCAGCCGGGCAGCACCAGCACCAGGGGGCAGGCCGCGGCGAGCCAGACGGCCTTGACGGGGGTACGGGTGCGCGCGGACACCGAATGCCACCAACGGGAGCCGGGCATCGCGCCGTCCCGGGAGAAGGCGAAGATCTGCCGGGTATTGCTGGTCATGTTGGCAAGACCGCAGAACAGCATGGCGCCGATAACGATCAACAACAGCAACCCTGCGGTGCTTTGGCCGAGGGCGTCGACGAGAATCTGCACGGGCGGCGCCTCGGCGCTCGCGGCGTGACCGTAGTCACGGATCGCATACACCAGAGCAAGCATGAGGATCAGTCCGGTGATCGCGGAGTAACTGATCGCCCGCATGATGCCCCTGGGCGCATTGACGGTGGCCTTCACCGTTTCTTCAGACATGTGGAAGCTGCCGTCGAAGCCGGTGAAGGTCCAGCTGGTGACGAGCAGACCCAGCATTCCACCGTAAATCGCATGGGTGAAGCCGGTGTTGTTGACGAAGTGCATCGCGAACGAAGGCGACTGGTGCTGGTCGGGTATCACGGTCAGTGCACCGACGATCACCACCATGCCGACCAGCAGCCACCACACGGAAATACGGTTCACCAGGGCGACCAGCCGCACGGTATACGTGTTGGCCAGCGCCTGGAGGAGAAGGATGGCCGCGGTGATGCCGACCGTCTGCTGCGGCGTCGGCTCGTAGGACGGCCACTGCATGGCGATGAACGCCTGGATGAAGGTGGCGGCGGCGAAGTTGGTGGCGGCGGTGCCGCCGACCTGGCCCACGAAGTTCAGCCAGCCCGTGTACCAGGACCAGGCACCCTTGTGCCGCTTGGCCAGCTTGCCCGCCGAGAAGTAGAGCGCGCCGCTGGTCGGGTAGGCGGAGGCGATCTCGCCCATCGCGGCGCCGACGAACAGCACCATGATCGATACACCGATCCAGCCGAAGACCAGGATCCGCGGGCCGCCGGCGTTCAGACCGAAGCCGAAGGAGGAGAAGATCCCGGAGATGATGTTGATGATGGTGAAGGAAATGGCGAAATTGTCGAACGCGCGGAATCTGCGGGTGAGTTTCCGCGGGTAGCCCATGGCGTGGAGCGTGGCGTCATCGTCGAGTGTGACGGGATCTGCCGCGTGGGGGGTTTTCGAGCGAGCTGGGGACGTACGCTCGGACACAACCGAAGCCTTTCTGGGGAACCGGAGGGAAAATGGATCGAATGGCGCTGATCCAACGGGCGGGGCGGAATACGGGGGTCTTTTCACGGCGATGCAGCCCATGCGGAGGAGAAAACATCGCGCATCAGCCGTCATGGGGAACGGGAAGGCCGCAGGAGCGTCTGGCTCTGGTCAATTGCTCCTCGGGATCGCCGAATGCACTCCAGGGCATACGCGAGGCATAGGGCCCCATGGCCGTGAAGACTTCCCGCGCTTCGAATTCACGTTTCGCCATGAACAGCGCATGCGCCAGATAGGCCAGATCCAGCACCGGCGTGAAACGGTAACCGGCCATCTGCGGAAGCCAGTTCCGGTAGATGCCCATGGCGGTGGCGATCCACTGGGGCTGCTCCCAGGTGCGGTCCGCGAGCAGCTCGGACGGGTTGTAGTCCTCGACCAGCGCCACCAGCGGCAGCAGCCGCAGCGGCGAGGTGGCCGGGGCCCGCTGACTCAGGAACGCGGCAACGTCCCAGCTCGCGCCGGACGAACCGCCGTAGCGGGTGAAGAAGAACGACAGGAAGCGGTGGTGCGCCTCGCGGTGCCAGGGGTCGAGCCGGAGGATATGGGCGAAGAGGTACCAGGGCCCGGCCGGCGCGGTCAGCAGCCCCTTCGGCGCGGGGTCCTGCGGGCGGTCGAGGCGCGTCAGCGCCAGCTGCGCCACCCAGGGGGTGGGGTCCTTGGGGAGCAGCTTCGCGGCCCGCTCGCACGCCGACTGCGCTATCCGCGCCAGAGCGCCTTGCCGCCGGTCACCGGCGTCGGCCATCCGCAGGGCACGGAGCATCGCCACCCGGGCCCAGAGCAACGCGGCCTCGGGGCCCGGCTCCTCGGCCAGCCAGCGCTCCGCCAGGTCCGAGTCGGCCGCCACGGACGCCAGTACCAGGGACCGGTGGGCGCGCACCTCGAAATCCTCCCGGGCCTCCTTCAGCACCTCGTGCGCGCTCAAGTACCGTCCGGTCCGTACGTCCATACACGCGCGCGCCAGCGCCCGGTCATCGGCAGCCGGACTCCACACGTACTGCCCCTCGAAAGAGCCGGCCGCCATGGTCCCCTCCCGGTCACGAAGGCGTCATCCCCCACACCGGATTCCGGCTGCGCCGAATTCAGCCGGATCCCTGCCACCGGTCAAGTGACAGCGGGCCACACCCTACTCACCCTCAACTCATTGCGAAAACAAGTAGCCTGGAATATCTGGTTCCGCACCTTTTAGTCTCGATGAGATTGAAAAGGAAACAACTTCTGCCCCCGCCGACCGAACATCTCCACTTTGCGACTCCATCCACCACCGCGCATTTATTTGGCATATTCACATGCTCACCGGGCCTTCACAACTGGACATCGTCGCTGATTACCCCTCCGTATCCATCGTTTCCATGGAGGCCGCGCTTCTGTCGCAAGGGCGCCACACCCCCGCCATCCCCGGCACGACGCCCTCGTCCGGACCGGGCCGGCCCCACAACAGCGCACCGCCCTAGGCCAGTTCACGGACGCTTTCCGGCCATGCCGGTCGGGTTGCGGCGCAGGGCCCGGACGAGCGGGTGCGCCGCCCGCGGCGACCGCACCCGTGCACCCCGAGGGACGCGCGCCGCCCCGCGCGGCCACCCCCGCGCCACCGGCGGGGCCTTCACCGCCCCGCCACAGCACCGCGGGCACCCGAACCAACAACATTCAAGGAATTCTCCAGGCACTTGTCGCGGGAAACGGCGGCCGCCCCGGCCGAACAGGCCGATCCGCCACCGGAGTCGACGACGCACAAACATGAAATCGGCTCAAGAGCAACCGAATTAGCGGATGCTACTTTCCGGAACCGCGCGATCACATGTAGCGTTCGTCTGGACCGGAGGCCGTGACTTCACACCACGTCACGGCTGGGTACGGGCATGGGCGCGAGCGTTCTTGCGGTACGAGCGGAGCGATCGCCCCCGATGGGCGCACCTGCACCACAAGTGCGTGGTCGCCACCCCGCCTCACCACCGCACTGCGCCGTGATCGCTGCGCAGCGCTCAGCACCCTTGAACGTCGAGCACCGCCATGTCTGTCCGTACACGCCTGCTTTGCAAGAGGAATGGGCCCAGATCATGTTTATGAACTCCTCGACGACCCCGCTTGCGTTGCGTCCGGACGCCGACGTCGTCCGGCCGCTCATAGCCGGGCCCGGCGAAGGGCCACCCCTGGCGGTCGACCGGCTACCCGACGGCAAGTGGCAGTTGACCCTGCACGACCTGGAACCCGTATCGGTGCACCGGCTGCCGTCCGACGAGGTCCACATCATCCTGGCGCCGGCCGGCGAGGAAGCGTCCCGCCTCGCGGAGCCGACGGCAGGCCAGGCCCGGCCGGAGCAGATCCGTATCGACACCGCGGCCCGGACGGTCTTCCTCAGAGGCCGCCAACTCGACCTGCCACGGCTGGAATTCGATCTGCTGGCGCACCTCGTGCTGCATCCCCAGCGCGCCTTCACCCGGGAACAGCTGATGGCCGCGGTCTGGCCCAGCTGCCAGTCCAGCACCCGCACCGTCGATGTGCACATCGCGCGTCTGCGCCGGCGCCTGGGGCCCGGTCTGCGCGACTCCATCAGCACCGTCTTCGGCATCGGATACAAGTACCTGCCGACTACGTGAAGACCCGGGCCGGCGGTTGACGCGCAGACTCGCTTGACTCCGCGCCGGGGCGGACGCGCTCACAGCGGGCCGGTGGCCGACGGACTTCGGCCGCCGGCCCGGCCCCGTGCGGCGGGATGCTTCGTCCCACCGGCCGTCCCCTCGCCCACCGGGGGGCCGGGACAGCGCTCCTCATGTCCCGACGGGCGGGGAGTTCAGGTGCGAGGGGGTGGCGGCCGCGGGTTCCTTGCGCACGAAGGCCCGGCGCAGGGCGTGATAGGGCGCGTCCGGGTCGAAGAAGATGCGGTGCATCCGGTCCAGTTCGTGCTCCCGGTGGGCGGCGAGCGGCCGCTCCGCCTCGTCGCGTTCCCGGGCGGCCTTCTTCGTGGCGATACGGGCCTGGGTCGCGGGCGCCGACGCCAGCCGGACGGCGAGCCGGCCGGTCTGCGCGGCGAAGTCCTGCGCGGGGCAGTCGATGATCCGGTCGACCAGGCCGAGCCGCGCACCTGCCGCGGCGGTCATCGGCAGGGCACGGGCGGTGAGCTGCCCGGCCACCTCGGGGCCTGTCCGGCCGGGCAGCGTGTAGGTCCAGTACTCCGAACCGTAGAGCCCCATCAGCCGGTAGTGGGGGTTGAGCACCACGGCCGAGCGGCACCACACCTCGTCGGCGGCGAGGGCCAGCATCGCCCCGCCCGCCGCGGCGTTGCCGCCGAGCGCGGCGACCACCAGCCGGTCGGTGGTGGTCAGGACGGCGTGCACCAGGTCGTCCATGGCGTTGATGTTGGCCCAGGACTCCTCGGCGGGGTCGGCGGCGGCCTCGATGACATGGAGGTGGATGCCGTTGGAGAAGAAGTCCCGTCGGCCGCCGAGGACCAGCACGGAGGTCGGCCGGGCACAGGCGTGGCGGTAGGCGGCGAGCAGGCGGCGGCAGTGGCCGGTGCTCATCGCGCCGCCGGGGAAGGAGAACTCCAGGAAGCCGGCCGCCCCGTCCTCCCGGTAGCGGATGTCACTCCAGGTACGAGGGCCGTCGCCGGGGCCGAGCGGGGCGGGGACCTCGGGGAGCGGCGGGAGGCGGTCGCCCAGCGCCAGTGTGGCGGGCAGCTTGAGGGTGCCGGGCTCCCCCGGCGCGCGGGGCGGCCGCAGTTCCGGGATCCATACCGCGCCGTCGGCCGTCGCCCGGCAGATCGCGCCACACCGGGTGGCGAGCAGCTCGCCCGGCCGGCCCGTCAGGGTGTCCTCGGGGTGGCCTCCGTGCAAATGCCAGATGTCGCCGAGGAGTTCATCGCGCACACCGGGCTGCGAGTCGGCGGCGCGCAGCTTGCGTACGACGGTGTCGGTGGGGTCGGACCGCCAGTCGATCCGGCGCAGGTCCTGGCGGAAGGGCGGCCGGGGCCGGCCGGACTTCGCGGCGTCGGGCAGGGCGGTCTGCGACTGCGGGCGGTGGGTGCCGGACGCCACGCGCGCGACGGCCGACAGGACGGCGTCGACCGCGGCATCGGCGATCTCGTTGCGGTACAGGTCGGACTTGCCCACCTCGGGGACGGGGCAGTCGGCCGCGGCCCAGACATCACCGGCGTCCATCTCGTCATTGGCCTGGAGAACCGTGACGCCCCACCGCTCGGCGCCCAGATGCACGGCCCAGTCGACCGAGGACGGGCCACGGTCACCGACGGGGCCGGGGTGCACGATCAGGCAGGTGCAGGCGGACCACACCTCGCGGGGCACGGCCGTCCTGAGCATCGGTGCCACGATCAGGTCGGGGGCATGACGGCGTACGACCTCGGGGAGCGGCGTCTCCCGCGTCACCAGCTCCACGCTCAGGTGGTGCCCTCTCTCACCGAGTTCGGCGTATACACGCTGCGTCAGGCTGTTGAACGCGCCGGCGATGAGCAGAATGCGCACAGCGGACTCCCCAGGAGCTCGGACCGGTCAGCGGGTAACTGATCGCGATCGTCCCCCACGGGCTGCCGTCCGGCTCCGGAGCCGCGCTACGGGTCACCCGATCGACGGCCGCCGGGCGGCGCAACGGGGCGCCGGGAGACCGGCCCGCCCCGCACCCTCCGCCTGACGGGTCGTCATTTGGTTCCGGATGGAGATCATCTCGTCGGAATCCCGCCAAAGTTGGCGCGTCGGGCACGCTTCCCGAGGCGGTGACATTGCCCATAATTGACATTCACTTGGTCATACTTTTACCTTCAGGGCAGTGGCATCAGCGCAGGTCAGCGCCGTATGCCCAGTTCTTCTTCCGCACTCTCATCGGAGGTTCCCATGGAGCAGCTCATCAAGAAGATGGCTCAGGACAACGTCTGGCAGAACTGGCTCGCGGCCAACTCCGCCCAGCAGGCGGCGAAGAACGGCTGCATCAGCGCGGCGCCGAAGGCGGGCTGCATCAGCGCCGCGCCCAAGGCCGGCTGTATCTCCTGACCCTCGCACCCTCAGGGGCCCGGAGCGGGCGGGCGGCGCACACCACGATCGGGCCGCCCGCCCGCTCCCGGGCACCGGCCCGTCCCGGGCACCGCTCCCCGAATTCCCTTGTGGGCACCGCATTCCGAGCAAGGACGAGGATTCCATGGATGGTCAGCCGACCGCCGAGGTCATCGAGCAGATCCGCGACATTCCGATCTACCGCGAGTCGCTGGCGAAGGGCCACTTCCCCCTGCTCGACAAGCCGGAGATCGCGCGCGGCTTCCCCGACAACTGGATGACGCCCCGGCTGGCCGCGGCGCTGGAGAACGGCGAAGCCGAGTTCGTCCTCTCCACCGGCACCCATCACGCCCGGATGCAGATCATCCGGCCCCCGTACTTCCTGCTGCACTCCTACTACCGGCTGTGGCGCGAACACCCCGATATCGCGGACACCTGGGAATCGGGCTGCCGGCGGGTCTCACTGACCACGGTGCTGGCGACGGAACATGTGGCGCGGGTCAACGCCGCACGGCGCGGTACCGTGCCGGCGCCGGTCCCCGCCCCCGAGGACCGGCAGCTCGATGCGCGTACCTGCTATCTCAATCTGCGGCTCGATCCGGCGCTGTGGGACCGCGACGAGGTGACGCGGATGCTCCAGGAGATCCGGGCCGCCGCGCGGACGCACCCTCGGGGCTGGTACCACCTCGACTGCTCCGGATATCACCTGGCGCATCTGCTGCGGAAGGTCGGCGAATGGGGGCTGTGGGACGACTTCCCGCCGCCCGCCAGCATCATCCACGCCTACGAATACACACCGGTCAACGTCCGGCGTTTTCTGCACCAGCACTTCGCCTGCCCGGTCATCGACCTGTTCGGCAGCACCGAGCTCGGCTATCTCTACTACAGCGACCGCCGCGGCACCTACTGGCCGCATCTCGACAAGATGAGCGTCGAACTCCACCCGGTCACCGCAGGGAGCACGATCTACCAGCTGATCGTCACGAGTGTGCGCAATCCCCATATGCCGCTGGTGCGGTACCGCTCGGGCGACTGTGTGCGCACGCTGGACGGGACGCCCGACCCCGGCAAAATCTCCCAATTCTGCGGCCGGGAAAAGGAATTGCTCAGCACTCCGCACGGGCCCGTCGCACAGGGCGACCTCGACCGGTGCATCGGTGAGACGTCCTCGCAGGTCTTTGTGTACCAGTTGCGGCTGACCGGCGATTCCGAGGCGCAGCTGGTGTACACGACGTTCCACGGCGCACCCATCGACCCCGCGGAGGCCGCGGCGCTGGAGGAAAGCATCGGCGAACTGACCGGGCGACGCTGCCGGCTCGCCCACCGTGCGCACATCCCCATCGGGAAGTCGGGAAAGTACGCCTGGCTCACGAGCGGGACCTGAGCCACCCGGGCGCCCGGCCGACCCACCGGGAACCCGACCCACCCGACATCTGCTCCCCCGGACAGGAGAGGCATGACCACCCCGCCGCGGATATCCCCCGACGATCTCAAGGACCTGCTCGGTGACGCGCTGTACACCGAGGTGGTGACGCACTTCGACGACAAGAGCGCCGCACCGCGCGATTTCGTGGAGCGCCAGGTCACCGAGTGTCTGCGTTACCTCTATCTCGTCTCCCGGCACCACGACCGGCTCGGCGGCCTGTTCCTGCCGGTCGAACAGGACATCGACGAGATCTGGCACTACCTCATCCTCCAGACCCGCGAATACCGGGCGCTGTGCGAGGAACGGCTGCCGGGGCGCTTCTTCATCGAACACCGCAGCATCGCCTACGAGGACTACCAGCAGGAGCCGGGCCGCGAGCAGGCACTCGAAGAGGCACTGCGCTGGATTCCGCTGTACTGCGAGGAGTTCGGCCCGTATGACGAGGGTGCGCTGCCGCACTGGACCATCGTGCGGTTCCTCCATGAGCAGATGGGGCTGTCGCTCGCGGATATCGCCGCGCTGGAACCGGTGGCGGCCTGAACAGCGATCGCTACCGGCTCGGAGGAAAAGGAATCATGACGGCTCGGAACGCTGCCCCGGCCATCCACGAGGTGCCAGAACAGCGGCGGATTCTGGCCGTCCTGGTCTTCTCCCAGATCCTCAGCGGCGCGGGCCTGGCCGCGGGAATCACCGTTGGCGCGCTGCTCGCCGAGGACATGCTCGGCTCGACCGGCCTGGCGGGCGTGCCCAGTGCGCTGTTCACTGCCGGCGCCGCGCTCGGCGCCGTCGGCATCGGCCAGATCTGCCGGCGCCACGGCCGGCGCCCCGGTCTTGCGCTCGGGTACGCCGTCGGGGCGCTCGGCAGCCTCGGGGTCGTGGTGGCGGCCGCCCTCGGCAGTGCGGTGCTGCTGTTCGGGTCCCTGCTGGTCTACGGCGCCGGTACCTCGACCAATCTGATGGCGCGCTACGCGGGTGCGGATCTGGCCTCGCCCGCGCGGCGCGGGCGGGCGGTGAGCACCGTCCTCTTCGCCACCACGCTCGGCGCGGTGATCGGACCCAATCTGGTGACCCTCACGGGAGAGGTCGCACACTCCTGGGGCATCCCCCGGCTCGCCGGGCCGTTCCTGCTGGCCGTCGCCGCGTTCGGGGCCGCCGCGGTGGCCCTGGCCGTGCTGCTGCGGCCCGATCCGCTGCGGCTGGCCGAGAAGCTGGCCGCGGAACGGGCCGTGGTGGCGGCCGGGAGTACGGCGGGCGACGCCGACGGCCGCCCGGACGAGCGACCCGACCGGCGCGGGGTGATCACCGGCACCACGATCATGATCATCACCCAGCTCGTGATGATCGCGATCATGACGATGACGCCCGTCCACATGCAGGCACACGGCCATGGCACCCAGGCGTCCGGCCTGGTCATCGCCCTCCACGTCGGAGCGATGTTCCTGCCCTCCCCGCTCACCGGGCTGCTGGTCGACCGGATCGGCCGGCGCTGGATCGCCGGCGCGTCCGGTCCGGTCCTGCTGGCGGCCGGGGTCCTCGCCGCCGTGGCGCCCCCGCACTCCGTTCCCGCGCTCGCCACGGCACTGGTGCTGCTCGGCATCGGCTGGAACTTCGGGCTGGTCAGCGGCACCGCCCTGGTCACCGACGCGCTGCCGCCCGCCCGTCGCGCGTCGGCGCAGGGCCTGGTGGACGTCGGCATCGCCCTCGCGGGTGCCACCGGGGGCATGGCCTCGGGTCTGGTCGTCGTCCTGGGCGGCTACCCGACGCTGGCGCTGGCCGGCGGGATTCTCGCGCTGGCCGTCCTTCCCGTCCTCGCCTGGGCGGTCCGCCGTCCCGCGCACACCGCCTCCGCCCCCGCGGCCCGCAAGGAAACGGAACAGACGTGAACGTCCGTTCGCACAACGGATGTTCCCGGCATCCTTTGAAGGAAATCTTGAAACTTGGCGTCATTTCTCGTTATCACGCACGAAACCTGGGTGCTGCACTGTGAGGGCAGAGTGGAATCGTGTGGACGACCCACGGGGGACGATGATGCGGAAGGACACCTGCATACCGGGCATACCGGCGCTGCGCCTGTGCCGCACGTCCCTGACCGCCCTCATGGTGGTTCTGGGATTCCTGCTGGGGGGTGCGGCGACGGCTTCCGGCGCCGCGAAGAGCGCGTTCACCGCCCCGTCGCCCGTGAAGTCCGCGAGCGCACCGCCGGCCGCCGAGCCGGACCATGACGGCACCGAGAAGAAGGCCAAGCGCGAGGCCGAGCGGGGCCAGCCGCGGCGTACCGCCCGGCTCACCGTCGGCATTCCCCAGCACATCGGCCGGCCGCTCCCGCCGTTCGGCGTGGGCGTCAAGCAGCCCGTAGCCGCGATGTCATCCGGCGCCCCGTCGGCCGGCAGCACCACCAAGGCCGCCTCAAGACCGGCCGAAATCCCCCTCCTGCACTGCGTCTTCCGCTGCTGAGAGCGGCGTGGTGGCCTGCACCACCAACCGCACCTTGCACATTCGCGCCACCACCTCACCGTGGCACCACTCATCAGCAGGAGACCTCCTCATGGAGACCTTCATTCAGCATGCCCGGGGCCTGACGGCCCGTATTGCCGACCGGCGAGAGGAACAGGAGACGTACGGCCGGCTCGCGGACGGACAGTCCCCGCTCGCGCTGTTCATCACCTGCTCCGACTCGCGGGTCGTCCCGTCCCTGATCACCGGGGCGCGGCCCGGCGAACTCTTCGAACTGCGGACCGCAGGCAACGCCGTGCCGGTCTACCGCGAGGACATGGCCGCCTGCGCGGAAGCCGCCACCATCGAGTACGCGATGCGCGTCCTGGGCGTGGCCGACATCGTGGTGTGCGGCCACTCGCACTGCGGCGCGGTCGGCGCCCGGGCCCGCGGCGAGGACCTGACCGGCGCGCCTGCCGTACGGGACTGGCTGGCGCAGCAGCTGTCCGACCAGCTGCCCAAGGACGCGGAACCGACGGTCTCCGCCGCGGTCCAGCAGCATGTGCGCGAACAGGTCGACCGGCTGCGCGGCTACCCCTGTGTACAGGAGCGGCTCGCCGCCGGCGAGGTGAATCTGCACGGCTGGTTCTACGAAGTGCACACCGGCTTGGTGGCCGCGCATCACCCGGCCTCCGATCTGTTCCTCCCGCTGTGAAGGCGGGCGTGCACCTCATGAAGCGATTCACTTCCTTCCGGGCGGACTTCACCGCCTCCCTCGTGGTGTTCCTCGTGGCCGTCCCGCTGTGTGTCGGGGTGGCCGTCGCCTCCGGGGTCCCGGCCGAGCTGGGCCTCGTCACCGGCGTGGTCGGCGGGCTGCTCACCGGCCTGCTCCCGGGCAGCAGCCTTCAGGTCAGCGGCCCCGCGGCCGGTCTGACGGTGCTGGTCTTCGAAGCCGTCAAGGAGTACGGCATCGGCGCGCTCGGCGCGCTGGTCCTGGCGGCCGGCGCACTCCAACTGGCCATGGGCGTCCTGAAGTTGGGGCGCTGGTTCCGGGCGATTTCGGTCGCCGTCGTCCAGGGCATGCTGGCCGGCATCGGCCTGGTCCTGATCGCCGGACAGCTCTACGCCCTCGCGGACGCCAAGGCGCCCGGCAGCGGACTCGCCAACATCGGCGGAATGCCGGGCCTGGCCGCCTCCACCGTGGGGTCGGGGACCGCACTGGCCGCGCTCGCCATCGGTGCCGGCACCATCGCCGTCCTGGTGCTGTGGCCGCGCTGGCGGCGCGCCGCGCGGGTCCTCCCCGCGCCGCTGGCCGCCGTGGCGCTCGCCACCACCGCGGTATGGGCACTGGACATGCCCGTCGCACGGGTCCAGGTCAGCGGGCTGCTGGACGCCATCCAGCCGCCCGGCCTCGCCGACCTCGGCCGGCTCACCGAGATCGGTGTGCTCGGCACGGTCCTCGCCTTCGCGCTGATCGCGTCCGCCGAGTCCCTCTTCAGCGCCGCCGCGGTCGACCGGCTGCACGACGGACCGCGCACCGACTACGACAAGGAGCTGATGGCCCAGGGCGCGGGCAACGCCGTCTGCGGCATCCTCGGCGCTCTGCCGATGACCGCCGTCATCGTCCGCAGTGCGGCCAATGTCCAGGCGGGCGCGAAGACCAAGGCCTCGCGGGTGCTGCACGGCGTCTGGCTGCTGGCGTTCGCCGCGGCGTTCCCGGCCGCGCTGGGTGTGGTGCCGGTGGCCGCGCTGGCGGGCGTACTGGTCCATGCGGGCTGCAAGCTCATCCCGTTCAAGGAGCTGCGGCCGCTGTGGCGCGACCACCGCGGTGAGGCCGTCGTTCTCCTGGTCACGGCGCTCGCGATCGTGACGGTCAATATGTTCGAGGGCGTCCTCATCGGCCTGCTGATGGCCATCGCGAAGACGGCATGGGAGACCTCCCACGTCCACCTCGACATCTACACCCCGGACGACGAGGACGAGCCGGTGCTCGTCAGCGCCGTCGGCAACGCCACGTTCCTGAGGCTGCCCAAGATCCTCGACCAGCTCGAGGGGCTGCCCGCCGACCGGGATGTGGAGCTCGATCTGAGCGGGCTGCGCCATCTCGACCACGCATGTGGCGCCGCGCTGACGAACTGGGCCGAACAGCACCGCCGCAGCCGGCGGGCGGTGGAACTGGTGTCCTGACGACCGGACCGCCCGCCGGGTCTGCCGGTGTGCGGTCCGGCACCGGTCGCGTGCCGGCCACCGGACCCGGCTCTCCCGTCCCCTCCGCGGAGGAGGCGGACGGGACAGCCGGGACTGGTGGCCGGCACGTCGGCATCCGCCGGCCGTACGGTCACCACACCGCGCGGCCACACCGCGCGGCCGGACGGCGCTGCCGGACGGCGCTGCCGGGAAGACTCCCCCCGCTACGTTTGTTGAGCGAAGATCAGGTCGGTCGTGGGCGGCACGCATGCCCCGAGGCGGCCGACGCCACGCTTGTCGTCGTCGAGGGGACGGACGCTATGCCTCTTCAGGGTGAGTACGAGCCCAGCCCGGAGCAGTGGGTGCGCGATCAGGTCGCGCTGTACGAGAGCTCGGGTGGTGAGGAAGGCACCACGATGCGAGGGCTGCCGGTCGTGGTCCTGACCACCCGGGGCGCGAAGAGCGGAAAGATCCGCAAGAGCCCGCTGATGCGGGTGGAGCATGACGGGACGTACGCCGTGGTGGCCTCCATGGGAGGCGCGCCCCGGCACCCCGTCTGGTACCACAACGTCGTGGCCGATCCACGGGTGGAGCTCCAGGACGGCCCGGTGCGCCAGGACATGACGGCCCGTGAGGTCACCGGCGAGGAGAAGTCCCTGTGGTGGGGGCGCGCCGTCAAGGCGTACCCCGATTACGACGACTACCAGGAGAAGACGGACCGCCGGATCCCGGTGTTCGTCCTGGAGCCGGCGGCCACGGCGCACTGACCGGGCCGGCCCCGACGCTCAGGGCCGCCCCGAGGCTCAGAGCGTCACGAGGGAGACCTCGGTGGCCTTGACGCTGGTCCAGACGGACACGCCGTCGGCCAGGCCGAGTTCGAGGGCCGCCGATGGGGTGATTTCGGCCACCAGGTCGGGGGCCTCGTCCGAGGTGACGAGGATCCGCAGCCGGCTGCCCGCCGAGGTGATCTCCCGGACGGTGCCCGGCCAGACGTTGCGGGGGCTGCCCGTGGGCTTGTCCAGGTGCAGGGACACCGCCTCGGGGGCGATGATCGCCAGTGCCCGGGCACCGTCGGGGAGCCGGTCGGCCGCGACGAGGTGACCGCCGCCGGTGAGCGCAAGGCCGTCGCCGGTGGCGGTCCCCGGCCAGGCGTTGCGGCCGAGCATCCGGGCCACCCAGGGCGAGCGCGGGTGCCGGGTGACCTCGGCGGGCGGCGCGTCCTGGAGGGCATGGCCGTCGTCGAGGACGAGGACGCGGTCGGCGAGCGAGACCGCCTCGACGGGGTCATGGGTGACGATCAGACAGACGCCGCCGAAGCCCGCGAGATGGCCGCGCAGGGTGTGGCGGACATGGGCGCGGGTGGTCTGGTCGAGCGCGGCGAGCGGTTCGTCGAGCAGCAGCAGACGCGGGCGGGCGGCCAACGCCCTTGCCAGCGCGACGCGTTGGGCCTGCCCTCCGGAGAGCTGGGCGGGCTTGCGGTGCGCGAGCGGGCCGACGCCGAGCCGGTCGAGCCAGAGCTGTGCCGCGCGGCGGGCCTCGGCGCGCCCGGTGCCCTGGGCGCGCAGCCCGTAGGCGGTGTTACTCAGGGCCGACAGATGCGGGAAGAGCGCGCCGTCCTGGGGGACCCAGGCGACGCCGCGGCGGTGCGGGGGCAGCGTGGTGACGTCGGTGTCGCCGAGGCGCAGCGTGGCGCGGGCGCGTGGGGTGAGGCCCAGCAGGGCGCGCAGCAGGGTGGTCTTGCCGGCGCCGTTGGGGCCGACGACGGCGATGGTGGTGCCCGGACCGGCGTCCAGGGTCAGCTCGTTGAAGCCGGTGACCTCGGCGTGCAGCGGCCAGCGTTCCTGAGGCGCCACGGACGTCGTGACGGGTTCCTCGACGCCGGTGGCGGGCGGCGACGCCGGGGCGGTGTCATCACCGGCGCGTACGGGGCGGGCCGCGCGGTCGGTGGTGCCGCCCGTCCAGCGGCCGCGCAGAGCGACCAGCACGGCCATGGCGATGACGAGCAGCAGCAGCGAGACCGAGGTGGCCGCTTCCGGGGAGCCCTGGAGCAGCAGGTAGACCTGGAGCGGCAGGGTCTGGGTGGTGCCGGGCAGATTGCCGGCGAAGGTGATCGTCGCGCCGAATTCACCGAGCGCGCGGGCCCAGGTCAGCGCGGCACCGGCGGCGAGGCCGGGGGCGACCATGGGGAGGGTGACGGTGCAGAAGACCCGTACGGGAGAGGCGCCGAGGGAGGCCGCGGTCTCCTCGTAGCTCGTGCGCAGTCCGGCGAGCGTGCCCTCCAGACTGATGACGAGGAACGGCATCGCGACGAAGGTGGCGGCGACCACCGCGCCGGAGGTGTGGAACGGCAGCACGATGCCGAAGGTGTTCTCCAGCCAGCCGCCGAGCAGTCCGCGGCGGCCGAAGCCGAGGAGCAGCGCGACACCGCCGACGGTCGGCGGCAGCACCATCGGCAGCAGCACCAGCGAGCGGACCAGCGCCTTGCCGGGGAAGCCGACCCGCGCCAGCAGCCAGGCCAGCGGCACCCCCAGCAGCAGCGACAGCCCCAGCGCGCAGAACGAGACCACCAGCGACAGCCGGAGCGCTTCGAGGACGTCCGGGCTGGTCAGATGGGTGCCGAGGTCGTTCCAGGGGGTGCGGGCGAGTACGCCGACCAGCGGCATCAGCAGGAACGCGATGGCGACCAGCGCGGGCACGGCCAGCGCGAGAGGGGCACGGGTACCGGGCGCGCGGAGCCTGCCGGCCGGGGGCGGGGCGAACCTGCGGGGGCTTCTCATCGGGGTCCCTGGGATCGGGGCGGGCCGGGCCGGTGTACGGCGGCGCGCACGGGCCGGGCCGCTCCCCCGAGCCGGACGGTCCGTGCGCGCCGCACCGGGTCACGGCTTCTGGAAGCCGGCCTGCTGGAGGATCTTCTGCGCCTCGGGCGTGCTCAGCCACTTCACGAAGGCGGCTGCGGCGGACTGGTGCTGAGAGGCCTTCAATGTCGCGGCCGGGTAGGAGGCCACGGCGTTCTGTGCGTCGGGGATGTCGACGGCGTCGACCTTCTTGGGCGCGGTGGCGGCGTCCGTCTTGTAGACGAGGCCGGCATCGGCCTCGCCGAGCTCGACCTTGCTGAGCACGGCGCGGACGTTGGGCTCCTGCGAGACCGGCTTGACCTTCAGCTTCTGGGCGTCCAGGACCTGCTGGCCGTAGCGGCCGACCGGCACCTCGGAGGCGGCGAGGACGACCTTCAGCTTGCTGTCGGCGAGGTCCTTGAGATTGCCGATCTTCTTCGGGTTGCCCTCGCCGGTCGCGATGACCAGGCGGTTCTTGGCGATGACGGTGGGCGTGCCGACGTCGACCTTCATGCCGTCCATGGTCTTGGTGTCGGCGGTGACCACGGCGTCGGCGGGCGCGCCCTCCTTGACCTGGGCGGCCAGTTCCTGGGAGCCGGCGAAGGAGAAGTTCACCTTCGTGCCCGGGTGCTCCTTCTCGTACACCGCGCCGGCCTTCTTGAAGACATCGGTCAGCGACGAGGCGGCGAGCACGGTGAGGTCCGCCTTGGAGGCGGCGCTGCCGGACTTCTCGCTGCCCGCGTCCTTCTTGCTGTCGTCGTTGCCGCCGCAGGCGGAGAGCGGTACGAGGAGGGCGGCGGTCACGAGCGCGGCGGCGGCGCGGCGTCCGGAGAAGGGCTGGGACATGGGGCGGGACTCCTTGGAACGCGGGACGACGGGCGTCGTCCGGGCAAATGGGAAAGCCGCGCCGTGGACGGGCGACGCCGCTGGTGTGAGGCAGCCGGCCGGTGGGGACGGTGGTTGCGGATCGGCTGGGGTGCGGCCGCGGTGGGTCAGGTGCGGTCGATGTGCACGCTGGTGGACTTCACGCGGGCGGTGGCCTGCATGCCGACCTCCAGGCCCAGTTCCTCCACCGCTTCCCGGGTCAGCAGGGACACCAGGCGGTGCGGACCGGCCTGGATCTCGACCTGGGCGGCGACATCGCCGAGCTTGACGGCGGTGACGATGCCCGGAAAGGCGTTGCGCGCGGAGGTGTACGAGGCGTCGTCCTCACCGGTGCCGTTCTGCGCCACCTCGATGGAGAAGGCGGCCAGATCACGGCCGTCGATGAGGCGGCGGCCACCGTCGTCGCGATGGGTCGCGACCTTGCCGGCGTCCGCCCAACGGCGGGCGGTGTCCGGGCTGACGCCCAGCAGCCGCGCCGCCTGGCCGATCGTATAGGACTGCATGTGCGACAAGATATGCAGTATCAGCTCGCATTTGCAATCCTTCAGGCGAAGCTATATGGCAGATGCCAGGGCTCCTGGAGGAAGGAACGAAAAGCCGCCGCCCGACCGGCGGCCACCCCGCGCGCCTCAACGGAATTCCCCCGCACCTCCGTTTTCCGGGCACCTCCGTATATCCCCCTGACGCCGGTCATGCGTGCCCGGACGGCGGGGCGGCGGGTGATTAGAGTGCAGCTGACAGAGCAGGGAAACGCGATATTCCACCCCGGCTTTCCTCTTCCCCGGTGAGGCACTTCCATGAGCCTGAGCATCCGTAACCAGTTTTCCGGCACCGTTCTCTCCGTCACCCCCGGCGAGGTCATGGCGACCGTCAAGGTCCGTCTGGACGGCGGCCAGGAGATCACCGCCGCGATCACCCTGGAGGCGGTGACGGAGCTGGGCATCGAGGAGGGTTCCGCGGTGCGCACCCTGATCAAGTCCACCGAGGTCGCGCTCGCCACCGGTGCGGTGGACGGCGTCAGCATCCGTAACCGGATCCCCGGCACCGTCACCGACGTCACCACCGGCGGCGCGATGGCCGGCGTCAAGGTCGCCGTCGCGGGCGGGGAGCTGACCGCCGCGATCACCAAGGACGCGGTGACGGACCTGGGCCTGGCCGCCGGCGCCGAAGTCACCGCGCTGATCAAGTCGACCGAGATCGCGCTCGCCGCCGTCTGAGCACCGGGCCCGCCGAAGTCCCCTGCGGGAAGGGGAACTTCGGCCGTTCGGGTGCCGGTCAGGAGGCAGCCTGTGCGGGCCAGGAGCGCCCGGCACCGGTCAGGGAGCAGTCTGTGCCGGTCAGGGAGCGGCCGCCATCGGTCCCCCGGGCAGCCCCGGAGACGCTTCGGGCGGGGCGCAGGTCCCGAACCAGATGCCGGTGATCGCGCTGATGTAGCGCGCCCCGCAGCGGTCCGAAGGCACCACGAGCTGGCTGCCCGCCGCGTCGAGCGCCCGCCCGTCCATGGCCGTGGCCAGCAGGACCGGTGCGTCGCCGAAGTCGGCATCGAGCTCCGCCCAGGACAGCACCGTGTGGTGCCCGTCCCGGCCGGTGACCGCCAGCACGTAGCGGGAGCGGTCCTTGCGCCGCCGGGCGTCGAAGGCCGGGCCCGCCTCGTCGATCACCTCGCGCAGCAGGGGCCCCTCGAAGGTGTGGTGCTGCGGCCCGTTCGTGGCGCAGTCGAAGACCACCTCGGCGCGCCGCTGCGGCCACCGTTCGCGCAGCTCCGCGACGGTGAGCGCGAGCGGACACCGCAGCTGACCGCGGATCACGAAGCGCCGGGGGTGGGCAGATGCGCCGTCCTCGGGCGGCGGGCGTACGGCGGTGGTGCGGGACGGCGGGCCGAGTCGGCTCATTCGAGACCCCCTTGAGGCGATCCGCGCGGCGGCTGCCTCCCTGTGATGCCCGGACGGCCCGTCCCCGAACCACGGATGCCAGCCCAGTCGCCGTTTTTGCCTCGCTGGTGTGAGGCAAAAGGGGCCAAGGGGGCGGTATCTCAGGAGCCGGATGCGGACCGGCCGCCACGCACCGCCGTCCGGTCCCCTCACACCGGCCCCTCACGCCGCCCCCTCACACCGACCCCTCGCGCGACGGATGCCGCCGGGCCGGCCGGCCCGGCACCGCTATGGCCTGGATCAGCTGGCATTTACGATGCCTGTACTCGCATTCACCTCGTGAATGTGAGATGCCGGGGTCCGCACCCGGCAGCCGCCCAAGGAGCCCGCACATGCACGTCCAAGATCTCCTCCAGCTCGACTCGCTCGATCTGACCCTGCTGTGGGGCGAGGGCCCCCTGCTCACCCGGGAAGTCAGCGGTGTCACCGCCACCGATCTGGAGGACCCGGCCAGGTTTCTCCAGCCGGGTGAGCTGGTGCTGAGCGGACTGGTGTGGTGGACGCCCGGCGACAGCCGCGCGAAGGTCGACCGCTTCGTCTCGGCGCTGCACTCCGCCGGGGCCACCGCGCTGCTGGCCGGCGAGGAGACCCATGGCTCGGTCCCGGACGTCCTGGTCGAGTCCTGCCGTGAGCTGGGCATCGTGCTGGTGGCGGTGCCCGCCCACACCACCTTCCGTGCCATCACGGAGGCGGTGTACCTGCGCCAGTGGGGCGATCTGAGCCGGCGCCCCGGCGAGCACTACGCGCTGCCGGAGAACGTCCGCACCGAACTCGCCGGTCTGCTCGCCGAGAACGCCGCACCGGATGCCCTGCTGGACGGTGCCTTCGCCCACCTGGGCGGTCCGCCCTGCTATCTGCTGACGACGACCGGACGGGTGATCGCGCGGACGCCCGCCGCCCCGTACCTGCCGGCGCAGCGGGCCGCCGGGGAGCTGACGTCGTCGGCCGGCACCAGCCTGCGGATCGAGGGGGAGGCCGGTCCGTATGACGGCTGGCAGCTGCATCTGCGGGGCGCGGCCGACGCCCCGCCGCGGGTGCTGCACGAGATCGCCGAGGTCATGGCCCAGTACCGCCACCGCGTCGAGCTGCGGCAGGCGGCGGAACGGCGGGCGGCGGACGAGCTGGTCGCGCTCGCCGGGGCCGGTTCGGCCGACGCCGCGGCGCTGGAGGCCGCGCTGCACGCCTGCGGGCTGCCGCCCACCGGACCGTACCGGGTGGTGGCCGCGTCGGGCGGCGAGGACGGGGACCAAGTGGTGAGCGCGCTGGCGGAGGCGCTGCGGCACTCCCCCCATGTGCCGTTCGCGGCGGGCAGGATCCCGGGCGGCGAGGCGGTCGCCGTCGTCCGCGCCCACCCCGACGCCGGGGACGACCTCCCGCTCGGCGAACTGTGGCCCCTGGTGCACGCCTGCCGCCCGCGGACGCCGCTGCACGCCGGGGTCAGCGGCCCGGTACCGGCCCCCGACGACCTCAACTCCGCACTGGACCAGGCACGTTACGCACTGGCGGCGGCCCGCGCCGAGCGCCCGGACGGAGCCCGGGTGACCTCCGTCGAGGACCTCAGCACTCTGGGCGCCCTGCTCGCCGGGGTCCCGGCCGTGGTCCGTACGGCCTTCAGCAACCGGGTGCTGGGTCCGCTGGCGCGCGCCGGGAGCACCTCGCACCGGATGCTCCTGGAGACGCTGGAGGTCTTCCTCACCCACCACGGGTCATGGGCGCGGACCGCCGAGACGCTGCATCTGCATGTGAACACGGTGCACTACCGCATCCAGCGCATCGAGTCGCTCACCGGCCGCGATCTGTCCCGGCTCGAGCACAAACTGGATCTCCAGGCGGCGCTGCTCTGCCGCTGAGCGCTCCGGGGCCGCACGGGCACGGCCGGCGGGGGCCGCACGGGCACGGCGGCCGGCGCCCCGGGCTCACATCCGGTCGCCCGCCCGGTCGATGTGCACATTGGTGGACTTCACCCGGGCGGTCGCGGTCACCCCGACCTCGATCCCGAGTTCCTCGACCGCCTCCCGGCTGACCACCGACACCAGCCGGTGCGGCCCGGACTGGATCTCCACCTGGGCGATCACATCGTCGAGGGTCACCTTGGTGACGATTCCCGCGAACGAGTTCCGCACCGAGGTCAGCACCTCGCCCGGCACCGGATGCAGGCCCTCGGCACGCTCCTTGGCAAACGCGGCCAGGCTCACCCCGTCGATCACCCGGTTTCCCGCACCGCCCCGGTCCATCCCCAGCTGCCCGCCATCGGCCCAGCGGCGGACGGTCTCCGAACTCACACCCAGCAGCCCAGCTGCCTGACCAATGCTGTACGTCGGCACCCTGGCACTCTAGGCCCTGCGTGGCCCGCACCGGCCGGACACCCCATGCACTCCTCCGCAGAAGCCGCGGCCGGTCTCTCCGGGGGCGGTCATCGGCAGGTGCCCGCCCACACCGACGCAGGCGAGCGCGGGAGCACCGGCCGGCTACCTGAGCCGCCGCGCCTGGGGGTCGTAACAGACAAGTCCCATCGATGCGGCGACATCCGCGGCGTAAGCCGAGGCCTCCTCGGCCATGCTGTAACGCACGGGGAAGTAGATCAGCGGACCACTGGCCTCGTTGACCAACGGCCCGGTGAACCACGGGGAGATGTCGTCCTCGTCCTCCGTGAGGTCGGGCCACCGCTCCAGGAGCGCGGCGACGTACCGGGCGATGCCGTCCGTCGGAGCGTGCTCCGCTTCGGTGCCGATGTACCGGTCGCACATCTCCCTGAAGAGCCGGCCCGCGGCGACATCCCCCGCCGGCCGAGCGCCCTCCCACACCGCAAGGTCCTAGCTCATGGACGCAGGCTGTCACGCGCAGCCAGGTGCAAGGGCATTGTCTGATGCGGCAGGCACTAGATTGCTAGCTCACTAGCTTGCTAGCATTGCGCTGTGAGTGACGAAGAGGTCAAGCAGTTCAACGTGTACTTGCCGGTCGGGCTGATCAAGCAGGTCAAATATCACGCCATCGAGTCGGGCTCGTCCCTCTCGGCGTTGGTCGCAGCCGCCCTGCGCGCCTACCTCGACGACACCCATGGGCAACGGCAGCAATCGTCCGAGAAGGAGAGCTGATATGACGACCGAAGGCATCGAGGCCGTGTTCCTGGAGACCCACAACTGGGGCAAGTCGGCGAAGTTCTTCCAGGCCCTGGGCTTCGAGTTGGAGTTCTCGACGGACCACAACTCCGGCCGACTCCGTAACGGCGACGGTCCCTCCGTGTTCATCGCCGAGGTCCCCGAGGACCGGAAGCCCCAGGCGCAGATCGTGCTGAAGGTGGCCGATGCGGAGACGTTCCGCCCCGATCCCGCTGTCGAGGTGGTCACGCCGTTCGAGGACACCCATTACGGGACCACGGAGATGACGGTCCGTGACCCCGACGGGCGCCTGTGGAGCCTCCAGGCTCCGACCAGGAAGTGACCGTGAGGAGAGGGGATGTCATGGCAGACGAGCAGAACGAGGGGCCGGACAGTAGCGCGGTGCGGGTCGCCCTCTGGCGGGCGATGCACATGCAGGTCGACTCGCCGCCCCACGTGATCGAGGACGAGGTCGGACTACAGCTGGCGGCCCCCGATGAGGGCTGGCGGTGCCGCCCGGACATGGACCCGCGCGGCACCAGCGGATTCCGGGCGGCGATTGTGGCCCGTGCGCGCTTCATCGAGGACCTGGTGGCCGAGCAGGCCGACCACGGCGTCTCCCAGTACGTCGTCCTGGGGGCCGGGCTGGACACCTTCGCCCAGCGCAGGCCGGAGATCGCCTCCCGCCTACGGGTGTTCGAGATCGACCAGCCGGGCACCCAGGCCTGGAAGCGCCGACGGCTGACCGATCTCGGCCATGGGATTCCCGACTGGCTGCGGCTGGTGCCGGTCGACTTCGAGGCGGGCGCGGACTGGTGGGAGCAGTTGTCCGAGGCCGGCTTCGATCCCGGCCGGCCGGCGGTCGTCGTCTGCACCGGCGTCACCATGTACCTCACCAAAGACGCCACCACGGCGACCCTGCGCCGGCTCGCCGGGCTCGCCCCCGGCTCGACGCTCGCCATGACGTTCATGCTGCCGACCGAACTCGTCGATGACGCCGACCGCCCCGCACTCGAGGCGACCACACCACAGGCGCAAGCCGCCGGAACGCCGTTCATCAGCTTCTACACCCCGCAGGAGATGCTGGCCCTGGCCCGCGACGCCGGCTTCAAGGACGCCCACCATGTGCCGGGGAGCGTGCTCGCGGAACGCTACTTCGCCGACCGGGCCGACGGCCTCCGCCCGTCAAGCGGAGAGGATCTGCTGGTGGCCACTACCTGACGCTCCAAGATCCCAGGGGCTGATTTCCGCGACCTCACGGAACAGCGGGGTTGCCGCGGCACGATCGCCGGCGGCGTAGAGGTCGTGCGCCCGCCCCAGCTTCGCTTCCAGGCGCCGCCACGGTGTCGACCCGTGCTTCTCGATGTAGGCGTCCGTTTCCGCGAGGCAGTCCCTGAGCTCGGCTGCGCGGCTCCGCATGCGTGCGGAGTACCACCACAGTTCAGAGGTCTCGTTCTCGTCGACGCCGTTGGCTTCGGCGGCCTGTAGCAGCTCGACGGCCCGGTCGCTGCCCTCGTCCATGTCGTCCGGTTCCGGGCGGTCTTCCAGGGCGTCCAGGCGGCCGTACGCCCCGGCGAGCGCCAGGGCACCTCGCACGTTCGCGTCCCCGCCTCCGGACGCCAGACATGCGTCCACGGCTGACGCGACATGGGACCAGTCCGCCTCCTCGGTCAGCGCTCCACCCGAGGTGAAGAATGCGGCGCACTCCGGCGGCAGCTTCCCGGAGGTGATCACTGTGGTGACACCGGCGGGAACCGACGGCAGCTCCATGACGCTCCCTCGACGCGGTCGATCAACTGTGGTGCCAGTTTCTCCCGCTCGCGGGTTGACGAACGCGCGTATGAGGAAACCAACGCGCCTGCGACCGGTGACAGTTCACGCGTACCCGCGCTCGCCTGCCTGCCTGCCCACAGCCCTGACCAGGTGGCGCGGGCTCGCCGCGGCGCCACGCACGACCAACTGGACCACGCACGAGCCCGGGACGCCGGTGCACGCCGGTGCACGGCCCGGGTTTGTCCGGTCGAGTGCGGACCACCCGAACCCTCTCCAGATTATTAGGTTAGGCTTACCTAAGTCGTTCTGCTTCGCCTCTCCCTACTCGCGCCTGGAGAACTGGATGCGTCCTTTCAGCGCCCGCACCACCGCACCGACTGCCGCCGAACGCGTCCGGTCGATCCTGGCCGCCGCCCATTCGATGACCGTGGTGAGCGACGGGATCCACACCGAAGTACGCCGTCTCGACGGCGCGGGGGCGATGGGCCACTTCCACCTGCACGCGCCGTTCGAGGACGCCGAAGCCCAGACGGCGACGCGCGTCCCGGTCCGGTTGGAACTCACCGACATCGCCCCCACGCCCGTCCGCGACCGGGTACGCGCCCGCGTCAAGGTGACCGGACTGCTGGCGGCCCCGTACGACGCGGAGGCCGCAAAGAGCACCTGCATGGAGTTCGGCCAGGCGGTCCTCGAAGACGCCCAGGGACGCACCTACGTCACCCTCCACGCCCTGGAAGCGACCGAACTCGACCCGATCGCGACCAGCGAAGCGGGCATGCTGACCCACCTCGTCGACGACCACAGCGAAGTCGTTCCGCTGCTGCTGCGCCTCGTCCGCCCCCACCCGGACAGCGGCATGCTGCGCGCGCTCCCGGTGGCGATGGACCGCTACGGCGTGACCCTGCGCCTCGAGTACCCGCACACCCACCACGACGTCCGGCTGCCGTTCAAGACACCCGTGACCGACATCGACCAGGCCGGCCCCCAGATCCACGCCCTCCTGACCACGGCACGCCGCCTCTCCCACACGGGCCACCTGCTGAGCTGATCCGCACTCCGGGACGAGCCGTCGCTCGTTCCCGGCCCGCCGCTGAAGCGCAGTGACGGCCTCCGGAACGTGAGCGAGGGGCAGCGCGGCATTCGATGCCCGGCTTCCGCGCCTGGGGTGGCACTGTCAGTGGCGCATGGAATGCTCGTTCGTCGAAGCGATGGATCGATCTCGACTCGACTGATGGGGGCTGCCTTCATGGGCATGGTCATCTCGTTCACGCGCGTGACACCGGAGGAGCTGGACAGGGCCGAGAAGGACCCCGACTGGGCCAGGGAGTTCCTCTGGGAGGTCGACGAGCTCCGGCCGGACAACCCCGAGGCCTACCTCGACAAGGCCTGGGCCGGCCTGGAGTTCCTGCTCGGCAAGGCCGGTGAGCCCCTTGAGTTCCTGATGGACGGCTACCCGGTCGACGACGAAGGCACGCTGTTCAGCTGGGGTGTCGAGGGCGTCCAGGCCTTGTCGAAGAGTCTGGGGGCGCTGCCGTGGGAACGGCTGGCCACCCATTACGACCCGGTTCGGATGACCGAGGAAGAGGTGTACCCCGACATCTGGGAGCCCGGGGATGAAGACGCGCCCGAGTATCTGAAGGGGAACTACGAGACGCTGGTGAGCTTTTTCGACGCCACGGCCCGCTTGGAGTCGGCGGCGCTGATGAGCTTCAGCTTCTGACGGTCCGGTTCTGACGGGCCGGGGCGGCAAAGCTCTGGCCGCGTGAGGGGCGGGGGTCCTGTGGGCCCGAGCCCGGGTGCGGGGCCGGCTGGCTAGAGTGGCCGCCATGAGCGATCGCCCCGGACCGCGGACCGTGACGCCGGTGCTGCTCGGGGCGGGTGGCGGCGACGGCGACTGGTTGCCCGTCACCACCGGCGAGTCGGGAGCCGCCGTCTTCCACAGTGCGGACGCCGCCCGGTACGCCAAGTGCGTACCCGCTGCGGACGCGGCCGGGCTGAAGGCCGAGTGCGACCGGGTCGCATGGCTGGGCGACCAGGGCGTGCCGGGACCGCGGGTGCTCGACTGGCACCGCGGTGACGCGGGTGCCTGCCTGGTGACCAGTGCCGTCCCCGGCGTACCCGCTGACCAGGTGTCCGCCGCGGACCTGCGCGTCTCCTGGGAACGCATCGCGGACGCGGTCCGGGAGCTGCACGAAGTACCCGTGGGGCAGTGCCCGTTCCGCCGGGACCTGGACACCATGGTCGCCGTGGCGCGCGACGTCGTGACCCGCGAGGCGGTGAACCCGGAGTTCCTCCCCGTCGAGCAGCAGCACACACCGGCCACGGAGTTGCTGGCCCGCCTCACCCCGCAGATCGCGCGGCGACGGGACCAGGAGGCCGCCGACACGGTCGTCTGCCACGGGGACCTGTGCCTGCCCAACATCGTCCTCGACCCGCGGACCCTGGACGTGTCGGGCTTCATCGACCTGGGCCGCCTCGGGCTGGCCGACCGTCACGCCGACCTGGCACTGCTGCTCGCCAACGCGCGGGAGACCTGGCCGGACGAGGAGCGGGCGCGGGCCGCGGACGCGGCGTTCGCCGAGAGGTACGGCATCGCCCTCGACCACGACCGCCTGCGCTTCTACCTCCATCTCGACCCGCTCACCTGGGGCTGAGCGCCGTCCCGTTCGGATTACCGGGCGGACCGGAGGAAGCCGCGTCGGCCTGAGCCATCAGCCCGGTCAACACCCGCTGCCAGGTGCCGTCGACGACCCACATGCGCAGCTGACGGTTGCACGATGGCGGCGACGGCGGGGCGGTCCCGCGGGCCGCGGCAACGGCGACGGCGACGGCGATGGCGATGGCGATGGCGATCGCGGAAGCAGGGTCGGTGTCGGGTTCGGGGTCGGGGTCGGGGTCGGTGGCGAGCAGCTCAAGGTGAGCAAACTGGACGGCAGTTGGCCGCACGGCTAATCTTCTGGCCATGCGGTCAAAAAATGAGCCGAGCGGCCAGTCAGGCGCCGGGAGAGGCGAGCGGGAGTCGCAGGAGCCGGAGCGCTCGTTCATCGAGAAGGCGCGTCGCGCCCAGATCATCGACGCCGCCGTCGACACCATCGCGGCAAAGGGGTTCGCGAAGGCTTCGCTGGCGCAGATCGCCGAGCGGGCGGGGATCAGCAAGGGCGTGATCTCGTACCACTTCGCGGGCAAGGGCGAGTTGATCGAGCGGGTCGTCGAGCAGGTCTACGAGGAGATCGGCGCCTTTGTCAGGGCCCGGTTGGACGAGCGGGCCGGGGCGACCGTGTGGCTGCGCGTCTATATCGAGTCGGTTGCCGAGTACATGCTCGGCCACCGGACCCAGCTCACCGCACTCGGCGAGATCTTCAGCCACTTCCGCACCGCTGACGGGGCGCCGCGCTATGGCGTCGCGTCGAGCGAGCCGCTCTATGTCGCGCTGGAGGCGGTGTTCCTGGAGGGCCAGCGGAGCGGCGAGTTCCGCGCGTTCGACGTCCGTGTCATGGCCGTCAGCCTCCAGGCGGGGATCGACAACATGTTCGCGTACTGGAGCGCTCATCCCGGGCACGACCTGACCGCTTACGCCCGCGAACTCGCCGGCATCTTCGAGCACGCCACGCGCGCGGATCGCACGGAACACATCAAGCGCACGGAGCGCACGGACCACCACTGACATGCACCTAACGGGGAGAAGATTCATGACGGACGACCTGGACCGCACGGCTGTGAAAGCCGCGCCCGAACCGAAGCCCGGGCCGGCGACCGAGAAACCGGCGCGCGCCCGGCTGCTCTATATCGACAATCTGCGTATCGCGCTGACGGCGCTCGTGGTGCTGCACCACACCGCCGTCACCTACGGCAACATCCCCGCCTGGTACTACACCGAGCCCGCCAAGGACGGCTCCGGCCTGCTCCTGGACGTCTTCGTGATGTTCAACCAGGCGTTCTTCATGGGCTTCTTCTTCATGATCGCCGGGTACTTCACACCGGCCTCCTACGACCGCAAGGGCGCGCGGCCGTTCTTCCGCGACCGCCTCAAGCGGCTCGGCATTCCGCTGCTCGCCTTCCTCCTGCTGATACGCCCCCTCACGGGCTTCGGCGGGTACGCGGACATGCGGGCCACTCTCGCCGAACGCGGCGAATCCCTTCCCTACTGGGCTTACTACCTGGGCAGCTGGGACGCGGGCCCGATGTGGTTCGTCGAGGTCCTCCTCGTGTTCGCCGTCCTCTACCTCCTCGTCCGCCGCCTCGGCGCACGCCGCCTCCCCGGCCTCGCCGCACCGGCCGGCCGCGAGACGGCACGGGCCCCGCGGCCCCTCGCCATCGTCGCCTTCACCCTCGCCCTTGCCCTCGCCGCGTACCTGTGGCGCTGCCTCGTACCCGACGGCACCTACGTCCCCGTCCTCGGCCTGCCCACCCCCAGCTTCCTGCCGCAGTACGCGAGTTTCTTCGTTCTCGGCGTGCTCGCCCACCGCCGTGGCTGGCCGCAGGCCCTCTCCCGCGTCACGGGCCGGGTGGGCTTCGCCGTCGCCACCGCCGCGACGCTTGCGTACCTTCCCGTCGTCCTCACCGCCGAGGAGAGCACGCTCGGCGGGCACGGCACCTGGCAGTCGCTGGCCGCGGCCGCATGGGAGTCGACGTTCGCCGTCGGCCTCGTCCTCGGTCTGACCGTCCTGTTCCGCGAACGCCTCAACCGGCAGGGACCCGCCGCCGGGTTCCTCTCCCGCCACGCCTTCGCCGTCTACCTCACCCACGCCGCCGTGCTCGTCGGGCTCGGGTACGCCTTCCGCTGGCTGCACGCCCCGGCGGCCGTCAAGTTCGCCCTCGTCGCCGCACTGGCCCTGCCGCTGTGCTGGGCCGTCGCGTACGCCGTCCGCTCCCTGCCCCGCGCCGACCGGGTGCTGTAGAGCCGGGCGCCGAGAGCGGTCCGTGCCCCGGCCTCGAACCGGGGGCGGCCGGCAGCCGTCGGCTACGCGCCGACCATCTGATGGCGCGGGGCTTGCGGCTCGGGCCCCTGCGGCGGCGTCAGGCTCGGAAGCCCCGCCAACCGGGCGGGGCTTCCGAGCCGGCCCGGCATGGCGCCGAGCCGAGGCGCGATGGGCCCGGATGCTGATGGCCTCCGAACCAGCGGGAGAGACCATGGGCGACCACCCCGGCCTTCAGGCAACCCGGCCATCGGCATCCCTGGGCGAGGGCCGTGACACTCCCGGCCAGCCCGGTGTCATCGGCATCGCCCTCGCCGCCGTGCTGACGGCCACACTCGCGCAGGGTTCGTGGCAATGGTTCGCCACATACATCGGGGTGACGCTCCTCGCGGTGATCTTCTCCTTCTACCGACTGCCGACATGGAGGCCCGGCCTCGGATCTGCGTACCTGAGGAATCTGGCCGCGTATGCGCTGGTCGTCGGCCTGTGCGTGGCGATCGTGCTGGCCCCCATGCTCCAGCGCTGGGCGTGGCTGTTTCCGATGCCGGGCACTCGTGGTGCATGTCCTGACGTGGGCAGGTACGAGAGCCTCCAGGCACAGGCCATGCTCGCGAACCTGGCCGGTCACGACAGCGCCGCCCTGGCCCAGGCGCAGGCAGTCCAGAGCCATAAGGCTGTCGCCGAATGCCTGTCAGCCACCACGACTCTGTGGCTGCCGGTGTACGGGGCCGGGGCGGCCGTACTGGCGGGGCTGGGCGCATGGTTCATCGACCGGGCAAGGGCGAGGAAAGAGGCGGCCGTGGCCGACCGACGTCCTCCTCGTCAGGCCTGAGCAGGCGTGACGGTGGCTCCCTTCGGCGGCGGGCCGCGGGAAGAGCGGGCCCCGTCGGTTCAGCCGTACTCCCTCATCAGGGCCCAGTCGCCGACCGAGGTGACGCCGACGAACATCCGCTCCCCGTCATACTCGTCCCACGCGTCGTATGCGGGCGCTGCCAACTCCTCGACTCCGGTGATCCGCAGCTCCTCCCGCGCCCCGATGCGGCGCAGTACCTCCTCGGGGGTGAGCCCTCGCACCAAGGTGAGGCAGTACGCCTCGGTGAGACCGGGGAGGTCCTCGTCGAGCCAGGCGTAGTCAGCGGCAGTCGCGTGCGCGTTCGCGTTCATACGTGGATCGTGCCGGCCCCCACTGACAATTCCTCAGGACGCTCGACACGGCCTCCGGTACGGACCGGGCGGTCAGCGCGGCCGGCGCAACCCTGCGACAAGGAGCCCGACAAGAGGGCGTGCGTCATAGCGGGGGTCGTTGTCCGCGCCGATGCAGAGGTTCCCGACGCCGCGCATGAGCGCGTAGGCCTCCAGGCCGGACCGGATCTCGCCGGAGGCGGCTGCGGCGTCGAGCAGCTGGGTGCACACGGGCACGAGGCGGTCGAGGAAGGAGGAGTGCAGCGTCTCGAAGCCGGCGTGGTCGGACCGGAGTACGGAAGCGAGGCCGTGCTTGGTGACCAGGAAATCAACGAACAGATTGATCCATTGCTCCAGTGCGGCGTGCGGCGTCGCGCTGGTCGCCAGCAGGGCCGGACCGGCCTCGGCGCATGCCTCGACCTGATGCCGGTAGACGGCGATGATGAGGTCCGCTCGTGTCGGGAAGTGGCGGTAGATCGTGCCCATCCCGACGCCGGCCTCGGCCGCGATGTCGCGTACCGGCGCCTCCACGCCCGACCTGACGAAGACCGCGGCGGCCGCGTCGAGCAGGGTCTCCTTGTTGCGCCGGGCGTCCGTCCGCTCGGGCCGGGCCCCGTGCCCCGCGCCCTCGCCGCTGTCGTTCACCGCGCCACTCCCTTCGCTCCCGCGATTGCCCACACGGAGCAGTGTTCCGCAGCACAAGCGGAGCTATGTTCCGTTTCTTCATGATGTCAGAGCGGGGGTCCGGCAACCAAACACGGCCGACGGCGCCTCATGCCGCGCGGAGGCACGGGCGGTACGCGCGCGCCCTCCGGGCCGATGCATCCGAACAGAGCAGCCCGATCCCCCATCGGTGCGGCGTCGCCACCCTTGGCGCAACCGCCCCGTACACCTGCCTGCCACGCCGGAGGAAATGCCATCAGCCGTGCATCGCACGGTAGTTGAGGGACGGAGGGCCGAGCGGGCAGCACTTACCGACACCCGAAAGATTGCCGTTTATCGCTTTTGTCCCCTTGCGCCGGAAATATGCCGATGTGAATCTGGGATCCCATTCGTCGAAGGAGTTGATCGCATGGTTACGGATCGCACAGCGCCGGTCGAGACGGCCGCCCTGGCCGCCGAGGTCGAGGGACTGCTTGCACCCGCCGAGGCCGACGGTGTTTTCCGCGATACCCGCGAGTGTGGAGGTGCGCTGCTGCTGGCCGCGCTGCTCCTGATCTCGCCGCCCACCCCCCGGCCCAAGACTGACGTCCGCTAAGGCTGAGGGGAAAGCGTTGGCTGAACAGACGCAGGGAGCAGTCCCGCTCAGCGCTGTGATTGCCGATGCCGCAACCGGGGTCGCCCTCGCCCTGCGGGGTGAGGGCGACCCTTATGCGTTGTCGAGCATTCTGCGGCAGAGCGATGCACTGGCCCCGGCCGCCCTCAGGGTGCTGGGCGCCGATGCGCTCGCGCCGTACGCAGTCGAGCACCGTGGGGCGCCCGTCGGCGCGGACGATGAAGAGGTCGTCCGGCAGGCGCTCACGGTCTACCCGCCGGGAGCGGACGCCTCGGAGATTTCGGTGTGGAGCTATCGCGGCCTGGTCGAGGCCTCGCATGCGTTTCTGCCCGGAAGCGCACGGCACTGGCCGCCGCCCCCCGAGGCCGCGGCCGGATGGGTCGAGGCCGACCCCTGGCCGAAGCTCTCTCATCGCGTGTCACAGCTCGCCGCGCTCGCGCTGCCCGGGCTGGCGCCCGGTCTCGCCGAGCAGCTGACGGCACGCACCGACGATCTGGCCCGCGGTTTCGTCCGGGCGGTACGCCGCCGGGACTGGTTGCAGGCGGCCGGCCTGGGCCGGTGGCTGGCCCGGCTGCCCGACGCCCCGCAGACTCTGGGGCTCGACAGCGGGCTGGCCTTCGTCCGTCAGATGGGTGGCGGCGACCCCCGGGTGGCGCTGCATGTCGTGGCCGCCCAGCGCTTCTACGGACGGGGTTGGTGACCGGCGGCCGGGGCGACCCCGGGCTGCTCGACCGGATGGTCCGGGACAGCCTGGGGTGGCTGGAGGAGATGCGCGACTTCTTCCGCCTGCCCCCGAACGTCACCACGGACGCCGACCCCAACCTGACGCTCAAACCGCTGGGGGAACTCGCCGAACTGACCCAGCTGATCGGGGTGTTGCACCCACGGGACGAGATCCGGCAGACGGCCCGCGGGCTCTTCGCGTTCGCCTGGAACGAGACCCGCGACGGTGAGCTGTTCGCCGAGCTGATCCGCGGCGAGCCCTTCGCCACGTACCCGGTCGAGCTGTACGGGGTCTTCGCCCAGGCCGGGCTGCGCCACTCCGAGGTCGACGCGCTGGTGCAGACCACGACGCGGCTGCGCGGCTGGCGGGTGGCGCGCGAGGACCACACCCGTACGCTCGGTGTGCTCAACGCGGAGCGCAGGATCGGGCTGCGGCAGCACGCCGACTTCGGCGCCGTCCTGGCCCTGACCGGCCTCGGCGGGCTGCCGGAGCCCTGGGCGCTGGACCGCAAGGGCGCGTACGGCGTGACCCATGACGTCTTCCACCTCACCGACTGGGGGCGCAACCGGCAGCGGCTGTCCCCCGAACTCGCCGGCTATCTGCGGCTGTGGCTCCCCTCCTGGCTGGAGAACTGGCTGGAGGAAGAGCTGTGGGACCTGGCCGGCGAGCTGCTTGCCGTGACGGCGTGTCTGCCCGCGGCCCCGTACGACCCGGTGGCCTGGCAGCGGCTGGCCGGCGCGCAGGCGGCCGACGGCAGTGTGCCCGAGATCGGTGCCGCGCCGTCCACCGGCGACCGGGCCGAGGCCTTCACGGCCTGCTACCACTCCACCCTGGTGACCGCGTTCGCCGCCACCCTCGCCCGTATCGCCTCCGACGAGGCCGAGACCGGTCCCCCGGCCGGGGATGCGGCGATGGCGGGCGGGCGGACCCCCTGCGAAAGCGAGACAGCCCCGTGACCGTGACGGCCGCATCCCCCGCCTTGCTGCACGGTGTCGGCGACCGGGCCCTGACCTGGCTCGACGACCACCGCGAGCACTTCCGGCTGACCCCCGACGACTTCGCCACCAACGGCGCGGTCGTCGAGCGGCTCAAGCCCATCGGGGAGCTGGCGCTCAATATGCAGGTGCTGTTCCGGGAGGGGGTGGCCGGATCCCGGCAGAAGGAGCGGGCCGGGAAGCTGCTGGACTTCGCCTGGCGGGAGCTGCTGGACGGCGGCAATGTGCTGGCCCGGCTCCAGCACGACGAGCCGCTCTCCCCCGTGCCCCTGGAGGTCTATGCGACCTTCCACGAACTGGGCCACCGCCATCCGGGGCTGGAGGCCGCGCTGGAGGTGTGCCGGCGCACGACGACGTGGACGGCGCTGGAGATGATGCCCAACCGGCGGCTCGGTGTGCTCAATGCGGAACGCAAGCTGGGCCTGCCGCCCAGCAGCGACTTCGACCGGGCCGTGGACCGCACCTGGCTGGGGCAGCTGGCCGAACCGTGGACGGTGCAGCTGCACATCGCCTACGACCTGACCCACACCGTCTTCCACCTCACCAACTGGGGCGAGGCCCCCGAGCGCATCCCGCCGGCCATCGCCGACTACCTCATGCGGTATCTGCCCGCCTGGATGGACGACTGGGCGGACCTCGAACACTGGGATCTGCTCGGCGAACTTCTCGTCGTCGACGCCTGTCTGCCGCGGCCGGCTCTGGACGCGGAGCTGTGGGAGCGGTACGCGGCCGCGCAGTCGCCCACCGGCGCGATGCCCATCCAGCGCCGGATGCCGCAGGGCGACGCGGCGCGGGTCTTCGATCTCGTCCACCACCCCACCCTGGTCGCCGCGTTCGCCTCCGCGATGGCCACCTCCCGGGCCCTGTCCGCCGTCGGATGAGCCCCGACCGCTCCGGACCGGTGCTCGGTGACCGCCTCGCGGACGCGGTCGCCCTGATCGACGCGCCGGACGTCGTGGTGGGGGTCACCCGGAACGGCCGGCGGACCGTGATGACCGGCGGCTCGGCGCTGGCGCCGCCCACTCCCCGCCATGCGCTGCGCTACGAGCTGGGGTCGCTGTCCAAGACCTTCACCGTGCTGCTGCTCGCCGACCTGGCCCGGGCCGGCGTGCTGTCGCTGGACGATCCGCTGGCCGCCCACCTGCCGGAGCTGCCGCTGCCGCACCCGAATTCGCGCCGGATCACCCTGTGGCATCTGGCCACCCACACCTCCGGGCTGCCGCGGATCCCCGCCGACCTGATCGCCGGCGCGCTGCTGCATCCTTACGCCAACGGCTATGCCCGTTACGACACCGAGCGGCTGCTGCGCGCCTTCGCCCGCACCCGGCCCCGGCACCGGCCGGGCACCCGCTGGCGGTACTCCAACCTCGGACTGGCACTGCTCGGCCCGGTCATGTCCCGCGCCGCGGGCGCCCCTTACCCCGCCCTGCTCACCGACCGGGTGCTGCGCCCCCTCGGGCTGTCCGACACGACGCTGGGGCCCGGCACCACCGGCACCGACGCCATCGGCCACCGGACGAACGGCGTGACGCCGGTGGGCAGCGCCGACATGGGCGCCTTCGTCGCCGCCGGGTCCGTCCATTCCACCCCCGGCGATCTGCTCACCTACCTCGAGGCGTACCTCTCCCCCGGCGACACCCCACTGGCGCGGCCGCTGCGCGACGTCCAGGTGCCACTGCTGCGACGCGGCTGGCGCAAACGCAACACCCATACTCTGACGTGGTATCAGCATCCCGCTGCGCAGGGCCCGTTGCTCTTCCATGTCGGGGCGACCTTCGGCCAGCAGGCGTTCCTCGGCTACCACCCGGCGACGCACACCGGGCTGGTCGCGCTGGCCACCCGCCGCGGCCGCAGCTGCCGCATGATCACCACCGCCTACGAGCTGCTGTACGGACTGGCCGGCGATCCCGTGGTCTGAACCGGGGGCCGCCGCCGGTCAGAGCTCGCCCGCCAGGATCCGGGCGAGGGAGGTGCCGGGGCGTTCCTCGCTGGCCCGGCGGAAGAGGTCGGCATACGCCTCGTCGCCGATCGCCGCGCGGGCCCGCTGCTCGCACTCCTCGCGTACCGCGCGCAGTTCCGGGGTGCCGCGCTGCGGATGTCCGACGGTGCGCCAGATGGCCTGGCCGCTTCCGTAGAGACGGGCGGCCGCCGCGCCGTCGCCCTGGGCCGCCACCGCGGCCGCGAACAGGTCCAGGCCCAGGGCGATTCCGAACTTGTCGCCGATGCCCTCTTTGGCCGCGAGCATCGCCCGCGCGTGGTCGGCGGACTCCTCCGGCCGTCCCTGGAACAGCGAGATCAGGGAGAGCTGGTAGTCGATATAGGAGCGGCTCCAGTATTCGCCGCGCCGCACACAGCCGCGGCGCAGCGCGGTCGCCTCGGCGCGGGCCTCGGTGAGCCTGCCCAGGCCGGTGAGCGCGAAGAGCTGTACGAGATGGCAGCGCAGCCGTGCGGGAGAGTCGAACGGGGTGCGCGGCGCCGGGCCGAGGACCTGGTCCGCGACGGTGTGCGCGGACATCGGGCGGCCGGCCATCAGGTGGGTGAGGCCGATGAGGTAGCCGGCCTGGAGCACCGCCTCCGCGTCGTCGGACGCCCGCGCCGCGCGGGAGCACTCCATGCCCAGGGCGTCGGCCAGCGGCAGATCGCCCTGGAGGAGTACGGCGACACCCAGCGCCCACAGCGCACGGGTGCGTGCCGGGCTCGGGCCCTGGTGGGCGGCGAGGGCGCGGGCCACGTAGTCACGGGCCTCGTGCAGATGACCGCAGCAGCTCCAGAAGAAGCCGATGGATCCGCTGAGTTCCTGGGCGCGCTCCGGGTCGGTGACCAGGAGGTGGTCCAGTGCGGTGCACAGGTCGACGTGGGCCTCGGCGACCCTGCCGTACCAGCCGACCTGTTCGGGGCCCAGCCAGCCCAGTTCGGCGCGGCGGCCGAAGGCGGCGAAGTGCGCGGCGTGCCGGTCGGCGAGCGCCGTCGTCTCGTCCAGCTCGGTCAGCCACATCCGGCCGTACTCGCGCAGTGTGTCGAGCATCCGGAAGCGCGTGCCCTCGCGGGTGAGCACCGACTTGGCGGCCAGTGCGGCCAGTGTGCCGCGGACCCCCTGTTCGGTGAGCGGTCCACCGGCGCACACGGCGCTCGCGGACTCCTCGTCGAAGGTGCCGCGGAAGACGGACAGCCGGGCCCACAGCAGCCGTTCCAGCGGTGCGCACAGCTCATGGCTCCAGCCGATGGCGCAGCGCAGCGTCCGGTGCCGCGGCAGCCGTACCGGACGGTCGCCGTCGAGGGTGTCGAAACGGGAGGTGAGCCGCTCGGCGATCTGCTCGACGGAGCTGTTCGCGAGCTGGGCGACGGCGAGTTCCAGGGCCAGCGGGATACCTTCGAGGCGTCGGCAGATGACGGCGGCGGCCGCCGCATGCGACGGGGCGGCGAACGGCACGCCGGGGGCCGCGGTTCCGGCCCGTTCGGTGAACAGGGTGAGCGCGTCGTTGTCGCCGGTGCAGGACAGCGGGCCGATCTCGGTGGTCCACTCGCCGACGATGTCCAGCGGCTGTCTGCTGGTGACCAGCACGGTCACGGCGGGGGCGGCGGTCAGCAGATCCCCGAGGAGGTCGCGGCAGGCGTCGACGAGATGCTCGCACGAGTCCAGCACCAGCAGCAGCCGTTTGTCGGCGAGCCATTCGCACAGCACCGCCACCGGCGTCCGCGCCGTGTGGTCGGCCAGCCCGACGGCGTCGCAGACGCTGGCCACCAGCCGCCCCGCGCCCTGTAGGGGCCACAGGTCGGCCCAGCAGACCCCGTCGGGATACCGCGCCGCCGCCGCGCGCGCGGCCCGCATCGCGATCCGGGTCTTGCCCACCCCACCGGGGCCGGTCAGGGTGATCAGCCGGTGCTCGGTCAACTCCTGGTCGATCCGGCGCAGTTCGGCTCGTCGGCCCACGAAACTGGTCGACTCCTCGGGAATGTTGCTCGCCACCGGCCCAGTTTGCCCCAGCCGTGGCGTCAGCAGGAGTCCGGCGAAGCGGGCCGGGGCACGAGGTTGACGCCCGCGGGCCGGGCGGGCGGCGTCCCTCAGGGCGTGACGACGGGGAAGGTGGGGTTCGGCGTCCGGACGAGGCCGAGGAGCCGGTTCAGTGCACCGGTCTCGCCGTGCTGTGCGGCGTCGCCCGGCACCCGCCCGTCCAACAGGTCCAGCAGCTGGGGCTTGGTGAGGGTGAGAGTGAGGTCCGGGGCGTGTTCCCCGGACGGGGTGGGGGCGCCGGGTGAGCTGAGGTGGGTGAGGGCGCCGTGGGAGAGCGTCAGATGCCAGGTCCGGTCCTCGTCCGGGAGGTAGAGGTCGAGGGTGAGCGCGGTGGACCAGGCGCGCGGGCCGTCGATGCGGATGGCGAGCGAGTCGATGAGCTGGTCGACGGTGAGGGCGCCGGCGATGTCGGGGTCGGCGGTGGCCGCCCATGCCTCGGCGAGGGTGCCGCGGAGTTCCATGGCGCCGGTGAGGTAGAAGTTGCGCCAGGTGCCGTTCTCGCTGCCGTGGCCCAAACGCTCGTAGACCAGGGCCAGTTCACGCCGGGCGCGGAGGTTCTTCGGCTCGGCGAAGACCGCGTGGTTGAGCAGGGTGGCGGCGAACCGCAGATCGCCTTCGGCGGCGTACCGCTTGCCCGCGTCCACCGTGGCCTCGATGCCGCCGATGGTGTCCACATAGCGTCGGGCCTGTTCGGCCGGCGGGTGCTCCCACAGATGGGCGGGGTTGCCGTCGAACCAGCCCATGTAGCGCTGGTAGATCGCCTTGACGTTGTGGTTGAGCGAGCCGTAGTAGCCGTGCAGGGAGGTGTCCTGCTCCAGGTCCGGCGGCAGCCGCAGCTCCTCGGCGATCTCGGCGCCGGTGAGCCCCTCGTTGAGCAGCCGCAGGGTCTGGTCGTGCAGATAGGCGTAGAGGTCGCGCTGGTGGGCCAGCAGGGTCTTGATGCGGTCCTTGCCCCAGGTCGGCCAGTGGTGGGAGGCGAAGGCGACCTCCGCCTCGTCGCCGAAGAGGGCGAGCGCCTCGCCCAGGTAGTGGGACCAGGTCCGGGCGTCGCGGACGTCGCCGCCGTGCAGCGGCAGGACGGTGTGCAGGGTGTGGGTGGCGTTCTCGGCCAGGCAGAGGGCCTCGTGCGCCGGGAAGCAGAAGTTCATCTCGGCGGGTGCCTCGGTGCCCGGGGTGAGCTGGAAGACGATGCGTACGCCGTCGACGATCTCCTCCTGGCCGGTGCGGGTGATGTCCACGGTCGGCGGGATGAGGGTCATGGTGCCGGTGGAGCGGGTGGTGCCCAGGCCGCAGCCGATCTGGCCGTCCGGCCCCTTGGGGAGCCGGCTTCCGTACATGTAGACGGAGCGCCGGGTCATGGCGGGACCGGCGTAGATGTTCTCGCGGACGGCGTGCCGGAGGAAGCCGGCCGGCGCCAGCACCGGGACGGGGTGGTGGTCGTGCGGCAGTACGCCCCGTCCGCCGCCGAAGTGCGCTCCGTGCGAATGGGAATAGACCAGACCGGTGACCGGACGGTCGCCGCGGTATTTGCGGTAGAGCTCCAGGGCCGCGGCGGCGGTCTCCGCGCAGACGAGCGGGTCGATGACGATGACGCCGTGGTCGCCCTCGACCAGCGTCATGTTGGACAGGTCCAGGCCGCGGGCCTGGTAGATACCGTCGGTGACCTCGTACAGGCCCTGCCGGCTCACCAGCCGGCCCTGCCGCCACAGGCTCTCGTGCGCGGTCTCGGGACAGTTTCCGGCCAGGAATCCGTAGGCCTCGGCGTCCCAGATCACCCGGCCGTCGTCCCCCGTGACCTGCGGCGGGTCGAGCGCGGCGATGAAACCACGGTCGGCATCGGCGAAGTCCTGGTGATCATCCACGGGTGCAGCGGTCACGGGGCGCTCCCTCTCCGGGGCGGCGGGCCACAGTCGGCGGACCCATGTCACCGATTTAACCGAATGTGCCCGGTTATCGCATGCGTGCGGGCCCTCGCTCCGGGCGGAATACCCAGGACCGGGCCCGGCGGGCGCCCGTGTCGCGCGGCATGATGCGGCACCTCTCCCGTCAACGGCGTTACGGGCGAGGCCGGGCAGGGCACAACAATGCCGATGACGTTGCCGCCCCCGCCGCGGCTGATCAGGCGCCCTCACTACGCGCGATCACCGGATCAATGCCCCCGACCGCCTTCCCCCTGCCGCTATGGCACGGCCGCCGCACGACCCGGAGGAGGGACGACGCTGTCCCCGTACGACGACCGCCCTTTCGGCGAACTCACCGAACTTTTCCGGCACGACGCGGACCCCGGCACCCACCCCCGCACCCCGGCGGGCGGCCACCCGGCCCGGCCCCGCCCGCACCACCGCGGCCTGGCCTGGCTGCTGCCGGCCGCCGCGGCCGGCAGCCTGACCGCCGGCATCGCGCTCTCGCACGGGCTGCTGCTCGCGAGCGGGCTGGTGCTGGCAGGACTGCTGGGGCATCTGCTCACCGGCGACCGCGACCGGCCCCGCTAGCGGCCCCAGGCCCGGCCCGGCGCCGACGTCCCGCGGCCGCACGCACGGCCGCCGACCGGCTCGCCCTCACGGGAAGGCAAGCGGCCGGCGGCCTTCACACGCCCTTGCGGGGAGCGCGCGTCAGGTGGCGCGGCGGCTCTTCGACGCCACGGCGACACACATGGCACCCAGCAGGAACGTCAGGGCGCCGATGATGATGTTGTTCCAGATGACGCCGGCGTCCGGGCCGCTGCCGACGATCCACGGCGAGATGATCATCCATACGCCGATCGCGCACATCGCGCCGCTCAGCCCGTACATCCGGTCAGGGGCCACGGTGAAGCCGACCGCCAGGAGGGCGATCGCGATACCGAGGATGAGGTTGTGCAGGACGAGCGCCGGCTGTGCGGCGGCGAAATGGAGGACCCACGGCGACACGGCGCAGTACAGGCCGACCAGGAAAACCGGTCCGTCGACGAGTACCACGTCGCGCCCGCCGAGCACCCGCTCGTACCGAGCTTGCATCTCCGATGCATCGGGGTGACCTGCGAGATCGCCCCTGTGGTGTGAGACGTCGGCCATGCGACTCGCCTCCTTGGTTCGCAAACTGGCCGTTCCGCGTGGCATCGAGCCGCGCACCTTTATTCTGCGCTTATGTCGGCTTTATGGGTAGATGAAAGGGCAAGGGAGTTTCACCGCGCGGCCGCCGCACCGCCGTCACCTGCGGTCCGGCGCCCGCCCCAGGCCCAGATTCCAGCGTCCGCCGCGGCCGCTCAGCTCCGTCACGGTCAGCGGCGGCACATCCAGCCGCCAGAAGGCGTCCGCGGGGACCGCGAGGGCGCACACCGCCGCCGCGCGGACGACGTCCGGCTCGACGACGGCCAGCACCCGGCCCGCATCCTGGGCCATCCGCGTCAGCCAGCCGGCGACCCGGTCGCAGAGCTGCCGCAGCGACTCCCCGCCGTGCCCCACGAAATCCGGGTCCGAGAGCCACGCGGACACCGCGACCGGCTCGGCCTCGGCGACCTCGGCCAGGGTCCGGCCGCGCCAGCCGCCCATGGCGCAGCCCGCCAGCTCCTGCGTGGAGCGGGCCGACAGTCCGAGCTCCTCGGCGGTGCGCCGGCACCGGGCGGAGGGCGAGACGAAGATCCGGTCGGCGGCCGGCAGCGCTCCGGCGGCGGCCCGGACGCGGCGCAGTCCGGCCTCGCTCAGCGGGCCGTCGTCATCGAAGCGCACCTCGCGCTGGGCGTCGCCCGCGGCCGGTGAGACCAACATCACCCGAGTTGTCATGCCCTCTTCTCTCGCTCGTCACCGGCCCCGGCAACGCCTGTCCGGCGCACGGGAGTTGTCCGGCCGGCGCGCCCCGTCCTGCGCCTCTCCGCCCCCCGCGCAGCCTTGGCCTGGTGGCCGGATCGCGGTACCTTCCCGATGATATTGACGACGACATGACGGAAGCCGGTGAGATGCCGGCGCGGTCGCGCCACTGTATGTCCGGTTTTTTACCAGCCCAGCAGGGCCGGAACCGGGCGAGCCAGACCCGGCATGTCGTTACGCACTCCACCGATCAGGGACGCGAGTTCCCCGCACAGGAGGTTCCGCCATGGCTCAGACCATCGCACCCCCCGCCACCGGCGCCGTCACCCCGGCCCCGCTCCCCCTCAAGGCCATCGCCCCGTGGGCGCTGTTCGTCGGCGTCCTGATGCTCGTCCTGCTGTACTTCATCGGCGCGGAGCAGGGCGCCACCTCGCTGCTCTCCGGCACCGAGGTTCACGAGTGGGTCCACGACGGGCGCCACCTCCTCGGCTTCCCCTGCCACTGATCGGATTTCGCACCCATGAACTCCGTCACCATCAGAACCCTTCTGGTGCGCGGGATGCTCGCCGGTCTGGCAGCAGGTGTCGTGGCCCTCGTCGTCGCCTTCCTGCTGGGCGAACCGCGGGTGGACGCCGCCATCGCGTTCGAGGAAGCACACAGCCACGGACACGGACACGAAGTGGAGGTCGTCAGCCGCGGTATGCAGTCCACCGCGGGACTGGCGACCGGCGTCCTGGTCTACGGCGTGGCACTGGGCGGAATCGCCGCCCTGGTCTTCTGCTTCATGCTGGGCCGGATCGGCCGCTTCGGCGCCCGGACCACCGCCGCCCTGCTGGCCGGGGCCGCGCTGCTGGTCTACCTCGTACCGTTCCTGAAGTACCCGGCGAACCCGCCGGCCGTCGGTGATCCCGACACCATCGGCCAGCGCACCGCCCTGTACTTCCTGATGATGCTGCTCGGCATCCTGCTGGCCGTCGGCGCGACGATCCTCGGCCGGCGCCTGGCACCGAAGCTGGGCAATTGGTACGCCACGGTCGCGGCCGGTGCCGCGTTCGTGGTCGCCGTCGGGATCGCGTACGCCTTCCTGCCGTCCTACGACAATGTGCCGCACGGGTTCCCCGGCACACTGCTCTGGCAGTTCCGGGTGACGACGATCGCCATCCAACTGGTGCTGTGGACCGCCTTCGGGCTGGTCTTCGGTCACCTCGCGGAGCGCGTCGTCGCGGCGCGGCCCGAGGCCACCACGGCCGAGGCGGTACCCGCCACCTCCTGATCCGGCCGCCACGGCCGGCACCCCACCGAGGGAGGGCTCCCGCGATCTCTGCGTCGCGGGCCCTCCCTCGTGGCATGGGTGGCCGACCTCTTGGCCTGCCCGCCGCGTCAGGACAGACCGGGGATGCCGTCCAGATGCGGCAGATCGTGGTCGAGGCGCTCCCGTTTGGCGCGGAGATAGCGGATGTTCTCCGCACGGGGCGTCATCAGCAGCGGGACCTGTTCGGTGACGGCGATGCCGTACCGCAGCAGCGCCTCGCGCTTCCGCGGATTGTTCGACAGCAGCCGCACGGCCCGGACGCCGAGGTCCTGGAGCATCTCCGCCGCGACACCGTAGTCGCGGGCGTCGACGGGCAGCCCGAGCGCGATATTCGCCTCGACCGTGTCCAGTCCGCCCTCCTGTAGCTTCATCGCCCGGAGCTTGGCCAACAGTCCGATCCCCCGGCCCTCGTGGCCCTGGAGATAGACGAGAATGCCGCGGCCTTCCGCCACGATCGCGCGCAGCGCGGCGGACAATTGATCGCCGCATTCACAGTGGGTGGAGGCGAAGACATCACCCGTGAGGCATTCCGAATGCACGCGGGTCAGCACCGGCTCTCCCACGACATCGCCGTGGACCAGCGCCACTTGCTCGATCCCGCTGCGGCGGTCCAGATAGCCGACGGCGAGAAATTCACCGTATGTCGTGGGGAGCCTGACCGTCACCACCTGTTCCACGCCCGGTTTCTGGCCGAGGGCATCATCGATTGCGACACGGAGGTCGGTGTGTGCATCGTCGTCGGGGTCCATCATGGCGCGATCGTACCCGCGTGGGGAATGGATCGTCGGTAGTCACTCAGAACACAACAAGTATGCTGCGACAACCATGACTCGGTGAGTCAGCGACGAAAGGCCGCAGCCCACGATGACCCCTTCGGGACACCCGACTCCGGCGCCCGGCCTCTTGCCGGCGGACACCACGGAGGACGTACGTGCACGACGGCCGACGATGGCCGTGCTGCCCATCGGCAGCTTCGAACAACACGGTGCTCACCTGCCGTTGACCACCGATACCGTCATCGCCTGCACCATCGCCCGGGAGGTGGCCGCCGGCCGGGCCGTCCAGCTGCTGCCGCCGCTGACGGTGTCCTGTTCGCACGAACACGCCGCCTGGCCGGGGACCGTCAGCATTTCGGCCCGCACCCTGCATGCGGTCGTCACGGACATCGCCGATTCGCTCCGCAAGTCCGGTATCGGCACCCTGATTCTCGTCAACGGGCACGGCGGAAATTACGTGCTGCGCAATGTCGTTCAGGAATCCGCGGGGAGCGGCGTGCGGATGGCGCTCTTCCCCGGATCGGCCGACTGGGACGCGGCGCGCACCCGGGCCGGGGTGCGGACGTCCGGGCACACCGATATGCATGCGGGAGAGGCCGAGACGTCCATTCTGCTGTATGCCCATCCCGAATTGGTCAAGGAAGGCTATGAATCAGCGGATTGCGTCGCCGATGACCGGAAGCACCTCCTGACACTGGGCATGTCGGCCTATACCGAATCCGGGGTCATCGGGCGCCCGTCCCTGGCGTCCGCCCGGAAGGGGAAGGAATTGCTGGCCGGTCTGGTCGAGGCATTCGACGAATATACGGCGCTGTTGGGCGCAGGAACGGAAGCCCATGACTGAGGTACTCGACGCGGCGGCCGCCTGGGACCGGCTGCGGGCCCTCCGTACGGCGGACGAGGCGCAGGCCGCCGGGCTGGTGGCGGACGGCGACGGCGGACTGCGCTGGCAACGGCCCGCCACACCCGAGGCGGTGGAGCTCGCCGGACGCTATCTGCCGCTGTGCCTGGCCGGCCCGCGGGTCGCGTTCGCGCAGCTCGGGCAGAGTCTGGACGGCTTCATCGCGACCCGTACCGGCGATGCCGACTATGTCACCGGGGCGGAGGACCGCTGCCATCTGCACCGGCTGCGCGCGCTGGCCGATGCGGTGCTCGTCGGGGCCGGTACCGCCGTGGCGGACGATCCGCGGCTGACCGTACGCGCCTGTGCGGGGGACAATCCGGTGCGGGTGGTGCTCGATCCGCGGGGCCGGGTGCCGCTGCACAGCGGGGTCTTCACCGATGGTGCCGCGCCGACGCTGTGGGTGGTGGGGCCGGACGCCGGCGCCGTGCCCGGGGACGCCGGCGGCGGCGTGGACGTCATGGTGCTGCCGGACGCGGACGCGTTCGCCCCACGGCGCCTGCTGGCGGCGCTGGCGCGGCGGGGCCTGGGACGGGTGCTGATCGAAGGGGGCGGGGTCACCGTGTCGCGGTTCCTCCAGGAGCGGGCGCTGCACCGGCTGTATGTCACCGTCGCACCGGTCCTGCTCGGCGACGGCATCCCCGGCCTGCGGTTTGCCGGCACGCCGGTGATGCGGGAGGCGCTACGCCCGCCGTTGCGGCGCGCCCTGCTCGGCGAGGACACGCTCTTCGAACTCGAACTGCGGGCGTTCGGTGCGCCATCCGGCGGACCGGCGGACGAGCAGCACGGCGGCGCCCGGGAGACTGGCGACGAAGGCGAGCACACCGTAGATCACGGCAGTGGTGAGCCCCTGCGCCGCGCCTAGCCCGGCGGCGCCGAAGGCCCAGGCGGCGGCGCCCTCCCGCGGGCCCCAGCCGCCGACGTTCAGCGGCAGGGCCATCGCGAGCAGCGCCAGCACCACCAGCGGTACGAGTTCGCTGGTCGGTGCGGTGGCTCCGGCGACCCGGGCGGCCAGCACGAACATCCCGAGGTAGCCCGCCAGTACCGCCACGGAGGAGAGCGCGACGCCGGGCCAGACACCGGGGGCCAGCAGACCTTGGCGCGCCTCGGTGAGTACCGTGCGCACGGCGCGTTCGGCGCGCGAGGCGCCCCGGCGACGGCGCAGCCGGACGGCGACCGCCACCAGCAGCCCGCCCGCCGTGGCCGCGGCCAGCGCGACACCGGGCGAGGTGAGGAAGCCGGCGACCGGCGCCAGGACGGGCGAGGGCCGGGCGAGCAGCACCACCGCACCGGCGACGAGCAGGACGAACTGGCCTGCGGTGCGCTCCAGGACGACCGCGCGTACGCCCCGGCCGAGGTCACCGGAGTGACGGCCGTGGCGCACGGCGCGGTGCACATCGCCCAGGACGCCGCCGGGCAGCGCCGCGTTCAGGAACAGCGCCCGGTAGTAGTCCGCGACGGCCCCGCCCAGGGGCAGCCGCAGACCGAGGCCGCGGGCCACCAGACACCACCGCCAGGCGCTGAACACCGTGGTCAGCAGGCCGATGGCGAGGGCGGCGAGCAGCGTGGCGGCGTCGATCCGGCGCAGACCGTCCAGGAAGGCGTCGGATCCCAGATGCCACACCAGCGCCACCAGAATGCCCAGTCCCGCGAGCAGCCTGAGCCACGCCGCCCAGCGGGACTTGTTCATCCCGCGCTCCTGGACGAGGGTCCGGGCAGCGCCAGCAGATCGGTGTGGTGCACCGCGACGGTCAGCTCGCCCGCCGCGCACTCCTCCAGCCGCCGCCGCAGATAGGCCACCGCTTCCGGTGCCAGCTCGGGCCGCTGGGCGTGCGCGGCGCCGACCCAGCCGCGCAGCCATTCGGCGGTCAGCGCGGACTCCGCACTGCCCAGCCGCCATGCGCTGGGCCGCACCAGAACGGTCGCACCGCGCCGCTCGAACGCCGTGACCGCCGCCGCGATCGCGTCCGGCCCGAGCAGGCCGCGGCCCTGGTCCGTGCGGCGCTGATGGTCGTTGAAGGCGTCGGCGATCTCGGCGTCGAGCGGATCGGAGGGGGTCAACTCGACCCGTCCGGCGACCGAGAGCGCCAGCAGCGCCGGGCAGCCCGCGCCCACACAGGCCTCGGCGAGCGCCTCCACCTCGTCGCGAGTGAGCAGATCGAGCAGCGCGGAGGCGGTCACCAGCGAGGTGCCCGCGAGGTCGTCGGCGGTGAGGGTGGCCAGATCGCCGCGCTCGGTCGTGGCGTCAACGGGCGTACCGTCGGCGGCCGTTACGGGCATCCGCGCACCGGCGTGGTCGAGCAGCGCGGGGTCGAGGTCGTAGAGGACCCAGTGCTGCGGGCCGGGCAGCCGGACGGCGAGCCAGCGCCCCATCGAGCCGGTGCCGCACCCGAGATCACGGATCACCAGATCGCGCGGGCTCCCGGGCGGGCCGATGGGCGGCGGCTGTGCGGCCACCCATTCCAGCAGCGGATGCAGCAGCTCGGGTGCGCGGGCCGCGGCATCGGCGCGCTCCCGCAACTCCAGCCACCGCGGGGCGAATCGGGGCCTTCCGGTTACGTTCACCGCATGCTCCGGGTCTCGTCCCGAAGCCGTTCCAGCGCTCCGGCCAGACTGTGCGACGTCATCTCCCACCCCTCCAGCATGGCACGCCGTCCGCGTGCCGCATTCTTCAACCGGTCACGCAATTGCGGATCGTCCAGCCAGCCACGCAGCGCCCCGGCAAGGGCCGGTGGCTGTCCAGACGGGACGAGGAGACCGGGCACACTGCCGTCGGGCGCCTGCCCGACCGCTTCCGGAACCCCGTCCACCGCCGTCGCCAGCACCGGGATCCCGCGTGCCAGCGCCTCGGTGATGACCATGCCATAGGTCTCGGCATACGAGGTCAGCACCAACAAATCCGCCGCGGCGTAGCGCGCGTCCAGGTCGGCGCCCGCCTGCGGCCCGGTGAAAGCGATCCGGCCGTCGAGGCCGGACTCGGCGACGCGGCTTTGCAGTTGGGCGGTGTAACCGGGATCACGGTCGAGCCCGCCGACGCATACACAGCTCCAGGGCAGCTCGGTGACGGTCGCGAGGGCCTCCACCAGGAGGTGCTGCCCCTTGCGCGGGGTGACCGCGGCGACGCACAGCAGTCCGGTGGCGCCGTCGGTGCCCGGTGCGAGAGGCGCGGCGTCGGCTCCCGGCCTGGCGACATGGACCCGCTCCGCCGCCAGCCCGTGATGGGCGACCAGCCGGCGGGCGGCCCAGTCGCTGGTCGCGACGACGCTCCCCACGGCGTGCAGGGTGCGGCGTTCTCGGGCGTCCAGCTCCGCCGCCACGGCGGGGTCGAGCCCGGTCTCGTCGGCCAGCGGCAGATGGACCAGTACGGCGAGCCGCAGCCGCTCCGCCTCCGGGACGAGGACCTCGGGGACGCCGCAGGCGACCAGGCCGTCGAGGAGGACCACGGCGCCGTCGGGCAGCGCCGCCAGGTGCCGCGCCAGCCCCGTGCGGGCCGCGGCGTCCGGCTGCGGCCAGCTTCCGGGCGCCGCGTACGGGCGCACCTGCCAGCCCGCCGCCGGGAGGTCGCGGCACACCCGGCGGTCGTAGGTGTTGCCGCCGCTGGGTACCGCCGGGTCGTCGACGTCACCGGGCAGGACGAAGTGCACCACGCGCTCCGCCGCCGCGGTGGCGCCGGTACGGGTCACAGGGTGCGCTCGTACGTCGCCCAGGCGATATGCGATTCATGCAGGGTGACCGATATCCCGGCCAGCTCGCGGGCGCTTTCCCCGAAGTTGCCCGCCTCGATGCGTTCGGCGAGCCGGTCGGCGATGACCTTGGCCAGGGCCTCCGTCGAGGTGTTGATGCCGGCGAAGGCGGGCTCGTCGTCGAGGTTGCGGTAGTTCAGCTCGCCGACCACGGCGCCGAGTTCCTGGGTGGCCAGGCCGATGTCGACGACGATGTTGTCGGCATCCAGCTCCGCACGGCGGAAGGTGGCGTCCACGATGAAGGTCGCGCCGTGCAGGCGCTGCGCGGGTCCGAAGACCGCGCCACGGAAGCTGTGGGCGACCATGAGGTGATCGCGGACGGTGATGCTGAACAAGGCCGTTCCTCCGGTGTGATGTCGGTCTCAGTGAGGTGTCGTCGTGGGGGCGAATTCCGGGTGGATACCCAGGGGTTGTCAGCCGTCCGCCGGCCCGTAGCGGATGCGGTGGCACAGCGCCGGGAGGTCGCCGGAGGCGAGCTTGGGCAGCAGCGTCGGCAGGTCCTCGAAAGCGGACTCGCCGGTGATCAGCGCGTCGAAGGCGGGGTCGGCGAGCAGGTCGAGGGCGACCGCGAGCCGGTCGGCGAAGGTACGGCGGGGCCGGGCCGGGGAGACCGTGCCCACCTGGCTGCTGCGGACGACCAGCCGGCGGGAGTGGAAGGCCTCCCCCAGCGGCAGGCTGACCTGCCGGTCTCCGTACCAGCTCAGCTCGATGACGGTGCCTTCCGGGGCGAGCAGTTCGAGCGAGCGCGTCAGCCCCTCCTCGGTGGCGCTGGCGTGCACGACCAGGTCGCAGTCGCCCAGCGCGTCCGCGGGCAGCGCGAAGTCCACACCCAGTGCCGTGGCGGTGGCGGCGCGCGCGGGATCGGCGTCCACCAACTGCACCCGGACCCCCGGGAAGCGGGCGAGGACGGCGGCCACGCCGGAACCGACCATGCCCGCCCCGACCACCGCGATCCGGTCGCCGACCAGCGGCGCGGCGTCCCACAGCGCGTTCACCGCGGTCTCGACGGTGCCCGCCAGGATGGCACGCTCGGCGGGCACGGTGTCCGGTACCGGGGTGACGGCGCTCGCCGGGACGACGAAGTGCGTCTGATGCGGATACAGGCTGAAGACCGAACGGCCCAGCAGGTCGGGCGGGCCTTCCTCGACGACGCCTACATTGAGGTAGCCGTACTTGACCGGTGCGGGGAAGGCGCCTTCCTGGAACGGCGCCCGCATCACGGTGTGCTGGCTCTCGGGGACGCCGCCACGGAAGACCAGGGTCTCCGTTCCACGGCTCACTCCGGAGCAGACCGTGCGCACCAGAACCTCGTCATCGGCGGGGTCCGGCAGGTCTACCGTCCGGATCTCGCCCTGACCTGGAGCGCTTATCCAAAAGGCACAAGCGACGCGCGGCATCGGGATCCTCCTGGACGCTACGGCGTTGGTTCATCAATGCTGGGGATCATGAGGACGCCGTCACCCTACGCGGCGCCCTTCGAGTCCGCTACACATCCCGGGAGGCAGGGTGGCCGTACAAGAGCGCTACGACACAAGGCCGTTCGGACCGGACATTACGGCCGGTATGGGGGTGCAACTGCTGGTATTGGAGGTCCTGTGCCGAGTGTCCGGCCTGGGCACCATCGGGTGGCTCACGGGGTGCGTCTTCGCCGTCGCCACCTGGGCCGTGCTCACCGTCGCGCTGCGCCGGACGTGGACCACGTCGTTCGGACCGGCCAACCGCGTCACACTCGCCCGCACGATCCTGGTCGGCGGGGTGACCGCGCTGGTCGCGGACTCCTTCGGCCGGCCGGTACCGGTCACGGTGCTGATCGCCTTCGCCGCCGTGGCGCTGATCCTGGACGCGGTCGACGGGCAGGTGGCCCGGCGCACCGGAACGGCGACCCCGCTGGGGGCGCGCTTCGACATGGAGGTCGACGCCTTCCTGATCCTGGTGCTCTGCGTCCATGTCGCCATCCCGCTGGGCGCCTGGGTGCTGAGCATCGGCCTCATGCGCTACGCCTTTGTCGCGGCGTCGTGGGTGCTGCCGTGGCTGCGCGGTGACCTGCCGCACAGCATGGCCCGCAAGACCGTGGCGGCGCTTCAGGGCGTGGTGCTGGTCGTGGCCGGTGCCGGGATCCTGCCGCGGGCGTCGGAGGTCACCGCCGTGGCCATGGCGCTGGGACTTCTCGTCTGGTCCTTCGGGCGGGACATCGCGTGGTTGTGGCGGGCCGGGAAGGGGGCGGGCGGAACGCCTGTGACGGTCGTCCCCGAACGGGCCCCTGTCGGCGTCCCCGTCACGTCCCGGCGTGCCGGCCCAGATAGATGACCAGCGCCAGGAAGACCAGCAGCAGATTGGTCACGACGATGGAGAGCAACACCTGCCGCCACAGGCTGCGTCGTGGTGCCGGGTGAGCGAGCAGCACCCCACCGGGCAGCCGCGCCAGCTGGGCCCCGGGACGCACCACGGCCGTACGGGCCCGGCGGACGCCGCAGCGCGGCGAGGTGCGGCGGCGGGCGGTGCTCTCCGGGCAGGCGCGGCCGTGTCCGCGCGCCGTCCGGAGCGGCCCTCGCCCGGGGGGACGTCCCCGGCAGGGCCGTACGGTCCCCGGCCCGGAGGGCGTGGGTATGCAGGTGCGTGAGCGGACCGCCCGCCACGGCGGCGGCCCCTTGCGCCTCGGTGCGCCGGCCATCTGCGATCACCCTTTTCCGGTGGTGAACGAGCGGACCGCTCCCGTGCGGTGACCGTGCGAGCGGCGGAGCGAGCGAGTCATGAGACGGCCCCCACCCCGCCGGCCGCCGGCAGTGCGCCGGTCTCGGCCTGCCGCAGTTCGGTGAGGAGCGCATGCTGCCCGGCGAGCACTTCGGTGAGGACCCGGCGGGCGGCGCTCAGCAGCTCCGCGACCTCTCCCCCGGCCAGCTCGTAGACGACGGTGGAGCCACTGCGGGTGGCCGTCACCAGGCCCGAGCGGCGCAGGACCGCGAGCTGCTGGGAGAGCGCGGACGGCTCCACTTCGAGAGCGGAGAGCAGACTCCGCACCGGCATCGGTCCGCTCTGGAGAAGCTCCAGCACCCGGATGCGGACCGGATGCCCCAGCATCCGGAAGAAGTCGGCCTTGGCCTGACAGAGCGGAACCCAGGCGCCGTTCATCCGCGCGCCCCGCTCCCGGGACCATGCGCGGACCGCGCCGCGCGCACCCGTATCCCTACCGATTCGGCGAAACCGCCCACGCATGTCCTCCGCGTTCAGGCCGACCGGCCATCGCGTCATCTGTTGAATTGCGGAATTCTGCAACTGTAGACGACCGGGGCGGGTGACTTGAATGGGTGTGCCGGACAAACCGGGGCCCGTGCGGCACTGTTCTCCCGGCGTGCCCCTCCCCCGCTGCCGCCGACCTGCCGGTCCTGCCGTCCGCCCCCGGACCGCGCCGCCGCCTGTCCGTGAACTCTCCGGCACCCGGAGGCAGTTACCGTACCCGCGGCCGGATTCCGTCGCGGCGGCCGCCGGGCGGCCCGCACCGGATGCGGACGCCGAAGCCGCGGACGGGGCCCGTGGCGCGTGAATCCGCTGGACAGGCCCCCACCCTCCAACCGCATAGTGACGCCCATGACTTCACTGGTGCGCCACCTCACGATCGACTGCTCCGACGCCTACCGTCTGGCGAGCTTCTGAGCGGAGGTACTGGACGGAACGCTGGCCGAGGACGACCTGCCGGGTGATCCGGAGGCCACGGTCACGGCCGCGGGCGGCGCGCTGCTGTTCGTCACGGTGCCCGATGCCAAGGCCGGGAAGAACCGGGTGCATCTGGATCTTCAGCCACAGGACCGCGACCGGGACGATGAGGTCGAGCGGCTGCTGGCGCTCGGCGCGACCCTGGTGGCCGACCATCGGCGGACCGACGGGACCGGGTGGGTGACGCTGGCCGACATCGAGGGCAACGAGTTCTGTGTGGAGCGCAGCGCGGCCGAGCGGGCGGGCTGACCTTTATACGGCCCCGTCTCCGCGGTGGCCGAGAGCGGGGGGAAGTGTGCCCAGCTGCCGGCCGGGCCTCGTGGTGTCCGGTTCCGGCCCTCCCGCACCCGTTCAGCGGCGTCCTCCCCGCGTCCGTTGGGGTGATCAAGCGCCTCCGCGGCCCTGAGCGGGTGTCGTCGGCCGGGCCTGGCGCGTTGGTCTTCCGTGACCGTTTCCCGCGCCCGACCGTGGTTTCTGCCGACCAGCCTCGCAGCCTTCCTGACCGAGGTGGAGCCGGACGGGCCGGCTGACGACCCGTCGGACGGCCGGCCCGGTGCCGGGTCCGACACACCGGACGGCACCCCGCCCGATACCCGGTCAGCTGATTCCGGGCCGACCGGTTGCCCGCCGTGCACCGGTGCGTCCGGCACCGCCGACGAGGAGCCCGGGAAGCCCGCTGACCGGCCCTGATCGGCAGTCCGGTGAGGGGCGGGGCAGCGGACTTGACGGCGTGTCGAAAGCTGGCCGCTGCACACACCGTCATCGTCGGGTCACCACATGTGGCGAGCGGCAGTGATCGCCCATAGCTTCGCCTCATGGCGCTACGACAGATGAAATACATGGGCTGTGTCGCCGCGATGATGATCGGCGGACTCGGCGCGGCATCGCCGTACGACACAACACAACGACACGTCGTCCACCCCGGTGAGTCGATCCAACGGGCGGTGGACAGAGCGAAGCCGGGCGACACCGTCTTCCTCCGGCCCGGTCACTACCGGGAGAGCGTACTGATCCGCAAGTCGCGGCTGCGGCTCGTCGGTGCGGGCCGGAAGACGGTGATCAGTCCGGCCGGCAAGCGGGCCGCGAACGCCTGCGGGCAGAGCGGCAACGGGATCTGCGTCGTCGGCACGGGAGGCAGGCCGCTGCGGAACGTCAGCATCCGCTCGCTGACCGTCCAGGGCTTCAAGAAGAGCGGCATCTGGGCGTCCCGCACCGACCGGCTGTCCGTGCGCGACGTCGCCTCGCGGAAGAACGGCGTGTGGGGCATCGCCGAGGAGAAGTCCCTCCGCACCGTGATCCGGGACAACGCCGCCATCGACAACGGTGACGCGGGCATCTTCCTGGCGAACACGGTCAAGGAGGAGGGCGGGGCCACCGACACCCGGGGGTCCAGGATCACCGACAACCGTCTCTCGCGGAACCGGATCGGCGTCACGGTCCGGCGGGTCAGAAACCTGATCATCGCCCACAACAGCATCACCGGTAACTGCGGCGGCGTGTTCGTCGTCGGCGACGAATCCCGCCCGCGGGCGGGAATGCTGACCGTCCGGAACAACACCATCCTCAAGAACAACAAGCACTGCCCCGGCAACAGCCGGCTGCCGTTCATCCAGGGCTCCGGCATCATCCTCACCGGCGCCGAGCACACCCTGGTGACGCGCAACGACATCCGGGGCCACGTCGGCAAGTCCCCGCTCTCCGGCGGCATCGTGTTGTTCCGCAGCTTCGTGAAGACGACCAACGAACGCAATCTCATCAGCGAGAACCTCGTGCTGCACAACAAGCCGGTGGACCTGGCCAACCGGGACCCCAAGGGCAAGGGAAACCGGTTCGTCCGCAACGTGTGCCGGACCTCGGAGCCGGCCGGTCTGTGCCGACGGCACGGGGAGCACCGGGCGCACCCCTCTTCAACGGGAGAATAGAGGCGGAATGACCACCGTAAGTCCCACCCCCCAGCCGGCCATGCGGCTCCGGGAGCTCGTCTTCGGAGCCGCCTGTGCGGCGGCCGTACGGGCGGCGGCGCAACTCGGCGTCGCCGACGCGCTCGGCGAGCGGCCCACCACCGCGGAGGAACTGGCCACCGCGGTGAAGACCGAGGCGCGGCCGCTGGAACGGCTGCTGCGCGCCCTGTCCTGCTACGGGATCTTCGCGGAGACCGACGACGGAAAGTACGTCCACACGGACATGTCCCGGCTGCTGCGGGAGGACTCCCCCAACAGCCTGCGCTATATCTCCCTGTGGTGCACGGAGCCGTGGACCTGGGAGGCCTGGCCGAAGCTCGACGACGCGGTGCGCTCCGGCCGCAGCGTCTTCGACGACCTGTACGGCAAGGGGTTCTTCCAGTACCTGCACGAGGACGCAGGCGACTCGGCCGAGGTCTTCAACCGGGCGATGACCACCTCCAGCAAGCAGTCGGCGCAGGACATCGCCCAGCTGCTCGATCTGACCGGGGCGTCGTCGGTGGCGGACATCGGCGGCGGCCAGGGGCATGTGCTCGCCGGCCTGCTGGAGAAGCACCCCGCCCTCGAAGGCACCCTGCTCGACCTGCCCACGGTCGTGGCGCACCCGGACCCCCGGCTGGCGGACGGCGGCCCGCTCGCCTCGCGGGTGCGGATCGTGCCCGGCGACTGCCGCGAGGACATCCCGGTCCGGGCCGATGTCTACATCATCAAGAACATCCTGGAGTGGGACGACGAGAGCACCCGCAGGACCCTGCACAACGTCGTCAAGGCCGCACGTCCCGGCGCCCGCGTCGTGATCATCGAGAACCTCGTCGACGACAGTCCCTCGATGAAGTTCACCACCGCCATGGACCTGCTGCTGCTCCTGAACGTCGGCGGTGCCAAGCACACCAAGGCGAGCCTGGTCAGCCGCATGGCGGAGGCCGGCCTGAAGGTCGGCGAGATCCTGGTCGTGAATCCGTATCTGCACGCGTTCGAGTGCACCGTCCCCGAATGAGCAAGGCCCGGCACGGCAGGTCGCCCGGTGAGGAGCAGCATCCTCACCGGGCGACCTTGCCCTTGTCCGGGCCCGCGCGGGAGCCGGGGGATCGCCCCGGCTCCGCGTGCGCGTCAGCCGCTGCCGTCGCGCTGCCAGCTGTAGAACTGCTGGGCCATCGCGTCCTTGGGGCTTCGCCAGGTCTCCGGGTCGTACGCGCTGACGAAGGCGGACAGCTTGTCGCTGACGGCGCGGAACTCGGGGTGTTCCGTCACCTTGGCGATCTCCGGTCCTGGCGGCCGGTCGGATTCGATGAGGTGCAGATACACGTCACCGAACTGGAAGAGGGTCCGTCGCGAGACGCCGACCAGATGCGGCAGTTCCGTCCGGTCCGAGGTCTTGAAGACCTCGGCGATGTCCGGAGCCGAACCGGGCGCCATGCGAGCGACGATCAGAGCGTGATGCATCGGGGAGATCCCTTCGTTGCCGCCGGGTGGCGGTCCGAACACGGCCTGGCGGGCCGTCAGCTGACAGCGGTGGACCGGAGCTCGCGGTCACGCTGTTCGATCCGGTCCCGGATGAGCTCCATCTGGATCCGGGAGTTGCGGTTGATGAGCTCGGTCATGCCCTTGTCGTCGACCGGGGCGTCGGGCTTCATCGCGAAGTCCTGGGTCCAGTGCATGGAGGTGCCGCCCGGGATCTCGGCGTACTTCCAGTGGATGTCCATGTGCGCGAACGGGCCGGTCTCGACGCGGCGGGCGCGGACGGTGCGGTTCTGCCGGTCGACGACGCGCTCGGAGACCCAGCTCCAGACGGTGCCGTTGTCGTCCGGGTGCATCGTCAGCCGGAAGGTGGTCTTGTCGCCCTCCCGGGACAGCACCTCGACCGAGGCGTACTCGCTGAACAGCTGCGGCCAGTTCTCGATGTCGTTGGTGAGGTCCCAGACGAGGTCGAGGGGCGCCGCGATGGTGATGTCGTTCTCGGTGTGGCCGGGCATGTCATGCTCCTGTCGTAGATACGTTGTCCTTGGCGGCTTTGACGGTTTGTGCTGTTTGCGCGGTGTTGACGAGGTCGAGGAAGTCGCGCGGCGTCTTGCAGCGCTCCGCGTCCGTCGGCATCGGCCGGCCCTGCCGGTTCTCCAGCTCGCCGACGATGCCGAGGAGGCCGAGCGAGTCCAGGCCGAACTCGGTGAAGGTCGCGTCGGGCCGGTTCGCCAGCTCCTTCGGGTCGACGGTGAGGCCGGCGGCGGACTTCATCAGCGCCGCCAGCTCATTGAGCGTCAGTTGAGCGTTCATGTGCGGTTCTCCTTCTCACGAGGGGGACCCGGAGCCCTTCCGCAGCACCATTGCCGCGTTCGAGCCCATGAGTCCCCGGCTCAGCACCAGCGCCGTCCGCAACTCGGCAGGGCGGGCCCGGCCGGTCACCACGTCAAGGTCATGGCAGACGTCGACGACGTTGGGGGTGGGCGGCACGACGCCCTGCTCCATGGCGAGCACCGCGGCAGCGGTGTCCAGGACAGGGGCGCCGCAGTACGCCCGCCCGGTGCCGGTCTTGGGTGCGGTCACCGGGACCTGCGAGGCGTGCCGGCCCAGGGCGTCCGCGATCGCCAGCGCCTCGGCCCGGTCGGCCGCAGGGACGCCGAGCGCATCCGCGAACACCACATCGATCTCCTCCGGGGCGCACCGCGCGTCCTCCAGTGCGCCTCGGATGGCATGCGCGAGCCCGTCCCGGGACTCCTCCCACAGGGAGGCCCCGGTGAAGGTCGCGGCGTGTCCGGCCAGCAAGGCCCGGACACTCGCCCCGCGGCTCACGGCCGCCGTCTCTTCCTCGACGATCAGCATCGCGCCGCCCTCGGCGGGCACGAATCCGCACGCGCCGCTGGTGAACGGGCGGTAGGCGCGGGCCGGATCGTCGAGCGTGCTCAGATCGTCGTAGCCGAGCTGGCAGACGACCGAGTAGGGGGCCAGGGGCGCCTCGGCGGCGCCCACGACGACGGCATCGGTGCCGCGCCGAATCGTGCGGCCGGCATGCGCCAGGGCGTCCAGACCGCCCGCCTCGTCGCTGGCCACGACTCCGCACGGCCCCTTGAAGCCGCCGCGGATGGAGATCTGTCCGGTGCTCGCCGCGTAGAACCAGGCGATGGACTGGTACGGGCCGACATGGCGGGAGCCCTGGCCCCAGAGCCGTTGCAGCTCCCGCTGGCCGAACTCGCCGCCGCCCGATCCGGCGGCCGTGACGACTCCCACCGCGAACGGCGAGTCGTTGTAGTCGGCACGGCCGAGACGGGCGTCGTCCATCGCGAGGTTGGCCGCCGCCATGGCGAAGTGGGTGAACCGGTCGGTCTGGACGAGGTAGCGCTCCTCGATCAGATCCGCCGGATCGAAGCCCCGGACCTCGCCGGCGACCTTGAGCGGAAGATGCTCGCACCCTTCACGGGTGACGCGGTCGAGGACGCTGATGCCCTCCACCGTCGCCTTCCAGAAGGTCTCGGTGCTCACCCCGTTGGGGGCGATGACGCCGATGCCGGTGACGACGGAATGACGTTCCTTCGGGGAGCTCATGATGCCCTCCCACCCTGTCGGGTCAGTACCACCGCTGACTGGAATCCACCGAAGCCGCTGCCGACCGAGAGCACCGAACGCAGCGGCAACTCCCGTGCCGTCTTGGGCACATAGTCGAGATCGCACTCCGGGTCCGGAGTTTCGTAGTTCGCCGTGGGCGGCACCACCTGGTGGGTGAGTGCCAGCACACAGGCCACGATCTCGATCGCGCCGATCGCCCCGAGCGAATGGCCCACCATGGATTTGATGGAACTCATCGGCACCTTGCGGGCATGCGCACCCAGCGACCGCTTGACCGCGGCCGTCTCGTGCCGGTCGTTCTGCTGGGTGCCCGAGCCGTGCGCGTTGACGTAGTCCACCTGGGTGGCGTCGATCCTGGCGTGGCCGAGGGCGCTGTTGATCGCCTCGGCCATCTCCAGGCCTTCCTGGGTGAGACCGGTCATGTGGTACGCGTTGCCGAAGGTGGCGTAGCCACGGATCTCACAGTGGATGGTCGCGCCACGGGAGCGCGCGTGTTCCAGCTCCTCCAGGACGAGCACGGCGCCGCCCTCGCCCATCACGAACCCGTCGCGGTGGGCGTCGAACGGCTTCGAGGCGTGGGCGGGATCGTCGTTGTTCGCGGACGTCGCCTTGATCGCGTCAAAACACGCCACGGTGATCGGGGAGATCGGCGAGTCGGACGCGCCGGCGATGCACACATCGACCCGGCCCTCCTCGATGGAGTGGAAGGCGTAGCCGATGGCGTCCAGGCCGGAGGTGCAGCCCGTGGAGACGGTCTGCACCGGGCCGTGGGCGCCGATCTGTTCCGCCACCGCGGAGGCGAGCGAACTCGGGGAGAACGCCCGCTCCAGATGGCGGCCGGCCGGCCGGTGGTCGACATCCCACCGTGCACCGTGGTTGCTGACGGCGACATAGTCGTGTTCCAGGCGCGTGGTGCCGCCGACCGCGGTGCCCAGGGACACCCCGATACGCCAGGGGTCCTCGGCCTCCGTGTCCAGACCGGCGTTGCGCAGCGCCTCGTTCGCGGCGACCATCGCGAACTGGATGTACCGGTCCGAGCGGGCCACCTGCTCCTCGCTCAGACCGTGGGCCGCCGGATCGAAGTCGCACTCGGCAGCGATGCGCGAGCGGAACCCCTCCGGGTCGAAGAGGGTGATGCCCCGTGTCGCCGTGCGGCCCGCGGACAGCAGGTCCCAGAAGGCGGGCACACCCACTCCGCCCGGAGCGACGATCCCGACGCCGGTGACCGCCACACGGCGGGTCATGACACCGGCTCCGTACGTTCCGGTGGTGCGGCCGGTGTGCTCTCCTCCGTGCCCTCGGTGTCGACATGACCGAGCTCCGGACGCGGGGCCAGCGGACCGAGGTGGAAGACCATACGGGCCTCCACGTCCCCGACATTGCGGAAGCGGTGCCGCATGTACGGGGGGATCAGCAGTCCCTGGTCCGGGCGCAGCGGGTGCGGTTCCCCGTCGAGGTCCACTTCGAGCGCGCCTTGGACGACGTACACGAACTCCTCGGAGTAGGGGTGGTAGTGCTCGCCGATGCGCTCGCCGGGCTGCACGAGTGCCATGCCCATGAAGCCGCTCGTGGCACCCACCGCGCTGGGCGTCAGCATGGCGCGCAGATCACCTCCGCGCCGGCGGTTGGGCTGAGTCTCGCTGAGGTCCACGATGCGTGGGCGGTGCGTGGTCATGGCTGCTTCCTCCAAGGGCGTGGTGCCGGCGGGTGGGATGAGGGGAGAGACCTGCCGCGGTCGGGCGCGGTCAGGCGCCCGGTGCCCGGCGGTCGGTGACGAGGGCCATGTCGGCGCGCTCGAGGAAATGCGCGATCTCACGGTCGTTGGACAGACCGCCGGCCACGTCGGTGTCGAGCAGACGCCGCAGCACGGACGTCTTGCGGGGACCGCGCACGCCGAGCGCCAGCACGGGATCGCTCTCGATCGGGATCCGGAGATCGATGAGGCGCACGACCACGTCGTCGCGCTGGAAGACGGTGCTGCCGGCGATGGGGCAGGCCGGATCGTCCGCGGCCAGCTCGTCCTGGCGGGCGAGCATCTGGGCCAGCGTCATGCCGCACCCTTCCTTGGCGGGGTAGAACAGCGCATGCCGCCGGATGCCGTCGGGCTGCGCTCCGCCCGCCGCCACGTGGTGCACCGCGGGCAGTGCGGCACGGGTGAAGAAGACCCGGGCGGAGTTCGGATCGCTGAGGTCGCGGTCCTGCTCCAGGTACGGGTTGATGGCCTCCTCGACGGCCCGGACCTCGGGCTGCTGGGAGATGTGCCGCAGCGCCGCGACCAGGTCGCCCTGCACCTCGACCGCGCGCACGACGCGGTTGCCGTGCATGAACAGGGAGGTGCGGCGCAGCCGGGTGGTGTCGTCGACCCGGGCCTCCGGGGAGGTGTACCCGGCGAGGATCTCCGCGACCATCGATTCGCTGCCCGGCTTCACGGTGAAGGTGAGCGCGTGCCGGACCACACCGTCGCCGACGCGCGGGTTGGCCTGGAGGCGGCCCTTCGGGGGCTCGGGCGCGAGGCTGGCGATGTTCGAGGTCTCGCGCAGGACGCTGAAGCGCAGCGACCGGGTGTCCCGGACGCAGCTGTGCAGCGGCTGGACCATCTTCACGTGTTCCTCGCTGTTGACCCAGGCGAGGAACGGCGGTGCGCTCTCCCATTCACTGGTGATGAGCCACTGGGAGGGGTTCTCGATGGACTGGCACAGCTGGTCGGTGATGTGCCCGGGAACGGACGCGACCTGGTTGCGCAGGTGCTCGTAGGCTTCCAGGAAGCGCTGCTGGGCTCCTTCGTGGAGGTCCAGGAGCAGCACGACCCGAAGGCGTGAGCCGTCGAAGGCTGACTGGGATATTCGTTCCGACAGCGTGGTCATCGTCTACGCATCTCCTTCGGGGCCCGACGGCCCCAGTGGTGCGTCGTCAGTTCCGGTACGAACCGGGTGACTGAGCCGGATGGTGGGGGCGGCCTGCCCGGTGTCGCGGGGGGGCGTCCCGGATTCGATCGTGGCCGGGACCCACGGGTGGCGCGAGATCTGTGAGCCATGCAGGTGAACCGTGATCGAACAGGCCCTGAGCCGGGCATTCGTGCTCCATCTGCCGTAAGCGTCCCTGGAGCTGGAGCACGCAATGAATCCCACCGTCGAAGACCGGGTGCCGGTACTCGTCGTGGGCGGGTCCCTGGTCGGCCTGTCCGCGTCGCTGTTCCTGGGGCGCCTTGGTGTCAGACATCTGCTGGTCGAGAAGCATTCGGACACCTCCCGCCACCCGCGCGGGCGGGGGAACAACGTCCGCACGATGGAGCTGTTCCGGGTGGCCGGGGCGGAGCAGCGGATCCGCGAGGCCGCGTCGACCCTGGCCGACAACCACGGCATCCTCCAGACGCCTTCGCTCACCGGCGACGAGCAGGAGTGGCTGTTCAAGGAGATCGACCCGGGCGGCGGGCTGGCCCGTATCAGCCCGTCCGCCTGGTGCCTGTGCAGCCAGAACGACCTCGAACCGGTACTGGTGCGCTGTGCCCGCGAACAGGGCGGTGACCTGCGGTTCTCCACCGAGCTGAGCTCTTTCGAGCAGGACGCGCAGGGGGTGCGGGCGACGCTCAAGAACCGGGAGACCGGCGAGCTCAGCACCGTGCACGCGGACTACCTCATCGCGGCCGACGGCCCCCGCAGCCCGGTCAGGGAGCGGCTGGGCTTCGGGCAGACCGGGCCCGGCGACCTGTTCCACAACGTGAGCATCACCTTCCGCGCGCCGCAGCTCGCGGAGGTCGTGGGCGACCGCCGCTTCATCGCCTGCTACCTGACCAACCCCGAGGCCGACGGCGCCCTGCTGCCGGTGGACAACCAGGCGGACTGGGTCTTCCACGCCCCCTGGCACCCCGACCGGGGCGAGACCCTGGAGGACTTCACCGACGAGCGGTGCATCGACCACATCCGCCGGGCAACGGGCGTACCGGACATGGCGGTTGAGATCACCGGCAAGGCGCCGTGGCACGCCGCGGAGCGGGTCGCCGAACGGTACGCGTCCGGCCGGGTCTTCCTCGCCGGCGACTCGGCCCACGAGATGTCCCCCACCGGGGCGTTCGGTTCCAACACCGGAATCCAGGACGCACACAACCTCGCCTGGAAGCTCGCCGCCGTGCTGAACGGCTCGGCGGGCCCCGAGCTGCTGGAGACGTACGAGGCGGAACGGCAGCCGGTGGCGCGGGAGACCAGCGCCCGCGCCTCGGCGCGCTCCGCCGAGCACAGCCACCCGGGGTATGCGCCGGCGCCCGGCGCGGGCGGTGGCCGGCAGCGCGGGGTGCTCACCGTGGCCCTGGGGTACTGCTATCCGCAGGGTGCCGTCGTCGGCGCCGACCCCGAACTCCCGGTGGTTCCCGACCAGATGCGGCTGACGGGCGAGCCGGGCACCCGCGCCCCGCACATGTGGCTGCGGGCCGGCGGCGAGCGGCGCTCGACCCTCGATCTGTACGAGAAGTCCTTCGTCCTGCTGACCGGCTCCGAGGGCGAGATGTGGCGCACCGCGGCCAAGGGCGCCATCGAGCGGTTCTCCCTCGGGCTGGACTGCTATCTGATCGGCACCGGGCCGGACGACGATCTGGTCCCGGAGGACGGCGTCGACTGGGCCGAGAAGCACGGGACGACGTCCGAGGGCGCGGTGCTGGTGCGCCCCGACGGCTTCGTGGCGTGGCGGGCCGAGGGACGGGTGGCCGACCCCGAGGCGGCGCTCCTGGAGGTCCTCGAAGCGCTGCTGGGCCGGAGCTGACCCGCCCCGCCCGCCTCCGTTCCGTTCGAACGGAGGCAGGCCGGATGCCGTGACACACGGGGCTGCTGATGACGGAGGGACCGGTGGGACATCCGCCGGTCCCTCCGGCGCGCGAACGTATCTTCTGCCCGTCACCACCGCAGGGGCATCTGGGGACCGTCCCGGCCACGTCCCGCAACTCGGGGACCGATTTCCGGTTGAGTCCGGGCATGGATGCCAAGAAGCCCGCGTCGCACCCCTTTCAGCGCATCTCCCTGCCCCACCAGCCGCCGGCGCTGCCGCCCCCCGCCCCGCAGGCGCGCCGTCCGGCCGAGGGGGAGACGCCGATCTTCGACCAGCTGCTCAAGGAGTGGCGCTCGGGGGAGATCCGGCCGGTCGTGTCCTGGCCCGTCGACGATCCGGGGAAGATCAGGACGGGCGCCGCTGTTGGGACGGATGATGGCCGTCCGTATCCGCGGACCCGTGACGAGGAGCATGACCGTGAGCCTGTACGACATCCCCCTGCGCACCCTGACCGGTGAGCCCGCTTCCCTCGCCGACTACCGGGGCAAGGCCCTGCTGGTGGTGAATGTGGCGTCCAAGTGCGGGCTGACCCCGCAGTATTCGGGCCTGGAGCGCCTTCAGCAGCGCTACGGGGACCGTGGCTTCACCGTGCTGGGCTTTCCCAGCAACCAGTTCGCGGGCCAGGAGCCCGGCACCGCCGAGGAGATCGCCACCTTCTGCTCGGCGACGTACGGCGTGAGCTTCCCGCTGTTCGAGAAGACCGATGTCAACGGCGAGGACCGGCATCCGCTGTACGCGGCGCTGACCGGCACCGAGGACGCCGAAGGGGCGGCCGGCGACATCCAGTGGAATTTCGAGAAGTTCCTGATCGGTGCCCAGGGCCAGGTCGCGGGCCGCTTCCGGCCGCGCACCGAGCCGGAGGCCGAGGAGCTGGTCGGCGCCATCGAGGCGGCCCTGCCGGCCTGAGCCGGGGGCGCGCCGCTCGCCGGGCGGTGCGCGGGGGCTCCGGCGGGCGGCGTACGGGGCGCGCGGTCGGGCGGCGGCGGAGCGCCGGTCAGGCGACGGCGGTGCCGGCGGCGTCGGTGAACCCGGCTGATCCTGCGGGCTCGGCCGATCCGGCGGGCCCGGCCTCGTCCTCGGCGCCGGCCTCGTCGGAAGCGACGTCGAAGCTGCCGGTCAGCCCGGTCATCCGCAGCAGCCGCGCGACGCTCCCGCCGCCGGAGACACCGGTCAGCCGCAGCCGGCCGCCCCGCTGCCGCGTCCGGTAGCGGGCGCGGCTCAGCAGGGACAGTCCGGCGCAGTCGATGAACGTGACCGCGCGTACGTCGACCACGAGGTCGACGCCCTGGGTGCCGGTGATCTCGTCCAGCCGGTCGGACAGCACCGACACGGCGAGAATGTCCAGCTCACCGCGGAGTTCCAGCACGGTCGTGCCGCCCGCGGCGTGGCTGGGCCCCACGAGTCTCGGGTAGTACTGACCTTCATCCATCGGCCCGGCCCACTTTCGTGCCGAGGCGCAGGATATGGCCACGCGTCTGCGGCGGAGAAGTTCGGTAGATGTGGGGGGCGCCCGGCGCAATCCGGGCGGGTCGGCCCGTTTCCGGGTCGTCGGTGGTGCGGAGGTGTGGCGTCTGTGTCCCTGCGTTTCTGCTGCTGTGCCCGTAGTCGTCTACGGCTTACCCGCACTCCGCGCCCTCAAAGTTCCGGCGCACGCCAGAGCTTGAGGTTGTCTCAAAGTCGCCCCTTGCGCGCGTGGCCGAGATAGGCGACCAAGGGCCTGGCCCGGGGGCACGTGCCTAGGCGACGACGGCTTCGACGGCCTCGATGGCGTCGTTGGTGAGACGGCCGCTGGGGGCGCGCCGCTGACCGCGGAGAGCGCCACCCCGCCGCCCGGCCCCGGGCGAGATCCGCTCGGGCCCGGCACCCAGGTGACCGGCCCCGCCGACCAGGTGATCGGCCCGCTGACCGCCTCCCGGGCCCCTCCCCCGGACCACCGGCCCGAGGGAACCCCAATAACACTCTTTCGGGCGAATTAGACTGTTCGAACCGCCCGAATGTGAGAGGTGTGCCCTGAAGCCGTCGGATCCTGCGGGAGAGCTCCCCGAACGCACCACGCAGAGCCTGCGCGAGCTGGCCGGCGGGCCGATCTCCCGGCTTCCGCAGCTCTTGGAGGCCATGGTGGCGGTCGGCTCCGACCACGATCTGCGCCGCGCGCTGGGCCGTCTCGCCGAGACCGCCGCCTCCCTCACCGGCGCACGCCACGCCGCCCTCAGCCTCCAGCACGAGGACACCGACGGGCTCGGCGGTCCGATCACCCACGGCGTCTCCCCCGGGGGCGGACCGCCCGCCGGAGGCTCTCTGGAGGTGCCGGTCCAGGTGAAGGGGGAGCTGTTCGGCACGCTGTCCGTCGCGGGGAAGGGCGACGGCGAGGAGTTCGGGGACGCGGATCTGCATCTGGTGCGGGTGCTGGCCACCGAGGCGGGTATCGCCCTGAGCAACGCCCGGATGCACTCCGCCGCCCGGCAGCGCACCCGCTGGATCGACGGCGCGGCGTCCGTCACCACGGCGCTGCTGGCCGGACCCGAGACCGGCTCGACGACCCCGAACGCCCTCACCGTCGTCGCGGAGAAGGGCCGTGAGCTGGCCGAGGCGGCGACCGGGGCGGTCCTGCTGCCGCACGCCGAGGGCGGTATGGAGATCGTGGCGATCTCGACCGTGCTGTCCGAGGCCGTACGGACCGAGGCGTACCGCGGCAGGATCCCGCCCCGGAGCCCGGTCGTCCACCAGATCCATGCCGGGCTCGCGGTCTTCTCCGACAACTTCGCCGACGACCCCCGCTCGATCTCCCCGATGTCGCGCCACTACGGCCCTGCCATGCTGTTGCCGCTGCGCAGCAACGGGCGGGTACTGGGCGCCCTCGTGCTGTGCCGGATGTCCGGCGACCGCCGCTTCAGCCACACCGAACGGACCCTGGCGAACCAGTTCGCCGCCCAGGCCGCGCTGGCGCTCGTCCTGGCCGACCGGCACCGTGACCGCGAGCGGCTGGCCGTCTTCGAGGACCGCGACCGCATCGCCCGCGACCTGCACGACCTGGTCATCCAGCGGCTGTTCGCCACCGGGATGCTGCTGGAGACCGCCCGGCGCAAGGCCCTGGTGCCCGAGGTGCAGGAGGGGGTCGCCCAGGCGGTCGACGAGCTGGACGCCACGATCCAGGAGATCAGGACAGCGATCATCGCGCTTCAGCAGGGACCGCCCGGTGCGCCGCCCGGGCTGCGCACCCGCGTGCTGCGGGAGGCCGGCGCGGCCACCGCGGCGCTCGGCGCCCGCCCGTCGGTGCAGTTCACCGGCCCGGTCGACGCGCGGGTCGACGACAGGAGCGGCCGGGAGCTGGTGGCCGTACTCGGCGAGGCACTGGCGGCGGTGACCGCCTCGGCGTCGGCACGGCCGCAGCCGACCCGTGTGGAGATCGCCGTGGACGCCACCGCCGCGCTCCCCGACGGCCGGCCGGGGATACGGCTGACGGTGTCCTGCCCGGACGGCGGCCACCGGCCCGTGACCTGGGAGCGTCCGCTCCAGGGCGGGCCCGAGGCCTGATCCGCCGGACGGCCGCGGCGATACGGCGCGATCGCCGGGCCCCCGTCCGCCCCTGGCCGCTCGGACAACATCCGCCCCCGCAGGCCGCGTTGGCTTCCTGGCCGCCCCAGCCTCCCCGGCGCCCTCGCCACGTCCGCCGTCGCTACGTCCGCCGTCGTCACGTCCGCCCTTGCCACGTCCGCCCTCGCCACGTCCGTTGTCGACGACGCTCGCGGCCGCCGGCGTCGCACCACAGTGGTGGGCCGGCAGTGCCGCGTACGGCCGCGTACACGGCGGGCGTCCGGGGGTCGGGCCGGGCCCCGCACGCCCCGGAGGGTGATCGCACCGGAATCGCTTGACCTCAATGTTGGTTGAGGTCCTAGGTTCCTTGTATGTCGCCGGTCAGCACGGCGATCCGTGATGAACCGGCACTCTGGAGGCCACCATGGACATGGAAGTCACCGCCTGGCATTCGCTGCACAGCACGATGACCGCTCAACAGGGCCGGCGACGCTTCTCCCGCGGCACCCTGCGCCGCATCACCGCGTTCGCCCGCCCGCACCGCCGCCACCTGGTGTGGTTCCTCGTGCTCAGCACGGTGACCGCGATGCTCGCGGTGGCCACCCCGCTGCTCGCGGGCCGGGTGGTGGACGCGATCGTGGGCGGTGGCTCGGAGTCCCTGGTCATCCGGCTGTCCGGACTGATCGCCGTGATCGCGGTCGCGGAGGCGGGTCTGGGGCTGGTGACCCGCTGGCTGTCGGCGAGCATCGGTGAGGGGCTGATCCTCGATCTGCGGACGACCGTGTACGACCACGTCCAGCGGATGCCGATCGCCTTCTTCACCCGCACCCGCACCGGAGCGCTGGTCAGCCGTCTGAACAACGATGTGATCGGCGCCCAGCGGGCATTCAGCGACACCCTGTCCGGGGTCGTCAGCAATATCGTGACGCTGCTGCTCACCCTCGCGGTGATGCTCGGCCTGTCCTGGCAGATCACCGTGATCGCGCTGGTGCTGCTGCCGGTGTTCGTGCTGCCCGCCCGCCGGGTCGGCCGGCGGCTGGCCGATCTGCGCCGGGAGGGCGCCGACCACAACGCGACGATGGGCACGCAGATGACCGAGCGCTTCTCCGCGCCCGGCGCCACCCTCGTCAAGCTGATGGGCCGCCCGGTCCGTGAGTCCGCCGAGTTCGCCACCCGGGCCCGCCGGGTGCGCGACATCGGGGTCCGCTCGGCCATGGTGCAGACGTACTTCGTCACCGCCCTCACCCTGGTCTCCGCCCTGGCGCTGGCCGTCGTCTACGGCCTGGGCGGGTTCCTCGCGCTGCGCGGACAGCTGGAGCCCGGCGCGATCGTCTCGCTGGCCCTGCTGCTCACCCGGCTCTACGCCCCGCTGACCGCGCTGTCCGGCGCACACATCGAGGTGATGAGCGCGCTGGTCAGCTTCGAGCGGGTCTTCGAGGTGCTCGACCTCAAGCCGCTGATCTCCGAGAAGCCGGACGCCCGCGAGGTCCCCGAGGGCCCGGTGTCCGTGGAGTTCGACGCCGTCCGCTTCGGCTACCCGTCCGCCGACAAGGTCTCGCTGGCCTCCCTGGAGGAGGTCGCCACCCTCGACACCCGGGGCGGTGAAGAGGTCCTGCACGGCATCTCCTTCCGTGCCGAACCCGGCCAGATGGTCGCCCTGGTCGGCTCGTCGGGCGCCGGCAAGTCGACCGTGGCCCAGCTGCTGCCGCGGCTGTACGACACCGACGCCGGTGCGGTCCGGCTGTCCGGGGTGGATGTCCGCGACCTGACCGCCGCCTCACTGCGCGACGCCCTCGGCATGGTCACCCAGGACGGGCATCTCTTCCATGACTCGATCCGCGAGAACCTGCTGCTGGCCAAGCCGGAGGCGACCGAGGAACAGCTGTGGGACGCACTGCGCCGGGCGCGTCTGGAGGAGCTGATCGCCAGTCTCCCCGACGGTCTGGACACCGTCGTCGGCGAGCGGGGCTACCGCCTCTCGGGCGGCGAACGACAGCGGCTGACGATCGCCCGGCTGCTGCTCGCCCACCCGCGGGTGGTGATCCTGGACGAGGCCACCGCCCATCTGGACAACACCTCCGAGGCGGCGGTGCAGGAGGCGCTCACCGAGGCGCTGGAGGGCCGTACCGCCCTGGTCATCGCCCACCGGCTGTCCACCGTACGGGCCGCGGACCTGATCCTGGTCGTCGAGGGCGGACGGATCGTCGAGCGCGGGACGCACGAGACGCTGCTGGCCGCCGACGGGCGCTACGCGGAGCTGTACCGGACACAGTTCACCGACTCGGAGGACCGGCGGGAGGCCGCCGGGGAGATCGCCGGGGAGTCCGGTGGGGAGGCCGCCGGGGACGCCACGGAGGAAGTCCGGCGCACGGATCCCGGCCCGGATGCCCTGCCGGAGTCGGCGCTGGTGACCTGACGCCGCGCCGGAAGGCCCCTGCCTCTTGGCGGGGGCCTTCCGGATGCCGAAAACTGATGCGATGACGCAGCGCGCGGAACACTCCACGGTCATGGACCGCCTCGCCCTCGACGATCTGATCACCGGGTACGCCATCGCCGTGGACGACGGTGACTGGCCCGGCTATCTGGCCCTGTTCACCCCGGACGGCCGTGCCGACTACCGCTCGGCGGGCGGCATCGAGGGCGGCACCGAGGAGATCGCGACCTGGCTCGCCGACATGCTGCGGCAGTTCGCCATACGGCAGCATCTGATCGTCAACCGCCGGATCACCCTCGCCCGCCGGGACGGCGCGCCCGGCGACACGGCCACGGTCCAGGCCGACTACCTCAACCCGATGCGGCTCGCCGGCCCCGCGACGGATGCCGAGGACGGCCCCACCTCCCCCAACTACACCTGCGCAGGACGCTACGAGTTCACCGCCCGGCGCACCGCCGACGGCTGGCGGCTGACCGGGGTCGTCGTCCACGAGAAGTGGCGTCAGGTGCGGTCCGGCGGTGACTGACCGCCCCCGCCGCCCGTCGCCGCCCGGCTCGGCCGTTGCGGCGACACCCCTTTCCTCGATCGGCCCGTCCGCGCACACTGGCCGTCCGACCGGCCGGAAACGGCACCAGGGAGGCCGCATGGACAGCGCGATCGGCCGTCAGGCGCGGTGGCGCGCCTCCCCCTGGGGGCGGGGCGCTGCCGCGGCGCTCGCCGGCGCGGTGCCGGCCCTCACCTTTCCCGCGCCGTCCTGGTGGTGGCTGGCGTACGTCGCCCTGGTGCCCTGGCTGCTGCTGGTGCGGTCGGCGCCGACGTACCGGCGGGCGGCGCTGGACGGCTGGCTGGGCGGCACCGGCTTCATACTCGCCGTCCACCAGTGGCTGCTGCCGAACCTGCACGTCTTCATCCTCGTGCTCGCCCTGCTGCTCGGGGCGCTGTGGGCGCCCTGGGGCGTGCTGGTGCGTGTGCTGCTGGGCGGCGCGCCCGCCGCGCGACGGCCGGCACGCGAGGGGGCTCCCCCGGCAGGGCCCGCAGAAGCATCCGGCGAAGAGCGACGGGGGGTGACGGGCGGGCGGTGCGCCGCCGCGCTGGTGCTGGTGCCGTCGGGCTGGCTGATGGTCGAACTGGTCCGCTCCTGGGAGTACTTGGGCGGCCCGTGGGGGCTGCTCGGCGCCAGCCAGTGGCAGGTGCCGCCCGCGCTGCGGCTGGCGTCGATCGGCGGGGTGTGGCTGGTGAGCCTGCTGATCGTGGCGGTGAACACCGCACTGGCCGAACTGATCGCCCGCCCGGCGGCCCGGCTGCCCGCCGTCGCCGGGCTGCTGGTGTGCGCGCTGGCGGGCACCGTGGCCTGGTTCTGGGCACCGGTCCCCCGCCCCGCGGGCACGGTGCGGATCGCGGTCGTCCAGCCGGGCCTGACCGGCACCCCCACGGCGCGGCTGGCCCGGAGCGAGGCCCTCACCCGGTCGCTGGCGGGCCGCGAGGTACGCCTGATCGTCTGGGGCGAGAGCAGCCTCTACAAGGATCCGGCGGACCACCCGGCGCTCGCCGCCCGCCTCACCGCCCTCTCCCGGCAGACCGGCGCCGAGCTGCTGATCAACGCCGACTCCGCGCACGCCGAACAGCCGGGCATCTCCAAGAGCGCGGTGCTGATCGGGCCGGACGGACCGACCGGGGACCGCTACGCCAAGATGCGGCTGGTGCCCTTCGGCGAATACATACCGTTCCGGTCCGTGCTGGGCTGGGCGACCCGGGTGGGCAAGGCGGCCACCAGCGACCGGCTGCGCGGCACCGGCCAGGTGGTGATGCCGGTCGCCACCGCGGGCGGACTGCGCGTCGGGCCGCTGGTGTGCTTCGAGAGCGCGTTCCCCGACATGAGCCGCCATCTGGCGCGCGACGGTGCGCGGGTGCTGGTCGCCCAGTCCTCGACCTCGACGTTCCAGGAGAGCTGGGCGCCCGCGCAGCATGCGTCACTGGGTGCGCTGCGCGCGGCGGAGAACTGGCGGCCGATGGTGCACGCCACGCTCACCGGCATCAGTGCGGTCTACGGGCCACGGGGCGAGCAGATCGGCGAGCGGCTCGGTACCGACCGCAGCGCGGCGGCGGTCTACGACCTGCCGCTGGCCGAGGGCACCAGCCCGTACACCCGGTTCGGTGACTGGGCGGTGTACGGGGCGATGGGTGCGCTGGTGCTCGCCGGCGGGTACGCGGCGCTGCGGGCGCTCAGCAGGCGGCCTGCCCGAGCGCGTCGGTGACCACGCGTTCGCACAGTTCGTGGGTGCGCAGCGCGTCCTGGGCGGACGGCTGCCGGCCGGCCCGTACGTCGTCCAGGAACGCCAGCACGATCTGCTCGATACCGCGCTGCCGGGCGACCGGGACCCAGTCGCCGCGCCGCCGGATGCTCGGCTGCCCCTTGTGGTCGATGACCTCGGCGAGATTGACGACCTGGCGCTTGGTGTCCTGCCCGGAGACGTCGAGGACCTCCTCCACGGAGCCGCTGAGGCGGTTCATGACGCCGAGGGCCGTGAAGCCGTCGCCGGAGAGCTGCAACACCACGTGCTGCATCAGCCCGTCACGGATCCGGGCGCGCACATCGATGTGGTCGACCTCGCCGGGGGCGAGGAACCGCAGGGTGTCCACGACATGGATGAAGTCGTCCAGCACCAGTGTGCGCGGGTCCTCGGGCAGACCGATGCGGTTCTTCTGCATCACGATCAGATCGCGGGCGTGTTCACGGCATTGGGCGTAGGCGGGCGCGAAGCGGCGGTTGAAGCCGACGGTGAGACCCACGCCCCGCTCCTCGGCGAGCGCGACGATGCGCTGGGACGTCGCGAGTTCGTAGGAGATCGGCTTGTCGACATAGGTCGGGACGCCGGCCTCGATCAGCCGGGTCACGATCTCAGGGTGGGCGGCGGTCGCGGCGTGCACGAAGGCCGCGTCCAGACCGGTGGCGAGCAGCGAGTCCAGGTCCGTGTGGAGCCGGTCCCCGGTCAGCCGGTGGGCGGCGCCGACGCGTTCGAGGGTGGCCGGGGTGCGGGTGTGCAGGTGCAGTTCGAGCCCCGGCTGGGTGCCCAGTACGGGGAGGTACGCCTTCTGGGCGATGTCGCCGAGTCCGATGCAGCCGACCTTCACTCGTGCTCCTTGGGTTGCGCCGCGGCCCTGGTGCCTCACGTGCCGGAAGCATACGTGCCGGCCGGCGGCCGCCAGTCGGCTCTCGCCCGCACCCGGGCGGCCCTGCTGGAGGCGGCGGTACGGCGGCTGGCCGAGCGGGAGGCCGCGGTGCTGACCCCGGGTGAGATGCCCCAGGCCACGGTGGAAGGGAAGGGGCCCGGGTCCGGGCCGCGGTCGGACGACGCGGTGGCTGCGGTCGCCGGGGCGCTGTCCCTGGCGCTGCACCGCTATCTGACCCGGCACCGGCAGCTGCTCATCGCGCGTTACGAACTGGCCCTGGAGGCCACCCGCAGGCCCGAGCTGCGGGCGGTCTACGACCGGGCGGGCCGGGCCTTCCGGGAGCCGGTGGTGGCGATGCTGACGGCGGCCGGCTCCGCCGACCCCGAGCGGCACGCGCTCAGCATGGTCGCGTGGTGCGACGGGGTGCTGTTCTCCTGCACCGCGGGACAGTTCCATACGGCCGTCCCGACCCGTGACGCGCTGCGCACGTCCTGCACGGAGCTGCTCGACGGGATGCTGCGGCGATGACGCCGTCCCCGCCCGGCCTACCGGGTGTGGCCCGCCCGGCCTACGGGGTATGGCCCGCGAGGCCGTCGAGGCGCAGCTGAAGCCGGTCGATGGCGTCCCGGAGCCCCTGGCGGTATTCACCGTCGGCGAGGGCGTTGACCGAGACCCGGGCGCGCCGCAGCTGGGCGCGCGCATCGGCCGGCCGGTCCAGTGCGGCGTAGTCGGCCGCGATGTTGAGGTGCAGCGAGGGGAAGAACGCCCGGAGCGCGACGAGGGGGTGGCGGGGGCCGGGGCCGTCGGCGACTTTCGGCTCCCCCTGGGCGGCGGCATTCCCGGGCAGTTCGGTGACAAAGCCCTCGGCCGCCTCCAGGGCCCTGAGGTCCCAGTCGAGTTCATCCCTGGGATCGTCCTGGGTGTCGGCCATGTAGTGGGCGAGGGTGCAGCGGTGGAAGGCGTCTCCCTGGGGCCCGATCTCATGCCACAGCTCCGAGAGACGGTTACGGGCCTCTTCCCGGTCGCCGGCGCGATGCAACATGATCGCCTGGCCGATCCGGGTCAGCACCCCGTCCTCGGACGTCGCCTCCCGCCGCTTCTCCACCACCGCGCACTCCGTATTCGCTCACCACGGCCACTGCCGCTCCCTCGACGCTAACCGCCGGAAGGGACCTGCGCGCGGTGTGCGCGACGCACCGGGTGGTGGGGGCCGCCCGCCCCCGACCGGCCGGCCGGGCCCGGGGGCTCAGCCCAGGTCAGGGATGCGCCAGTCGATCGGGGCATGGCCCTGTGCGGCGACCGCCTCGTTGATCTGGGTGAAGGGGCGGGAGCCGAAGAACTTCTTCGCCGACAGCGGGGAGGGGTGCGCGCCCTGCACCACGGCATGCCGCTCCTCGTCGATCAGCGGCAGCTTCTTCTTGGCGTAATTCCCCCACAGCACGAAGACCGCCGGGTCGGGCCGGGCCGCCACGGCGCGGATCACCGCGTCGGTGACCTTCTCCCATCCCTTGCCCTTGTGCGAATTGGCCTCGGCCTCGCGGACCGTGAGAACGGCGTTCAGCAGCAGCACACCCTGCTGGGCCCAGGGCATCAGATAGCCGTTGTCCGGAATCGGATGGCCCAGCTCCTCCTTCATCTCCTTGTAGATGTTCCGCAGCGACGGCGGCGTCTTGACGCCCGGCTGCACGGAGAAGCACAGCCCGTGGCCCTGGCCCGCGCCGTGGTACGGGTCCTGGCCCAGGATGAGCACCTTCACCTGGTCGTAAGGCGTCGCGTCCAGCGCCGCGAAGACCTGCTCGCGGGGCGGATAGACCGGGCCATTGGCCCGCTCCTCCTCGACGAAGTCGGTGAGCTCCTTGAAATAGGGCTTCTCCAACTCCTCGCCGAGGACCCCGCGCCAGGACTCGGGCAGCATGTCGGTCACCACGTCAACAACCTCCGGTGTGCGTTGCGTTCTCACTCACAGAACCTACCGGCGACCACTGACAACGCGGTCCGCGGGCCGCTGCCCCGGCCGGAAACGACGCCCTGCCCGCGTAGGAGGTGTCCAGCCGGACGCAAGGGATGCACACGACGGACGGGACGGACGGGACGCACGGGACGGACAGGGCCCGGCCCCGGGAGGATCGAGGCGCTCCGGCGAACGGCCCGTCCGTACGGGAGCAGGCACCTGCCCCAGCGTCCCACAGCCGCCCGGCGCCGGGCCGGGGTGCCCCTGCACGTGGCCGGGGAGCTCCTCGTCGGTGCGCCGGCGCGCGTGGTGCCGGCCCTGATGAGGACCGGCACCACGGACTCCGTCTCTTGGCGCGCACCGTCTCCCGGCGCGCACACCGGGGCAAGGCCTCGTCGGGCCCCGCCCGGCCGTCAGACCCCGGCGTTGAGGAACAGGCCGCCGTCGACGACCAGCGTCTGGCCGGTGATCCAGCCCGAGGCGTCGGACAGCAGGAAGGCCGCGGCCCCGCCGATGTCCTCCGGGACGCCGAGCCGCGCCATCGGGTAGCCGGCCGCCGCCTCCTCCTCGCGGTTCTCGTACAGCGCAGCCGCGAACTTGGTTTTGATCACCGCGGGCGCGATCGAGTTGACCCGTACCCCGGGCGCGAACTCGTGGCCGAGCTGGAGCGTCAGATTCACCATCGCGGCCTTGCTCATCCCGTACGCACCGATGAAGGGCGAGGCGTTGAGGCCGGCGATCGAGGCGATGTTGACGATCGCCCCGCCGTTGTCCTTCTGCCATGCGTGCCAGGTGCGCTGGGCGAAGCCCAGTGCCGAGACGACATTGGTCTCGAACACCTTGCGCGCGACACCCAGGTCGAGGTCGGCGATGGGGCCGAACACCGGGTTCGTTCCGGCGTTGTTGACGAGGTAGTCGACGCGGCCGAAGGCCTCCATCGCACGCTCGACGGCGACGGCCTGGTGGGCCTCGTCGTGCGCCTTGCCGGCCACGCCGATGACCCGGTCGGCGCCCAGCTTCTCGGCGGCCTCCTTGAGGGCGTCCTCGTTGCGCCCGGTGATGACGACCCGGTCGCCGCGGGCCACCAGGGCCTCGGCGATGCCGTAGCCGATGCCACGGCTGGCACCGGTGACCAGCGCCACCTTGCCGGAGGGCTCCGGGAGCCCGCTGTTCTGCTCGGTCATGTCCCGTACTCCTGAAGTCGGTGGGCGGTCAGTTGAGTGGGCCGCCGGCGACGTACATGACCTGGCCGGAGACGAAGCCGGCCGCCTCGCCGGTGAAGAAGGCGATCGCGTTGGCGATGTCCTCGGGCCGGCCGACGCGCTGGACGGGGATCTGGGTGGCGGCCGCGGCCTGGAACTCCTCGAAGCCCATGCCGACGCGCTCGGCGGTGGAGGCGGTCATGTCGGTGACGATGAAGCCGGGGGCGACCGCGTTGGCGGTGACGCCGAACTTGCCGAGTTCGATGGCGAGGGTCTTGGTGAACCCCTGGAGACCGGCCTTGGCCGCCGAGTAGTTGACCTGGCCGCGGTTGCCGAGCGCCGAGCTGGAAGAGAGGTTCACGATCCGGCCGAACTTGGCGTCGACCATGTGCTTCTGGCAGGCCCGGGACATCAGGAACGCACCGCGCAGATGCACGTTCATGACCGTGTCCCAGTCGGTCTCGCTCATCTTGAACAGCAGGTTGTCGCGGAGCACACCGGCGTTGTTGACGAGGACGGTCGGCGCACCGAGCTCGGAGGCGACCCGGGTGACCGCGGCCTCCACCTGCTCGGCGTCCGAGACGTCGCAGCCGACCGCGATGGCCTTGCCGCCGGCCTTGGTGATCTTCTCGACGGTGTCCTTGCAGGCCGCCTCGTCGAGGTCGAGTACGGCGACGGCGCGGCCCTCGGCGGCCAGGCGGACGGCGGTGGCCGCGCCGATACCGCGGGCCGCGCCCGTCACAATGGCGACGCGCTGCTCGGTGGTGGACATGCGGGTTCTCCTCACCCTCGAAACCTCGACAAGCGGTCCGCCGCACCGATCCCGTAGGTGAGCAACCGCTTAGTACCCTGAGCAGGGCTGACGCTAGAAGCCCGGCCACGCGCTGTCAACGCTCCACCACTGCGTCGTTGCCCACCCCACCTGCGGCGCACACCGCCACCTGGTGCGATCGCGCCACATGACAGAGCGCCCGGACCGCCACAAGGCGGAACCGGGCGCTCCGAACAGCACTCCCCCACGGCCTCAGCGCACCAGCAACTCCAACAGCCGCTCCACCTCGGCGGCGGGGTCGGCGGTCAGGCCGGTGTGCACCGGTCCCGGCTGGACGATGGTGCTGCGCGGCGCCATCAGCCAGCGGAAACGGCGCCCGGCATCGTCCCCGGCCGCCTGTCCGGCCCGCTCGCCGCCCTGGCAGACACCCTCGACGGCACCGAGCGCGGCCCGCACCCCGGCCACGTCGGTCGTGGGGTCCAGAGCCAGCAGCCGGGCCTCGTCCAGATGGGTCCTGGCCTCGACGAAGCGCCGGGCGTGGCAGTACACGACGACACCGGCATTGATCATCTCGCCGCGCTCGACCCGGGGCACGACCTTCAGCAGCGCGTACTCGAAAACATCGCGCCCGTTGTGCAGACCGGTCACTTCACTGCCCTCCGTGTCAGCCTTGCGGCCAGCCATTCCGGCGCCTGCGAGGGCTTGTCCTTGCTGGGCTCCCCCAGGGTGATCCGATCGCTGATCATCCGGGCGCGCGCCAGCAGGGTGCTCACATAGGCCCGACGCAGCGCGTCCGGGGAGTCAAAGCCGGGCTCGTCGGCCAGCCATGCGTCAGGGACATCGGCCGCGATCCCGGTCAGCAGCTCCTCGGTGATCAACGGCGCGAACTCCTCGGCCGCCGCGGCGATATCCGGCCCGAAGGTGGCCAGCACATGGTCGGAGGCGTTGTACGGCCGGACTGAAGCCTTCTCCGCGCTCGGCCAGTTGTGGTGCCAGATCATCGCCGCGCCATGGTCGATCAGCCACAGCTCGCCGTGCCAGACCAGCAGGTTGGGATTGCGCCAGGACCGGTCGACGTTGTTGATCAGCGCATCGAACCACACCACACGGCCCGCCTCGCGCGCACTCACCTCGAAGGCGAGCGGATCGAAGCCCAGCGATCCGGGGAGGTAATCCATCCCCAGATTGAGCCCACCGCTGGCCTTCAGCAGCTCCTGGACCTCCTGGTCCGGCTCGCCCAGCCCGATGACGGGATCGAGCTGCATCTGCACCAGCTCCGGCACCCGCAAGCCGAGCCGCCGCCCCAGCTCTCCGCAGATGACCTCGGCAACGAGCGTCTTCCGCCCCTGCCCCGCACCGGTGAATTTCATGATGTAGGTACCCAGGTCGTCGGCCTCGACGATTCCCGGGAGCGATCCGCCCTCACGTAGAGGGGTGACATAGCGGGTCGCTGTGACTTCTGGCAGCATTTTCCCAGGCAATCTGGCCTAGCGGCCTTACAATCCACGATTAGGTCCGGAGCGGCCCAAGTTGGAGAATCCGCCACGATCAGCCCTGGGGAGAATCTGGGGAGTTTCTACCGGCACGGTGGATCCCCCTTCCTCTCGAGCAGTCCGTCAATGGCGGTGCGCCCCTTGCTTCCGGCTTCCGGCATGAAGTGAGCATAGTAACCGAGCGTGACAGTCGGCGAGGAGTGCCCGAGCCACCGCGCCACAGTCACCACGGACTCCCCAGCCTCCAGCATCATCGAGGCGTAGGTGTGCCGCAGAACGTGGAATCCGTCCTTCGGCGCCGCCTCCCACTGCCACGGCTTCGCCCCTTTGGGGCGCGGCGGAATAATGCCGGCCTTGGCCAGCGCGGGCTTCCATGTGTAGGTATTCCACGTGTTCACGGCCACGGCGTTGCCGAATCGCGTAGCGAGAACAAGGGAGAACGTTCGCGGCCTGTCTCCCCCGGGCTTCCCCCACGGGAGCTCAACATCCACCGGCGGGAACGCCTTGCCATGGCGCTTCAGCTCCTGGGCGACCGAGGGCGGCATGTCGACGCTACGCGTTTTCGCCCCCTTGGGCAGGGCGAAGTACAATCTGCCGCCTATCGCCTGAACTTGGCGGCGAACGTGAAGCACGCCTCTCGCATAGTCGATGTCTTCCGGGCTCAGCCCGAAAACTTCGCCCTGCCGAAGCCCGCACCCCAGGCCAAGTACGGCGGCCACTCTATGCCGAGGGCTGATCACGTCCCGAACTCGCAGTGCAGTCTCCAGCGACCATGCCTCCCGGCGCTCCCGTGAGGCCTTGGGCCACCGCACGGATTTCGCGTGCATCGGATTCCTGGAGAGCCGCTTGTCGTCAACAGCCGCCTCCAGGATGCTGGACAACTCGGACAGGATCCCGCGCAGGTAGCCGACCGAGGAGACCGTGGCCTCCAACTTCGCTGTGTACGCCCGCAGTTCTGCCGCCGTGATGCTCTTGAGCGGGAGATGGCCCAGATGCGGAACGATGTGAAGCCGCGCTCTCCGTTCCTGGTTCTGCTGGGTCTTCGGAGCGCCTCCTCTGCCCGGCGCCCAGTGCAGCGCGATGTAGTCGGCCAAGGTGATGGACCCGTCACGCGGGTCCACAAACTCCCCGCGCTCCTCGTCCGTGGCGGACCGGCGAAACCACGCTTTGGCGTCCTCCAGGGTGTCGAAGGAACGACTTCGGATCCCAGGGATACCAGCGACCTTGTATCGCTTTCCCTTCCCGTAGCGAGTAGTCCTTTCTCTCTTACCTGTTGCCGGATCCTTCTTCTTCTTGATCCAGCGATCCTCTATGTAGCCGGTCAGGTGAGACTCCTTAGCGATGGAAGGCGAAACGCCATTGGGTCGCGGCTGGCGTGTCAGGCATCGAGCATGTGGCCGGACCGGTACTCCGGGCCTACGACCAGAGGGCTCAGGGTCGGGTTGGAGCGGGAGTCGGCCTGCTCCTGCTCATGGATCCAAGCGTCGAGGGCTTCCCGCCGGTACATGACACGTCCACGAGGTCCCATACGGAAACTGGGCGGTCCCTGTCGTCGGTGCCGCCAGACGTAAAGAGTGTGAGGCGAGAGCCCGAGGTACTCGGCCGCATCCCTCACCTTCAGGAACCCATTGCACGCGGCGCCCGACGCGGAGTTCCTCAGCTCAGCGCAAACCTCGTCGACCGCCAGATTCTGCGCCATTCGCGCCGCAGTCACAGCCATGTCGGCGCCCCAGGGATACGGGCGGGCGGGGCACTTGGCGAATTGGCTGGGCGACGTGGAGGACACGACGAAAGAAGGGCAGGGGGCATCGCGGATCGGCACATGAGACGGGCATTCCTTATGGAAGAGCGCGCTGGGCGGCAGAGCGAGGAAAAGGCACCGAGAACCTGCGCCGACTCGACGAGGACATCGCTCTTCTCCAGCGAACGGACACTGCTGATTGGCAGCAGCAGGCAGAGGCCGCTTGTTACCTCCTTGCGAATCTATGCGGCGCTGCCTACTGCGTCCGCTACGGCTCCACCGTCAAGCGCAGCCGAATGCGAACACCTCAATGGTCGCGACGATCGCCGGTTTGGCTAACCGGCGATCGTGGTCTATGTTCCGCTCGCGACCGGCCGTGGTCCGTGCTCGATTGCCAGCCCCGAGAGTGCCCCGTAGTTGGATTGGAGGCGTGTGGTCCACGCGTTAGGTGCGCCCAGGATGAAGGGGGCAGGGGCGGTCAGCCAGACAGATCGGAGCGCATGCATCGGCAGAAGAGATTCCTCATCGGATCACCCGGTGGGCCGCTGTCGGCCGCGTGCTTCCGGGGGTGTTGTACGTTGGCATAGCCTCGGAGAGGGTTCCAGTCTTCTGATGGCATTTCTCGTCTGCCGTGGGCGATTCCGCTCCAGGAACTCACCGTTGCGGCCGTGCAGAAGCGTCCTCAACATGACCGACCGCTTCGGCCAGCCCTGGAACTCTGCCGGGATCCGGGCATCCCGTACGTGCCGTACCAGCCGTTCTTCCGGGGCATTGCTGCTGCTGGCAGCCGGCGTCCGAGCGTCTTCAACGGTCGACGGCCGGCATCTTGTCCAGGCCCGCAGCTGCGGAACCGAGCCCGACACCGCGAAGTACGCCGCGACCATTCGTTCCGGTCATCACGCGTTCGGCAGGTACATGGCGTCGTAGGTCGGCGATTCGGGGGCGTGCTTGATCTCCCCCATTACCATGTACCCCCATCGAAGGTAGGCATCGTGCGCTGGCTGGTTATCGATGATGCAGGTCAGGGCGGTGGTGCTCTCGGCATGTCCCGCGATCACGGTGTCATGGACCTTTCTCCCGAGGCCCTGGTTCTGGAAGAACGGATCACCGCTGTATGGGGGTGTGTCGTACACCCGGGCGTACACCTCGATCAGCTCATCAACGATGGCTTTGACTGAGGTCCCGTCGTACCAACTCCGCATCCACTGGTTGCACCTCTCCTTTGCTGAATCACGCGACGACTGCGCGGATCTCTTCAAGCAGGTCCCCCACCCCGCGTGCGCGGTGATGAAGGGCTAGCCCGTCGTGGACGATCTTCAACTGCTCGACTGCCCGAGCGGAAGACATGCAGGACGTCCGGATCAGTTCGATGGCCTTCGTCGTGGCTTCCACACTGTGGTCGACGTCCCCTGCTTTGATGGCCGCAACCGAGAGCCGGCCGAGGCACATGCCCCTGTTGCGAGAATGGGCAACCACTTGAAGCTGCTCGGACTTCGCCAGGAGCTGCTGGGCCCGGACCGTCTGGCCCAGATCGAGACGGCGCATCCCCTCCAAGCACGTCAGCTCGGCCAGATTCAGGAAAGTCGTCCAATCCGGGTCGCGGTCGTCCTTGCCGCGCTCCCACTCCTTCCAGGCCCTCTTGATCGCGCCCTCACAGTTGACGGTGCCCCCGACTCGCGCATGCCCCTGAGCCTCGCGATCGCTAGCTGACCGGAGCAACTGGGCAGCAACCGAGTCGCCAGCTCGACGCAGGCCAACACGGGGGCGCTCACCATGGTGCCCGTGTCAATGGACTTCCGCCCAGCGTCACGCGGCACATCGACCACTCGACACCAAGGCGTGGTGCAGTCCCGCACTCAGGGGGCAGGATCAGGTGTATGAAGATTCTTGTGCTTGGCGGGACGTGGTTCCTGGGACGTGCTGTTGCACAGGCCGCACTCGATCGTGGGTGGACCGTGTCGGCGTTCAACAGGGGGAGGTCTGGTGAGGCTCCTACAGGAACGCGCGCCATCCGCGGGGACCGTACATCAGTCAAGGACTTGAGCAACCTGGCTCAGCACGGTCCTTGGGATGCTGTCATCGACACCTCTGCATCCGAGCTAGCGCCCCGTGACGTGCTTGCCGGAGCCCAGGCGCTGGAGCCCGTTGCTGGCAAGTACGTATACGTCTCTACGGTCAACGCATACCGGGGGTGGCCGAACGAGCCGTTGACGGAGTCCTCCGAAGTTCTCGATGGGCCTGCTGACGCCGATGCGGACTACGGCCGCCTGCCCCCGAACTGGGATGGGCCCGACTGGTTCTACGGGCGACAGAAGGCCGGTGCTGAGAGAGCTTCCCTGGCAGCCTTCGGCGAGAAGCGGGTGTCCATTCTCCGTCCTGGAGTGATATTGGGGCCAGGGGAATACGTGGGTCGTCTTCCCTGGTGGCTACGGCGTGCTGCAAGGGGCGGGGAAGTCCTTGCGCCCGGTGAGCCCGGCAAGACGATCCAACCTGTGGATGTCCGCGATGTAGCCGCATTCGCACTCGACCAAGCGGCTTCTTCGTACGGCGGTAGGTTCAACGTGACCGCCCCTATCGGTCATGAAACGATGAACGATTTTCTCACAGCCTGTCTCGAAGTGACCGGGGGACGTGGTCGCCTCGTCTGGGCACCCAACGACATTCTGATTGCACACGGCGTGGAGCAGTGGACCGAGTTGCCACTCTGGCGCACCCACGCTGGCGTTTGGAGCATCGACTCCGCGGGAGCGCAGGCTGCCGGCCTCCGTTGTCGCCCTCTAGCCGAGACGGTTTCTGCCACGTGGGAGTGGCTGCAAGCCGGCGGCGTGCCGGTGGAGCACCCCCGCTGGTCCGAGCATGGAATCTCAGCACAGCGGGAGGCGAAAATTCTGGCGAAGCTGACTGCCTGATGTTCAGCTCTCTATGGCCAGTGGCGCCGTGGTTCCGAGTGTCTGTGCCGTGGCCGCAGCACTGAATTCTTCGATACGCTCGCCAAGCGTGGCTGCTTCGGTGGCACCACTAAACGTGGGGGTGCACAGCATCGACCGTACTGCGACAAGGCGTTCCAGCGTTCCGGCGCCTCGCCACTCAGTGGGCACTGAGAAGACAGGTTCCAGGGCGTCATGGACTCCATCGAGTTCTCCGCGCAGCAACCGGGCTCGGGCAAGGTCGACCGAAGCCTGAGTCGAGATAAGCACCGGTCGCTGATTCGCGGGTTTGGTGCTCAGGAGACGCAGGGCACTGTCTGCTGCTGTTTCGGCACCCTCAGCATCACGCAGTAGCAGGTATGTCGTGGCATTGCTCATAGCCACGCGATCAGCCGGGAAGCCGAACTCGCCCCCGACATCGTCATGCAGCTCGTCCCGGGTACTGGTGCCCTGGCCCAGAGCGTTACGAACCGCTCGCTCCGCTGCAGGATGGTTCCCCAGGTGCCCGTAAGCGCGACCTTCGATGACGTACAGGCGCGTTAGGGCAGTGTCGCCTAGCCCCCCGAACTGCTGGGCTGTGTGCACCAGCCGGAGGGCCTCTGACGGGCGGCCACCCCAGTACGCCAGGAAAGCGAGTGCGCCGTGAGCGTACGCCTGTAGAGGGCCATGCTCAATGACCTGCCCGTACAGCGCCGCGGTACGCGAGAGCGATACGGCTGCCGGGAGAGAGCCCAGGTCGAAGGTGATTGCAGAGAGAAGGGCGGCAGACTGGCCGGCCGCAAGATACCCACGGGTCCTCTGGCGCGGCACCTGTGTCCTTTCCAGCAGAGACTGGGCTATGCCGAGGAGTTCTTTGGCACGGCGGTATACCTCGATCGGAGATGTGCGGTTGTATTCCCTCGCCAGCGCGACGATGTCGTCATCCAACTGATCGAGCGTCATGTCCGGAACGTTGAGCGCGGCAGCATCGCCAGCATGTGCGGCTGCATCCCGAGCAGTCATCGCAAGTTCGCTTTCGTTGAGCGGCAGTACGTGGTTCAGTGACGAAGTTGGGGGCAGTTCCGTCGGTGGGCTTAGAAGATTCCGCGAGCTGTGCCCGAACATGTGCTCCAGCACCTGAGGCGCTGGCTGATTCGGCAAGCCCTTGACGCGGCCAGCAGTCCATCGGCGGAACGTCTGCTCTTCCACCGTCGCGGTAGTGGATGACACACCGGCTTCAGCCGCTACCTCTCGGGCGGCCTTCTCATAGGCCCGTCTGAACTCGTCGTAGGTCCATTCCAGCTCCTGAACCAGCACTTGGAGCAATGTCCGCGCCTTCATGGCCGGTGCGTCCTTTCCAACGACCTGTTCCGGGTCGGGGCTGCCCGGAGCCGTCCCCACACCCCACTATTGCCCAACCTCACCTGTGTCCAGCGGCATTGAACGGAGGTGATGCCCAGATGACATGTCGGTGATACCCCGGTCACCCACCCGAACATGAGGTGGCACTCGTCATGACATGGCGCAGCTCTCCCAGCAGCGAAATTCTTGATCCCCCTTCGCCGCCCAGCAATTTCGCATCGCGATCGAGGCGGCGTAGGTCGATCCACCAGGGATTCGATGCTAGGCCGATGGAGGAAGCCATGCCGCTCATGGCAGAGACAGGCGCGCAGCAGTACAGACAAGAACTGACCGTCGACCCGCAGAGCCTCGGACACGTACGAGGTACCGTCCTTGCATACGTGCGGGGTTGCGGATGGGGCGAGTTGGACGACGCGGCCTCGTTGTGCGTCACGGAGCTGCTCTCCAACGTTTGGAAGCATGCGGATTCCGACGAGTGCGTTCTTCTCATCCAGCCGTCCATGTGCACTCTGCGGATCGTCGTCAGCGACAGCAGCCCGCAGTCGCCTGTTGTTCGGGCTGTGGATGCGTGTTCCGAGAGCGGTCGGGGGTTGTTGCTCGTCAGCCGCACCGCCGATGCCTGGGGTGTGAACAGCGCCGGTGCCGGCACCGGTAAAGACGTCTGGGTCGAATTCCGGCCGCAGTCCAAGCGAGCGGCAGCGTGACCCCCACGCAGCGCCCTCTGGCCCAGGAGAGAAGTGCCGTGAATCGCCTGGTGCGGCCCCTCATGACGGTGCTGCGACGGAAGGTTCGTTGCTCTTCCGTCCAATCGCCCACAGCTAGCGCGGCAGAGACGGTGGCGCTCGTCCTCATCGATTCGGTGCCGCTCCCAGCGTCCCAGACGGATGTCGACGACCTGGTGGAACGGTTGCAGGCCCATATCGTCGCGTTGACCGGTCTGCTGGTTCCTGAGGGGTTGGGCAGTGGACCCGAGAAGCTGCGCCGCTTGTTGGTCCAAGCCGACGACCGGCGGCGCCGAGAGGTGCCGCAGGACTACGTCCGGTCATGCATCCATCTCGTGCGCCTGGCTGAGATCGTCCAGTGCCTCCTGGTCTGGGCAGCGGCCGACGACCGGCCGTTCGCCGGACCCGCTGTCCGCCGCCCCTTGTACCTGGAACGGCCCGGGGTGGTCAGCCAGTGGGCGAGCCTCCTGCGGGGAAGCACGTCACGCGGTGTGAGGCGGGTATGTCACCGATGATCGCTGTCGCGGACGCTGCTTCCGCAGTGCGCGACGTCACTGCAGTCACGACGTACGCGTGGTGGGTGCAGCTGGCCGAGAAGCCGCTCCCGGAGCCGCTGGCTCAACTGGAATGGGACGTCTTGCCGCTTGGCTTGCAGCCTGGGCTTCCGGCCTTGGAGACCCTTCTCTATGAGGGCGAGTCCGTGGGGCCGGTCCTGTGCTGTCCGCGGCACCGACGGCTCTACGTGCCGGTGGCCGCGGAGTGCCGACGCAGTCTGGATGGCGAGCGGCTGGGTGTTCGGGGGCGGGATCTTTCCTGCCCGTTCGACCAACGGCACCGCGGTGGCTGCGATGGCCGACTGTGGCTGCTCCCGTCCGATCCGCGGCACCTCACCGACCTTGTTGCGTTGACGGACCAAATGTTTCGCGTCCGGTCTGGTCGTTCGTTGACTGCGGCGGCATGCGCCTGACCGTGCCCGCGGTCGTGGTGCTGGGAGTGCTGATGGTGGTGCTTATCCGCGGCCAGAGGCTGCGGGGCGGGCCAGCAGCTGTAGCCGTGGTGTTCGGCTTTGAGCTGGCGCATGGCCAGGCCGCTCCGGCCATCACCGAGATGTGTCGCCTCGTCGCCCAACTCGTCGGCCGCCTTCACCTCTAGTCCCGGCACGACCTGTTCCTGCCGTTCCCCCCTTTCGCTACGAGGACTTGTGACTCCGATACCTCCGATGGATCAGGCCAGCCGGCCGCGCCACCGACGGGCGCCCCAGATGACGTTGGGGCGCAGCGTGCTGGTGGTCGCGCTGGTCGCTGCCGCCTCCGCTGCCGCCGTGATGCTGTCTTCGCCGCCCGGCCGTGCGGCCGTTGCCTGGTGCACTGCCGTCTCCACCGTGCTGGTGGCAGCAGGACTGGCGGAGACGCAGCACCGGCTCCGCTCGCTCGGCCGCGAGCGTGATGCGGCGTGGGAGCGGGTGCGTCGCGCCGAGTTCGACCAAGGGCGATCGCAAGATGAGCTACGCCGTCTCCAGGCCGACATCGAGAGTGCGGAACGCATGCTGCCTTTGGCGGTGGACCAGTTGCGGGAGCGCGCATCGGCCGCCACCGTGCTGGCGCGACTCGGCGAGCAGGGTCTGCTGCCCACAGACGAAACGCTTCGGAGTGTCATCCACAAGACGGTGCACACGCTCCACCAGGAGCACCGGCGGCTGACGTCCGCGATGGTCATGGTGCAGGGCTGTGCGCAGCGCCTTCATGCTGCGCTCACCGACCACCTTCGGGAGATCGATGAGCGTAAGAGGCCCTACTGGGAGTGCGGTTCCGCGCCGATTCGCCGGGGAGACGTGCGCGCGGACTTCGAAGCGTTTGATGCGGGGCTGTCGAGTACGGGGCTGCTGACCCAGCGGCTGCTGGCTCTGTCCGGAGCCCGCCGGGCAGGGCGTCCGTGGGCGAAGCCGGTCTCGCTGGAGCGCGTCGTGCGGGCAGCGATAGGTGCCTGCCAACACCACCCGCGAGTTGAGCTGGCACTGCCCCAGGTGCCCGTCGCGGTCGCCGGGCCGGCCGTCACTGCCACGATCCACGGACTGGCGGAACTGGTCGACAACGCTCTGCGGTTCAGCCCACCGACGACGCGGGTGCGGGTGTCGGGCGAGGACGCCGTCTCGGCGATGGTCCTGCACGTAGACGACAGCGGCCTGGCCATGGGCGAAGAGACCCTGCGCCGTGCACGCGAGACCGTCGACTTCGAGCAGCCGCTGGACATCACCAAGCTCTCCGGAAGTCGGCTGGGCCTTGCCGCCGCACGCCTCTCCGCCGAACGCTTCGGCTTGAGGATCGCTTTCTGCCACTCAGCCACTGGCGGCACCCGAGCCAGCATCGTGCTACCTCGCCAGTGGCTCACCCACGACACGCCAACACCCCCCGCAGCCAGCCATGCTCCGGCCCTTGTGCAGGGCGACGGGCCGCCACCGGTCCGTGAGGCGCAGCCACCACCGGACCACTCGGCCGCCGCACCGCAGCCGCCGCGGAGCACTGCGCATCTGCCGCGCCGGATCCCCGGCGCCACGCGGTCGAGCCCGGCCGAGCCTGCACCACCGCCGACGCGAAGCGCACTGGAGACCGGCAAGCGCCTGTCCGCCTTCCGCCGAGCCACCCGCCCGCCGACACCCGCCGCACCGACCCTGGAGGATCACGGTGAGTACTGACCTTTCCTGGCTGCTCGACCAGCTCTGCCGCGACACTGCTGGCGTACGCCACGCCCTGCTCCTGTCCAGCGACGGCCTGAAACTCGCCTACGACAAGAGCCTCGACCTCGACTCCGCCGACATTCTCTCCGCGATCTGCTCCAGTCTGCGCGCCATCTCCAACGAGCTGGACAAGGCGTTCAAGGCCGGGGGCCCGGCACTGACGATCACCATCGACACACCCCGCGCCCAGCTTCTGGTAGTCGGCGCCGGGACAGGCGGCGTCCTCGCCACTGTGGCCGAGAGTGAGGCTGACCCCGGCATTGTCGGCACCGCGATGGCCCAGCTGGTGGAGCGCGTCGCGGACCACCTGAGCGTCCCGCCGCGGTCACCCCGGGCTCCGTCGTGAGCGACGACTGGGACGTGCCGGACCGGTCGTTCGTCGTCCTGGGCGGACGTACTGCCTCCGCCCACGCACTTGACGCGGTGTCCCTGATCGTCACCGAGCGGGACGACACCGCCAGCCTCGGGCTGGAGGAGGCGGCCATCGTGCGGATGTGCGCCTCGCCGACCGGGGTCGTGGAAAACGCCAGCCGCCTGCGGCTGCCCGTGGGGATGGCCCAGGTCCTCATCTCCGGCCTCCTCGACCAGAACCGCGTCACCGCCCGACACCCACATCCCACCTCAGCCTCGCCACACGATGCTGCTCTTTTGAGGAAGGTCCTCGTTGGACTCCACCACCTGTGAAGCCACGCCGGTGCCACTCCCGCAGACCGCCAGCCGCGGGGTGAAGATCGCCGTGGCCGGCGGCTTCGGAGCCGGGAAGACAACCTTCGTCGGCGCCGTCAGCGAGATCAGTCCGATGCGCACCGAGGCGGAGATGACCGCCGCGAGCATCGGCACCGACGACCTGTCCGCCACACCGTCGAAGCGCACGACGACGGTCGGCTTCGACTTCGGCCGGGCCGCGCTCAGCCCGTCCATGGTCCTGTATCTCTTCGGTGCTCCCGGCCAGGACCGCTTCAAGTTCGTGTGGGACACGGTGCTCAACGGTGCCCTGGGCGCGGTGGTGCTGGTCGACACCCGCCGGGTGGAGGACTCCTTCCCGTCCCTGGACCGGGTCGAGGACGAGCACCTGCCCTATGTGGTGGCCCACAACGTCTTCGACCGAGAGGACCGGGTGCACAGCCTGGAAGACATCCGCGAAGCGCTGCAGATGGCCCCTGGAGTGCCGGTGATGCGCTGCGACGCCCGCGACCGGCAATCGGTGCGCGGCGTACTGATCGCCCTCGTCGAGCACGTGATGCGTCTCGCCGATCCGCGGGAAGGACGGGCATGACCAGCCCGCAGAAGGGGCTCGTGGAGCTGCCCGACAGCCACCGCGGTGCGGTCGTGCTGGGCGACCCCGGCTACCACCGCGACCCCGCCGAAGCCTTCGCACGGCTGAGGCGCACCTACGGTCCGGTGGCACCGGTACTGCTGGAGGGGCAGGTACCGGCCTGGCTGGTGCTCGGGCACCGCGAGCTGATCCAAGTCACCACCGATACCGCGCTGTTCGCACGCAACGGCGGCCGATGGCGGCTGCGCGAGCAGATCCCTGCCGACTGGCCGGTGTGGCCGATGGTCGGCGGCGGTCCGGCAGGTGAGTCTCTCCTCTATACCGAAGGGCCCGAGCACCGGCAGCGCGCCGGAGCGGTCAGCCGTGCTCTCGCCGGCATCGACCCGATCGAGTTCCGCGCCCAGTGCGAGTCGCGGTCCGAAGACCTGGCCGAGTCTTTCGCGCACAGCGGGCGAGCCGAGCTGATGGCCCACTACGCCTTGCTGCTGCCGGTTATGGTGATGGGCTGGGCTCTGGGAGTACCGGCCAAAGAGAACAGGGCCCTCGTGGCGGCGTTCACCGACCAGCTCGCCGGCGGCGACCGCGCCCTGTCCGGTCACCAGCACATCCGCCGCACCATGCAAGCGCTCGTCCGGCGGGTCCGCGAGCACCCCGGTGCCGATGTCGCCTCGCGGCTGGCAGCCGACCCCATCGGTCTGAGCGACGAGCAGCTCTGCCAGGACCTGATCGTCACCATCCTGGCCGGTCACCAGACCACCGCGTACTGGATGGGCAACGCCGTCCACCGGATGCTCACCGACCGCCGCCACACAGACGCATTCGTCCGTGGGCGTCTGGCCGTCAGCCAGGCCCTGCGCGAGGTCCTGTGGGACGACACCCCCACCCAGGTTTTCGCCGGGCGCTGGACCAGTCGCCCCGCGCACCTGGGTCAAGTCATCATCCCGGCCGGCGACCTGGTCCTGCTGGGGCTGGCCGCCGCGAACACCGACCCCCACCTCCGGCCCGAACCGGGCGCCGGCCTGCACGGTAGTCGGGCCTACCTGTCCTACTCCCACGGCCCGCACAGCTGCCCCGACCCGGCCGGGGACCTGGCGGAGACGATCGTCACCGCCGGAATCGAGGTTCTCCTCGACCGGCTCCCCGACCTGCACCTGGCCTGCCCGCCCGAACAGGTCCGCTGGCAACCCAGCGTATGGATGCGCGGCCTGGAATCCCTCCCAGTCAACTTCACCCCCACCCCGCCGACCGCCCGCTACGCCGGAGGCACTCCGTGGATCTGACCCACCCGACCCCTGTCGCCGAGTCTTCGCTGCCGGAGCTGTCGCTGTCGCGTCCGGTGCACCGGCTCGACCCGCACAGCCTCGACCTTCACTACGACGCCGCCGTCATGCGCAAGGCTGGCGCGGTCGTGCCGGTCCAGCTGCCCGGCGGTGTGCCGGTGTGGGCCGTCACCCGTGACGCCACCGCCCGTGCCGTACTGCGTAACACCGACATCTTCCGCAAGGCCCCCCGGCATTGGGATGCCCTCCAGCGCGGCCAGGTCCCTGCCGACTGGCCTTTGATCGGTCTTGCCGCACCGGCCGGGCGCAGCATGGTGACCACCGACGGTGTCGACCACTGGCGCCTGCGCGGCCCGCTGGCGACCGTGTTCACCGAGACGCGGGTACGGGCTCTGCGGACGAGCATCGACATCATCACCACGAAGCTGCTGGCTAATCTCGCCGATGCCGCCACCGTCGCCGACGACGGGATCGTCGACTTCCGCCAGCTCGTGGCCTGGCCGCTGCCGATGACCGTCATCAGTCTGCTGCTGGGCCTGCCGGAGTCCGAACACGACGCCCTGCGAAGTAACTACGAGCTTTTCTTCGACGACACCCGTGATCCGACGGCTGCGCTCGCGGCCATCGAGGGCATCATCACCCGCCACCTCGACGCCAAGCGGCGTCATCCCGGGGACGACCTCACCAGCGCCCTGCTCCAGCTCCCGGACGACGAGCAGCTGACGACGGAGGAACTCGTCGCCACCGTGCAGGTCCTCATCGCCGCCGGCCACGAGACCACCGTCCACCTCCTCGTCAACGGGGTCCTGGCTCTCACGAGCCACAGGGACCAGCTCGACCTGCTCCTCCAGGGCGAGGTCGCCTGGGATCGTGCGGTCGAGGAGATCCTGCGGTGGCAGCCCCCCACTATGAACTTCCTGATGCGCTTCGCCACCCGGGACAGCGTCCTCGGCGACACGCTCATCCGCGCCGGCGAGCCGGTAATGATCTGCTATGGCGCCATGGGCCGTGATCCCGACCGCTACGGCCCCACCGCAGACGACTTCGAAATCACCCGTGCCGCCGGCCACACCTCCTTTGGCCACGGACCGCACGCCTGCATCGGCGCACCCCTCGCCCGCCTCGAAGGTCGGATTGCGCTCAAAGCCCTCTTCAGCCGGTGGCCCGACCTCGCCCCGGCCGCGCCGGCGCCGCGCGCCCCCTCGGTCCTGATGAACGCCCACACCAGCCTTCCCCTCCGCCTGCGCCCCTCCCACCAGCACCATGAGGCCGGAGCGGCCACATGACAACCGCGACCACCGACCACGCCACAGCCCAGTCGCTCGACCCACGTCAACTTCGGGACGATCTCCTCGTCCTGCGCCGTGTCAGCGGCAACAGGATGCAGGCCGCTCCTGCGTGTGTTGCCCGCAACTGCGACATGGTCCGGCTCATCGCCCGTCACTGGGCTCCCTTCGGCCACACCCGTCGCGCCGCCGCCACCGGCTCCGCTGCCGAGGAACAGCGGTGGGACATCCTGCTGGCGCGTGCCGACCCCGAGCGGTCCGTGGAGCAGTGCTACGCCGACGTGGTGGCGTATGCGTATGCCGTCCGGGAGTTCGTGCAAGCACTGCACGAAGCCATCCGGCCGGGCACGACGGTGCCCGAGGTCGCCCGGTCGATCACGGCAGCGGTGGCCAGGGGAGACCTCCCCGTTGGATTTGAACTGCGGGTGAAACAGGTGGCCGCTGCACTGCGGGCACCTGCTGAAACGGTCCGCGCCGCAATGAGCAGTCTCGTCGACAGCAACCGCCTGGAGAGGCGAAGCCGACGGATCTTCCCGGCAGGGAGTCTGGAGATGCACGACGCGCTGGCCACCCACATTGCCGACCGGCTGCGCGCCCAGATAGCCGCCGGCGTCTACGCCCGCGGCAGCCGGCTGCCCAGCGCGAAGTTCCTGGCCCCCACGGTATGCAGCGACTCCGCGCCCGTTGGGCGGGCGCTGCGAATCCTGGACGCCGAAGGCACGGTGCACATCGGACCGCGCGGCACCAAGGTGTCGCAACCCGCCCGTCCGACTCCTCGCCCTGCTCCCACCGCGCCCCATCACGACGAGAAGAACCCCCGTTTCAGCCGGGACACGATCGTGGCCACCTGTCGTGCTGCTCATGAGCAGTGGCGCCGTCGCGGCCCGGCTCCGGCCGAGGTGCTGCACGGACGGTGGCAGGACCTGCGCTCCATGGCCGGCCAACTGCTGGCGGCAGCCCCGGCTCCGGCCCCTGACGTCACGCAGGAGCTGGCATCCCTTGCCCGAGCCGCGGAGCTTGCGTCCGCCCCTCTGCCGGACGAGCCCTGGCTCCAGCAGTGGCACACCGCCTGCCTGGCCAAGTCCATCAGCGACATCCTCCCCCTGATTCCCAAGGAGCCTCGATGACAGCCGACGCGATCCAGCCCGACGCCTATCCGCCTCTCGCCGCTGCCGGGCCGTTGCCCGAGACGGCCGAGGTGATGCGCGACCTTGGCTGCGTCGAGGTGCCTCACACCAGCGACCCCTTTGCGCACTACCTCGGCGATCTCCTGCACTGAGCGACGACCTCCGCACTACGGCGCACCCCCGCGTGCCCCCAACACGCTCGCCACCCGCACCACCGCCTCAAAGGGACGCCTGTGACCACAGACCGGTACACCACAGCGACAGCAACGCCCACCCAGCACGGCACGACACAGATCGAGACCGTCCTGGCCAGACTGGTCCCCCGCTGCATCCGCCCCCGAAGTCCACCGCCGAACTCCAGGCGCTGCGCGAAGCCGGCCTTGCCTCGGCCATCAGCCGCACGCCGCGCCCCCGCATCGGCATCTACACCCTGGTGCAGGCGCACCAGGACCCTGCCCTGCGGCTGGCCGTAGCCCGCGGCGTGGCTCTTCGGGCGGGCTGGCTCCTGGAGCGGGCTCCGGCCGTGGACATCACGGGGATGACCGATCCGTTCACTCGACCTCAGCTGGCCCGCCTGCTGGATGCCCTCGACCGCGACCGCATCGACGGCATCGCCGCGATGTCCCGGACCGACTTCTCCGACCGCAACGGCGATTACGAGGACGTCCTCCGGCGGATCCACGCCCGTCGCGGCTTCCTCGCCCTCGCTACCACCGAGACGGACATCTGACCCCGCAATCCCCGCCCGCCCACCGCCTTCTTCCGGCACTCCCTGGACGGGGGGCGGTGCACCAGGCCGGGCGCCTGACCTCATCTGCCCGAATCCACGAAAGGATCACTGATCGTATGGGCCGGACCATCACCCTGCTCTGCTGGAACTTCGAGGCCAACGGCGGCGCTGACTCCAACAAGCGTAAGGAGGCCAACCAGCTCCTCGCTTCCCTCCACCCGGACCTGCTCTTTCGGCAGGAGATGTGGGGTGCCGATGCCAAGGGCAAGGCCGTGATGGAGTCCATGGAGGAGGACTTGGCGCTGCGTGGCTGGCTCGGGCCCTCCTCCCATACCGCCCTTTTTGCCTCTACATCTCTGTTCAGCCCCGTGTGTGGATGGCCGGACAGGGATGAAGAGACCATCTGGAAGATGCCACCGACCGTCAGGGGCCTGCGATTCCGTCCCGCAGGTCCTGACGCGGTACCCCTGGTCTGCGCCTCCTACCACCACAACTACGCCTCCTCGACGCAACGGCACGCCGAAGCGGACTGGGCGACCACCTTCGCCGACAAGACGTGGACCACCCCTACCGGGATGGACGTCAAACTGCCCGTGCTGATGGGCGGAGACCACAACAGCTACCCCGTCCCCGGCGCGGACGGGGACCTTCCGCTGCCGGTCCTGGACGAGATCCGCGACCGGCGACACCGGGTCCATCGCTCCTGTATCGGTCCCGACGGGACCAGGCGGATGTGCACCTGCCCGGATGAGACCCTGCGCACCGCGGGGCTGGAAGACGTGGCACGCCACGTCGCCTCTCGAAGCGACAACACCCGCTCCCTGGCCCGAACCGTCACCGGCTGTGAGACGCACGGGCCAGACGCGCGCATCGACCGTATCTACGCCTCGGAAGTTCTACTGCCCGCGGTGTCAGATGTCGACGTGATCGAGGTTCCGCTGGACATGTCGGATCACCACATCGTCCGTGCCCGACTCGACGGAGACCGGCTCGCGGACATCCTCCTCCAAGACGCAGGCGTCGCATGACGGCAGTCAAAGGCCCGCCGTCGCTGCCGGCGTAATCGGCGCCTCGACTCCTCGACGTGCCGTCGGAAGGTCGGCACTCGCGAGGGACCAGACCGGCACCCCTACCCCTGGGTGCCCGGCGCTGCTGGCCGGCCCGCCACTACCTGCCCTGAAGCAGGTCGGCCAGCAGCGACAACACACATAACGGCGTAACCACACCCCCGATTCTGGAGTTATCCGATGTGCCAGCATCAGCCCCCGTGCCCCTCGCCCGACGCTACTGATCGGGAGGCCGCACACCTGGTGGCGCACCACCCAGAACAGGGCTGGAGCCTGCTGTGCAACGGCGTCCTGCTCTTCGAGGACACCGGTGAACTGCTGCCGGACGGACAGATCATCGCCCCGGTGATGCGTCGTGCGCAGCGGGCAGCGGCCTGATGCCCACGAGCGTAGCGAAGGTCATCCTCGCGCCCAGGGAGCGGCAGGTCCTCGATGGTCTGGCCGACGGCAGCATGCTCGCCGCGGTTGCGCTGTGCCTCCAGATCCGGGAGGGCACAGCTTCGGGTTACCTCAAGCTCGCCAAGTGGAAGCTGTACGGCGTGAGCGAGTCGGCTGCTGCACTCGCCGTCGCCTACGCCACCAAGGCCATCGACCAGCCTCAGCTGTTGGATCCCGAGTTGCTGTACCTGTCCCGCGAACAGCGTGCACTCGTGCCCCTCATCGCCCAAGAGAACACGGCGGCGCAGATCTCCACAGCTTTGAAGCCGGAGGTCGGCATCATCCGCCGGGATGGCCGCGAGCTGCTGATGAACCTGCGCGCGCGGAACCGCGCTCACGCCATCACGCGGGCGTGGCAGTACCAAATCCTCACCGCTGGTCAGGTGATCGAATGGCTGCGCTGACCTCAGTGCTAGGCCGCCATTTCCTGCCGTATCCGGTCGAGCGCCTGAACCGCCTGGCCGCGCACGTCGCGAAGCCGGTCGCCGGCGGTCCGTACGATCCGTTGCAACTGGTGGGGCAGCCGCTGAACTACTGCCTCGGTCAACGCGGTGTTCAGCGATTCGGTCGCCCCGCCCCGGTCGTCCGCAAGGAGCCGTACGTGGGCGACAGTGATCAGTTCGATCACTCTCCATTGCGGTGCGACGGTCGTCGTCGAGCCAGGTCCATGGTCGACCAGCCGTATGGCGACGTCCGCACGCCCCGTGCTCACGAGGCCGCGCAGGCGGATCTCGTGCAGCGCGTAGGGGTTGAAGAGCGACGTGTGTCCTGCGCTTTCGATCAGACCGTCGGCTTCTTGCATCACGCTGTCGAAGAGCCGGGCATCGCCGAGTTCGCCTGCGGCTCGGGCCAACAGCGGCAGCACCTCCGCACGGGTTTCGCGGTCCGGCGCCAGGGCCGCTGCGTGGCGCAGCCGGTCCACCGCGGCGCCCCGGATGTGGGCCTTGCGCAGTTCGTTTCCGTGCATGCGCAGGGCGTAGCTGCTGAAGGCGGGATCGTTGAAGTGGGCAGCGATGCTCAGGCTCTTGGCGGTCCAGTGGGCGGCGGTGGCCAGTCGCTCCTCGGGAAGAACATTTCCGAGCGCGACACCGAGGCCGACCCGGGCGTGGGCGAGCAGGCGCAGGACCTCGCGTTCGGCATGCCCGTCTGCGAGGCGCGCTTCGAGGCGGGCGACCAGCGGCCACAGCTCGGCCACGGCTTCGGAGGCGTGACCGCTCTGGCGGGCGATCTCGGCGAGGCGGACCGTGGACTGTCCGAACTGGACCATCGCCCGATGATCGGTGTCAGCCGGATCGGTGACGCCCAGGATGTGCGGGGGCAGCCGCAGTTGCGCGGCGACGCGGCGCAGGGAGCCGACATCGCCCAGGGTCTTCTTTCGGAGTTCGAGGGCCGAGATGTAGGTCTTGTCGTAGCCGAGAAGGTTTCCCAGCTCGGTCTGGTTCAGGCCGTGGACGGTTCGGTGGAAGCGCAGAATCGCGCCGAGATCGCCGCTGTTCAGGATGGTGCGGGCCTGCGGGGTGGCCCAGTGCCACACCACATGCTGGGCCGAGGGACGGGACACCGGCAGACGCTCGGGGGCGGCCACTGCCTGTTACATCCGCCCGTACCAGGTGGCGATGGACTGCTTGTAGCCCTCGGGCATGGTGAGTCCCGGGACCTCGGCCGCGGTGAACAGTCCGATCTGCTTATGCTCGTGGCTGAGCACCGGGTCCGCTTCCGGTGTAAGGACCGTGCAGCCGTAGGTAATGATCACGACGCGTCGATCCGGGCGGATCTGCGGAAGCGGCTGGTAGATCCATGTGTCCAGCAGCGGCCCCGCCTTGACCATCCAACCGGACTCTTCCTGCAGTTCGCGCTCGACCGTGCACTCGGGGCTTGGGTCTGCTGCCTCCAGCCGACCACCAGGCAGCTCCCACTCCTCACGCTCATTCTTCAGCAGCAGCACCCGGCCGCGCACATCCAGGGCGACACCTTTGACGGAAACGGGCCAGGTGGGGGGCGTGTACGTCATGAGTTTCCTCGCAGTGCAGGGCAGTGCCGGAGTGTTCGGACCGTAGCACGGTGCGTTCAACGCTCACTGCTCTTGGGTGATTTGCCGGAGTCGACAATCAGTCGCTTTACCTTCTGCGCCTCCGATCTCGACAGTGAAGCCACTGACCGCCGACGAAGGAGTCACACGATGCGCCCCGGTGATCTGTTTGCAGCGCACTTCCTCAATCACAAAGCCCCGGGCGCATCGGCCCAGATCGCCGAGCAACTGAGCAAGGATGGCCTGGTCACTGTCGCCGGGCTCGCCACTCGCGACGCCGTACGGGCCTTCACCTCCCGCATCATGACCATCTCCGCGCACCGCGACAGTGACTCCGATGGGCTGACCACCATCCGCGACACCCCGCGCCACGCCGGCCAGCCCGGGTTCGCCGGCCTTGGCAACGGAGAGCTCGACCCGCATACGGAACGGTCCGGCCTCCCTCATCCTCCGCGTCTGATGCTGCTGGTCTGCTCCCAGCCCGCCGACCGAGGAGGCGAATGCCTGCTCACCGACGGACGTAGCGTGCACGCCGACTTGCTGCATCACAAAGGTGGTGAAGCCGCTGATGCCCTGTCCCTGCCGAGGACGGCGTACTTCGGAGCCGGAGACGGACATGCCGCCCAGGTCCTCAGCCCTCACAGCGGCGGACGGATGGCCATACGGCTGCGGTTCGATGCTCTCGCCCGATGGAGCCCCATGGTCCAGCCGCACCTGCCCGACCTCAAGGCGGCAGCTCTTCGCTACCAACAGCCCCTTCCCCTGAAGCCGGGCCAGGGATATCTCCTCGACAACGAGCGATGGCTGCACGCCCGTACAGCATTTGTCGGTGACCGCGTGCACTGGCGGGCCCTGGGCAACCCGCGCTTCGACCTCGATCACGGTTTCGCGCCTGCCCTGTACGCACCCCAGCCCCCCGCGCGCGTGGAGGCCATGTCATGAGCGTGACGCTGTCGGGGACTCAAGTCCCGAGGAATGCCGTGGGGGCTGCCCTGACCCGGGTGGTCCCCGACAAGGCCGCGATGCTGCCGCTCGTCGAGACGGTCCTCAGTTGGGACCTGAACCGCGGAAGCCTGCCGGAGGTCGACGTCAGCCTGAACCTGGTGAAGGCGTTCACCGCCTATGGACGAGTCCTCGAAGGCGAGCTCGCCGCTGTGTGCTGCCGGTTGCCGGCCGACTCGGATCTCCGCTGCGGGCCGCAGGCGACGCTCAGCGAAGCCGGCCGGCGTCTCTACATGCCGCCTCCTGGCTGTTCGGAGCGCGGGGCCGCCCACAGAGCGCAGAACCTCGCGCGCCTGATCCAAGCCTTGCTCCGTGGCACCGGCAGCGCCGCCCCTGCCCCAGCCGACGAGGGCACCGTATGAACGCGAAGCAAGAGACGCCTCAGCGCGCCGGCCTGCCCGAAGACTGGTTCCGCCGCCCCACCGAGGCCCTGTCCGTAGGCCCGTGACCACAGACCGCCCGCCCGCCGTCGGTGCGTGACGGTCCGATTGGTGGGCGGGTGCACCACCCGGCAGCCGGACCCGCGCCGGGGCTCGGTGCCGGACGAAGCGTGCGGGGAGGAGTTCCCCTCCACTGGCTCCTCCCCAGACGCCTGGCCTGAAGAGAGGAAAGAGCAGCAGCGACTTCCGGGACTGTCCTTCAGCCGAACTCCGAAGGCCGTCCTGCCGGTTCGCGCAGTTGTGCGCCAAGGCTCCTGGGCCCGGTCGGGTCCAGGCACATTGCACATTCAGCCACTACCAAGGAGGCAAGCATGACCGCCGTTCACACGGAGAAGCCGGGGCCCGTGCAGCCGACCCTCGACATCCTCGACGATGTCGACCCGTTCGGGCTCGACATCTCCTTCATCGAGGGCACGCCGGCGACCGAGACGGTCCTGATGTGCACCACGGGCGACACCTGCGGCAGCTCCTGCCCCAGCGCCTGCACCACCTCGTAAGCCGGGACAGCTCGGCAGTGCTGGCCGGCCTGGACTGCCCGTCCGGCCAGCACCCCGCCTACCAAGAACGGAGTGGTGATGACACGCGTACGACACAGCCTGTACCAGTGTGCCGGGCAAGGGATGCTGCGCGCTGCGGTGAACCTCGCCGCCCCGGCCATGCCGTCCTGGCCGGGGCGAGCGGCCCCACTTGAAGAGTGGCGTTCGTGGCTGAGCACAGTGTGGGGCGACGGCCCCTTCCGACAGGCGGTGTCCAGCGCCAGCCCGGATCTGGCCCTCCAGGTGCAGGGGATCCTAGACGGCCGGTTCCCGAAGCTGCGCCGTGTGCGCCGAGCGGCACTGGCCACGGCCCGATACGCGATCCGGTACGAGCGCCGCTCCACCCCGTACGGCTACTTCGCCGGCGTCACGCTGATCGAGTTCGGCGACACGGCGGAGGTCCACTTCGGCCACCGCCACCAGGCCGTCACCCGTCCCGACCCGGTGGCGCTCGATGAGGCGATCAGCGCATGGGAGACGGACGGCACGCGGATGGCCGACGTCGACGTACGCGTCAATACCCTTGCCCAGCAGCGCGAGGGACACATCTACGTGCCGTCCGAGGGCGAGGCCGAGTTCCGCCTCGCGCTGAGCAGCCCCGCGCTCAGGTTCGTGCTCGACGCAGCGTGCTCCCCCATCCGCTACTCGCTCCTGGCGGACAAGCTCGCCGCCGAGTTCCCGGCCACCTCCGAACGCAACCGCGTCAAGCTGCTCGGAGAGCTGCTTCGGGTGCGGCTGCTGCGGTCGTCGCTGCGCGCACCAGCCACCGTCATCGACCCCACCGAACCTTTGCCGACCGCTCTGCTCGCGCAGGTGCGCGATCGCTCGGCGGCCACCGATTTGCGGCTGGACGCCACGGTGGTGCTGCCGCGGGAAGTCCTGACCGAGGCGGAGACCGCTGCGACCGTCCTTGCCCGGCTCGCCACGCACCCGAACGGCACTCCGGCCTGGCGCCGCTGGGTCGAACGGTTCACGGAGCGCTACGGCGAGCACACCGCGGTGCCGGTGGAGGTGGCGACAGACCCCGAGAGAGGTGTGGGCTTCCCCGACGGGTTCCTCAAGGTGGTCGAGCCTCCCCGCCCGATGTCCCGCCGCGACCGGCTCCTGCTGGAGCTGGCCGGAACCGCAGCGGTCGAAGGCACCCGCTCCGTGGCCCTGACCGGCGCGGTGATCGAGGAGCTGGAAGCGGCCGGGGAAAAGCCCAACCTCACCGCGCCTCACCTCGAATTGGCCGCTCAGGTACATGCCCGCTCGGTCCAGGCCCTGGAGCGAGGAAACTTTCGGCTCCGCGTGGTCACCGTCTCCCGCTCGGCCGGCTCGATGTCGGGACGGTTCTGGCACCTGCTCCCGGATACGGGGGCGATGTACACGGATCTGCCCACGATCGAGCCGGGCGCCGAGTTGGCCCAGCTTTCCTTCCACGCCGGGCGTGTCCCGGCCGACTTGCTCACCCGCGCCCCGCGCGTGCTGCCCCGGATTGTCAGCGTGGGCGAGTTCCGGCACCCCGGCGACGGTGTGCTGTTCCCATTTGACCTGGCTGTCAGCGTCCGCGGCGGCCGCCCCTGCCTGGTTGAGATCGCCACCGGTACGCACCTGGAACTACTGGCTCCGACCGCGATCAACTTCCTCTGGAACAACTACACGCCGCCGATGGCCCGGTTCCTGGGCGAGATCAGCCGGGCCACGGCACCGCAGGTCACCTGGTTCGACTGGGGCGCGGCCTGGACGCTGCCCTTCACCCCGGCACTCACCTACCGGCGCTCCATCCTCGCGGCCGCGCGGTGGAAGGTGCGGACTCGGGATCTGCCCGGCCGTACCGCACCTATCGAGGAATGGACAGAGCAACTGCACGCCTGGCGAGGCCATTTCCGGGTGCCGGAGCGCGTGCTGCTGGCCGAGGACGATCAGCAACTCCCTCTCGATCTGAGCCAGGACATGCACCTGGACCTTCTGCGCGCTCACCTGGACGCCAGCCCCATCGGCGTCGCAACCCTGCACGAGGCGCCGCCGCCCGACGCCGATGGCTGGATCGGCGGACGGGCCCACAGCCTCGTCCTTCCCCTGGCCGCACGCTCATGACGAGCACGACGCTCCCGTCCCGCACGCAGGACCTCTCCGAGGGCGCTCTCGGGATGGTGCTGCTGGACTTCGAGCGCGGTGACCTGTCCAATGCACGGCGCCACCTCGCGCAAGCCGTCGCACACGGCGTGAGCGCCGGAGGCAACGCGTCCCTGTTCCACGGAGCCCCCGCGCTGGAGTTCGTGCTAGCCCGCACCGGACATGCCGGCCGCCACGTCCACGGAGTCGTCGACCGCGTCGTGGATGCCCGGCTGGCCGCAGCACGGCGACGACAGGCGTCCGGGGCTCTGCCCAACCTCGCGGAATGGGACCTCATCCGCGGCCTGGCCGGTCTGGGCGCGCTTCTCCTGACCCGCGGAGCACCCTCCACCCGGCTGACGGACGTGCTGGCCTACCTCGTTTCCCTGTCACGGCCGGTCCACATCGCGGGCCGGGAGCTGCCGGGATGGTGGTCCGCGGTCGGGCCCGCAGGTGAGGAGATGACCGGCGGGCACGGCAACAACGGCATGGCGCACGGCATCGCCGGTCCCCTGACGGTGCTCTCTCTCGCTGCTCGACGCGACGTCCAGGTGCCGGGGCAGCGCGAGGCGATCGAGGTGTTCGCGCGCTGGCTGGACAGGTTCGGCGGGTGCTACTGGACCACCCGCTCCCAACTGGACGCCGCCGAGCTGCCCGAGTCGGAGCCCGCCCGCCAGTCATGGTGCTACGGCCAGCCCGGCATCGCCCGCGCCCAACAGCTCGCCGCGCTTGCCCTGGGCGACCCGGCCCGACGCCAGGCGGCAGAGGACACCGTCGCACGCACGCTGACCGACCGCTTCCACCTCGCTCGGATCACCGACGCCACGCTGTGCCACGGCTGGGCCGGTCTGGTAACGCTCGCCCGCACCGTTGCCGCCGACAGCCCCGCCCCCGAGCGCTTCACCCTTGCGATCGGCGACCTGCAACAGCGCCTGGCCGCAGACCTCGACCGGCTGGCCAAACCCGGCTTCATGGAGGGCCGCAGCGGCGCGCAGCTCGCCCTCACCGGCACGAACGCCACGGACTGGACCAGCGCTCTGCTGATCACCTGACCCCGCACCGATCCCACCGACAAGGAGCCCCCACGCGTATGGACTTCGACGACGAGAACCTTCCGATCACCCCCGACACGCCCTGGTGGCACGCCAGTGTGGCCTTCCCCGGAGGCGCGGTGAGCCCCGACGCCGCCCAGGTCCTGTCGGCCGCGCTGCACGACCAACGCTTCCACTTCCTGCGCAAGGACTCAGGGCTGCGACTGCGCACCGAGCGCCCTTCTGCCGCCGTGCTGGACCGCCTCGTCGCCGAACAGCAGGCCACCGGTTGGGTCGGCGGCGTCTACGAGCCGGAGACCGATGTTTTCGGCGGGCCCGAGGGCATGGACGTGGCGCACGACCTGTTCTGCGCCGACAGCCGAAGCGCCCTGCCCGACACCGGCAGCCCCGGCCCCCGCGAGCGCTGCGTGATGTTGCTGTCCGCCATGATTCGCGAAGCCGGCCTGGACCCGTTCGAGGCCGGAGACGTCTGGTCCCAGTTCGCGGCCGTGCGGCCCCCCGTCACTCCGCCCAACGGGGCCGCGCTCGACCGCTCGGTCTCAGCTATGCGGCGTCTGATGAACGCGGACGCCGGCCGTCGGCCGGACGCTGAACCGGGCTGGGCAGAGCGCGTCGCTGCCTTCGAGTACGCAGGCCGTCGCCTGCGTCAGCTCGCCACTGATGGACGACTGATACGTGGCCTGCGCGCCGTCCTCGCCCATCACGCGATCTTCGCGTTCAACCGCGCCAGCGTGCCTGCCGACGAGCAGGCCGCCACTGCGTGGTTGGGCCGCCAAGTCGCCTTCTCCACAGGGGAAGACGCCGACGTGTCTACCCGCCGGTCCACTTCTGCGGACCCTAACCTCGCTCGAATGGAGACCACCGTGACAGCCGTCACTGACCCCGCCGAACTGCGCGAATCCCTGGCGAACCGCCTCGTCGACAGCGGCCACCTGCGCACCCCCGCCACCATCGATGCCTTCCGTACCACCGACCGCCACCAGTTCCTGCCCGGCGTCGACATCGAGTCGGCGTACAAGGAGGACGCGGTCCCCATCAAGCACGACGAGCACGGCGAGATGATCTCCTGCATCTCCGCGCCCTCCATCGTCGCCACCCAGCTCGAACAGCTCGGCGCGCAGCCCGGCCACAAGGTCCTGGAGGCCGGCGCCGCCACCGGCTACAACGCCCGCCTGCTGGGCAAGCTCGTCGGCCCCAGCGGGCACGTGTGGACCCTGGACGTCGACCAGGACCTCGTCGCAGGTGCCCAGAAGAACCTCGCTCAGGCCGGGGCTACCAACGTCACCGCCATGCTGGCCGACGGCGCCGCCGGCCTTCCCGAGCACGCCCCGTACCACCGCATCCAGTTCACTGTCGGTGCGGGCGATGTCCCCGTGAAGATCCTCGACCAGCTCGCCCCCGGGGGACGCCTCGTTCTGCCCATGCGTGTTCGCGGCAGCATCAGCCGGAGCTTCGCCTTCGAGCGGGACGGCGACAACTGGTGGACCGTCTCCTGCGAGATGGCCACCTTCATTCCCCTGCGCAAGGGCGTCTGCGACGACATCTACACCCTCGTGCCCATGGCCGGTGAAGGCAACGTGCGGCTGGAGACCTTCAGCGAGCAGGACGTGGACCGCGACGCGATCTGCACTGTCCTGGACCAGCCGCAGACCAAGATCTACACGGGGGTTAAGTTCCGCGCGGGATCGCCGTGGGAATGGCTGTACCTGTATCTGGCCTGTGTGCTGCCCAACGGTCTGTCGCGCCTGCCCGGCGCACGCCCCGGCTTCACCCCGCACTTCGGCTGGGGGTCCATGGCCGCGCTCGACGGCGACTCCCTGGCCTACCTGACCATCCGCGAAGGCGAGGACGACGCGGGCCGGTTCTGGGAAGTCGGCGTCATCGGCCACGGCTCCCGAGGCGAGGCACTCGCCGAACAGGTCGCGAGCGAGATCCGCGACTGGGACGCGGGCTGGGGCAACACCGGGCCGGAGCCCGCCTTCCGCATGGCGGTCGGGAACGCCCGCGACAAGCTCACGGCAGCCGACCCGCGCTTCATCATCGACAAGACGTACAGCCGTCTCGTCGTCGACTGGCCGCGCAAGGGCTGAGCCGATGATCCCCGCGATGGCCAGCCGCATCCCTCTGGTCCGCCGCTCGAAGGCGCCGGCGCTCCCGCTGGACGACCGCATCACCCACCTCAACGCGCTGTCCATCGCACCCGCAGGCGCGAGCCACCACGACCTGGTGGCCCGTGCCTGCGGGGTCCTCAACTACGCAGCGCTGATCGCCTCCGACGTCGGGATGCCCGCCCTGGCAGCCGACCTGTGCTGGAGACAGCACCAAGTCTTCGCGGCCGCCGAGCGCCTGACGGGCGATGTCGCTGTGATGTCGTTGATGCCCCTTATCAATGTCTCCCGGTTGCTGACCCGCGAGGGCGACGGCGAAGCCGCCTACAACGTCCTTGCCCGCCTCTACCGCGCCGCCCAGAAGCGAGGGGCAGCCGAGATCCAAGGACGCACCGTCGACCTGTGGGCACTGACCGACACGGACGCGAACCACCGCAAGGTCTGCCAGGAACTGTGGGTCACCGTGCTCGTCGACGGCGCCCGCGCCCTGGCACGGATCGGCCGCTGGGCCGAGGCCGCCGACATCATGGCCAAGCACCGCGGCATCGGAAACCGCCTTCTCGACGGCCGCCAACTCCAGATCATGGCGCTAATGGAACGCGGCCTCGACCAGCAGGCTCGCAACGCGATCGACACCACGGTCCCCACGGAACCGTGGGAGAACGCCATCGCGGCCCTCCTGCGCATCCACTGCCGACCCGCGGCCTCGCCAGCACCGCAGCAGGAGTTGGACCTCGCTCTGCAAGAGGCAGCCGCGCTGATAGCTACGCCCGAACCCTCGACAGCAGCGTTCCAGACCAGAGCCGGACTGACCGCGCTCGATCTGGCCCATGACCGAACCAGCCCCCACACGCCCCCGCTGCAGGATGCCGTGGCGAACGTGGCCATTCTCGACGCCTACGCCGCTCGCGACGTCCTGAACCACTCCGTGACCCGCCCCGACCTGACCACCGCGCAGAAACAGAAACTCGACGCCGTACTCACCGCATCAGGACTCGGCACAGGGCATCTCTCAACAACCCACATGCAGACCCTCACTGAGGCCGTAGACAAAGCGGAGGTCGCCCTCCGCGGGCTTCTGTGACCGTCCCGCAGACGATCCGTCCGGCCGACACTGCGCCAAGCGATCACCGCCCAACGGACTGCCCCATGACGACTCCCGCCTGAGATCAACCCACGACCGCCACCCAGGAGCATGACGTGAAACGCCCCGCCTGCCAGGGCGGCGGCACGCCAGCGCCACTGCCCTCCGGGCGATGCCCGCACGCCCCTCCCGGACTTGCATCGACCAAGGCGACGCAAGCCCACGAAGGAGTGAAACGCACCGTTCGAGTGCCGGCCTGCATCCACAACCAAAGCCGCGCCCACCTTCCGCCACCGAATAGAACGTGCATCCACTAACTGCCCCCTCTTCACCCGTTACGGGGAGCGGGATGGGCCGTTCTTTAGAGCACCTGTGCCCACCAACGCTCGTTCCGGAGGAGCCATGAACCCTGTGCAGGTCGACGCACATCAGCCCATTCGATTCGAACGGTGGCGGCCCGCGGCCGTAGCGGCGGGCCTCCCCAGGCACGTGATTGACGCCTCTGCCCGGCCTTTTCTCCCCTCATCCCGTCCGGATACGTGGTGGTGGGCATGAAGCTGCGGAGCTCTGTGACCCGCTTGGTCCGGGCCGTGAGGCGCGACGGCGAAGGAGGAACCCACATGAAGCGCCAACAGACAGAAGCGGACGGCGTCTCAGCGGCGGAACGCGAGCTGTTCGGGGGACGGCTGCGCTGGGACCAGTCGTACATCGGGCACGAAGATGTGGTCGCCCGTATGGGGTTCGGGCAGATGGCCGCCGCGCTGCCGCGCATGGTGGGTGTGGTCTTACGTGCCGGGTGGACCGCAGACCGACGGGCCCTGACCGGCCTGGTGGTCTCACAGATCGCACAAGGTGTGACGGCCGCGCTCGGCCTGGTGGCCGTCAATGGTGTGCTCAACCAGTTGTTCGCGGACGGCCCGACCGGAGACAAGCTGCGACAGTCACTGTCTGCGCTGCTGGTGCTGGCGGTCGTCTCCGTGGGGGCGGCGCTGCTGTCGGCCTGGTCGACAGCGATGTCCGGTCGGCTGGAACCGCAGGTCGAGCGGGCCGTCTCCACCCAGTACTACCGAGCCGTGACACGGGTGGAGGTCGAGGCTACAGAACGGCCCGACGTGCAGCGGGACTTGGAGGCAGGGAAGTTCGGCACCGATTCCGCCAGGCGGATGCTCGGCCTGTCCGTGGGCGTCTCCGGCGTCGTGATCGGCATGGTGGCTGCGGCCGTGGTCCTGGCCTCGCTGCACTGGGCTCTTCTTCCGATGTTGCTGGCCATCGCTCTGCCCAAGGGCTGGGGGGCCGTGCGCTCCGCCCGCCGCGAATACATTTCGCGCCTGCACTGGGTCGACCACCGCCGGGCAGTGGCCAGTCTGTTGCAGTACCTGACGATGCCGCACGCGGCGGGCGAGATCCGGGTGCACGCGGCCTCCGCGCTGCTGCTGCGCGGGTACGGGGAGATGTCGGGGCTGATGGAGACCGAGCAGCGGCGCCTGGCCCGGGCCCAGGCTCGCACGGACCTCGTCGCCGGCGCGTTCTCCGGTCTGGCGTCTCTGGGTTGCTACGGGATGTTGTGGTGGCTGCTGACCAGCGGCGGGCTGCCGCTGGCGGTCGGTGGCACCGCGGTGGTCGCGATCCGCAACTCCACCGCCCGGCTCACCTCCCTCGTGCAGCAGGTCAACCGTATGTACGAGGAGATGTTGCAGCTCGGCGACACCGAGGCGGCCACTGAGCTGGCGGCGAAGCACGCCATCCCGGCGACGGGTGCGCCGCTCCCCTCCCCGGTGCGGGCCATTGAGGTCCAGGACGTCTCCTTCATCTACCCGGGGTCGACGACGTCCTCGCTGCGCGAGGTGAGCGTCACCGTGCGCCGGGGCGAGGTGACGGCGCTGGTGGGCGCGAACGGCTCCGGCAAGACCACGCTGGCCAAGCTCCTGGCCGGACTGCTGCTGCCCAACAACGGAGAAGTGTGGTGGGAGGGGGCTAACGGGGAACGGGTGGAGGTACGCGAGGCCGACAGGGCCCAGGTCTTCAGCTCCATCGGGCTGCTGGCGCAGGACTTCCCGCACTGGCAGATGACGGCCGCTGCGAACATCGCCGTCGGTGCCGGTGACCGCCCGCGGGACATGCCCCAGGTCAAGGCCGCCGCACAAGCCGCCGACGTGGGAGACCTGATCGAGGGCTTGAAGCACGGATGGGACTCCATCGTCTTCAAGGGCTATGAACGCGGCGTGGAGCTTTCAGGCGGGCAGTGGCAGAAGCTGGGCAACGCCCGCAGCCGCTACCGCGACGCGCCGTTCCTCCTGGTTGATGAACCCACCTCCGCCCTCGACCCGCACGCCGAGATCGAAGCGTTCGAGCGCCTGCGGTCCATGGCCGGCAACGGCACCGGGGTCGTGCTGATCACCCACCGTCTCGCCGCGACCGCCACCGCCGACCACATCTACGTCCTCGATGACGGGCGCATCGCCGAACACGGCACGCACGACCAGCTCATGACCGCCGGTGGCCTTTACCACGGCATGTTCCAAGCGCAGGCCGCCCAGTACGGAATCGCCCTTCCCCCGGCAGACGGACTCCCCGCACCTCGGCGCGAAGCCACGCGTGAGCACAAGAGAGCCCGGTGAGCACTGCTCACAGAACCCCGCCGAACGCCCTCCCCAGGCGGCGCTCCGGCGCCGAACTTCCCCCCCTGTCGATTCCGAGGTGATGACATGCCGCCCAGCCGCTCCCTCATCCGCAGCACCGTCGAGGCGTATCTCGAACGCCACCCGGACGAGCGTTCCGGCCTTGACGCTCTCCTGACAGCTCTCGACTGCCCTGCCGACCCGACCAGTCGCACTACCCTCCCCGGCCACGTGACCTGTGGCGCCATCCTGATCGACGACACCGGCCGGGTGCTGCACATCCATCACCGTGCCAGCGGGAAGGTCCTCGCCCCTGGCGGCCACACCGAGCCCGGCGATGAGACGCTCGCCGCGGCGGCCCTGCGCGAACTGCACGAAGAGGCCGGCATCCCACCACACGCCGTATCCGCCTGGCCCGGGTACGCCAGTGTGCCCTTGGACATCGATGTGCACGACATCGACGCCAGTCCAGCGAAGAACGAATCGGCCCACCAGCACTACGACCTGCGCTTCCCCTTCCGCCTCGTCGAGCGCGAGGCGGCCATCACCCTCCAAGTCGAAGAAGTCTCCGGGTGGGAGTGGCGCTCCCTGGACCGCGTCACCTCGCCCACGCTGCGCGAAAAGCTGCTCAAGCTCGGCTCCTCCGCCGCCGTAGCCGAGCCAGTGAATGCCTCGGCCCTGATCCACAACGACGCCGGACAGTACCTCCTTCACCTGCGTGATGACGTTCCCGGCATCTGGGAACCGGGAGCCTGGTCGCTCCTGGGAGGCGGCCGTGAAGCGCAGGACCGGTCGCTGGAAGAGACCGTCCGCAGGGAACTGCGGGAAGAAGCCAGCCTCGATCTGCCGGACTTGGAGCCGTTCGCCGTCGAGGAAGCACGCAGCGACGACGGCGCAACGATCTCCATCGCCATCTACTCGGGCCGCTGGAACGGCGCCCCTGCCGACCTCACCATGACCGAAGGCGTGATGCTGGCGTGGTTCGACCCTGAGGTCCTCCCCCGGCTGCGGATCAGCCCCTCAACCGTCGACCTGGTGAAGCGCCACGCTGCACGTGCAGGCGGGTCCGGGCTCGCGGGGACGCCCCGTCCGCCGACCACGCAGGTACCCGCGCCGAGCGGGGCCGTTCTGAACGTCATCGGCGTCCACCTCTATCTGGAGGACACCGAAGGGCGAGTGCTGCTCGGGCTGCGCCACCCCGACTCGGCCTACGCCGCCTCCATGCACCACTTCCTCGCGGGCCACTGCGAGCGCGAAAGCGCCGTGACCTGCCTCGTGCGGGAGGCGCAGGAGGAAGCCGGGCTGGTGATCGACCCCGGAGACGTCGAACTCGCCCACGTGGTCCACCTCGTGGACGCCTCCGGCTACACCCCGCGGATGGGATTGGTCTTCCGGGCCCGGTCCTGGTCCGGGAGTCCCGAGATCCGGGAGCCCGACAAATGCATCGGCTGGCGCTTCTGGAATCCCGAAGAGCTCCCCGAGCCGGTCGTTCCGTATACCCGGGCCGCCATCGAAGGCATCCGTGCAGGCCGCCTCTATACGGAGATGGGCTGGTCATGACCGCTGAGGCGAGCCGAGGAACGGACCGAACCAGCACGCAAGGCGGCGTGCCACCCCGGCGGGGCAGGGACCGGCCGACAGGGGCAGGCGGCCCAGGAGCCGCCCCCGCAGGTGAAGCCGCATCCGCGCGGGCACAGATGGTCGCCCGACTGGAGGCGGCCGGTGCCCTCGTCCCCGGCCTGGTGCGTGAGGCCCTGCTCGCGCTGCCTCGCGAGGTGCTGATGCCGCAGGCGTACGTCCGCCGCAGCGCGCTCGATGAACGTCCGCCGCGCTGGGACCTGCTGGACTGGTCGGAACCGGGTGACCGCGAGGAGCTGCTGGCGGTGCTCTATGGCGGCGAGAGCGTGCTCATCCAGCACGACGGGGAGCCGCTCCTGGACCGGCCGAGAGGTGCTCGCTCGGACGGGGCGATCACGTCCATGTCGACCGTGATGAGCCTGACCTCCTCCTTACTGGAGGAGCTGGATCTGCACCCCGGGCAGCGGGTGCTCGACATCGGCACCGGCGCCGCGGTGACCGCGGCGGTGGCCTGCCACATCTGCGGGCCCACGGCGGTGGTCACCCTCGACCGCGACCGGAACATCGCGACGGCCGCCCAAGCGCGACTGAAGGCACTCGGGTACCGGCCCGCCGTGGTGAGCGGGTGCGGACAGGACGGCTGGGCCAAGGGCGCCCCGTACGACCGGATATTCGTCTCCTTCGCCCTCCCGCGCGTGCCGGAAGCGTTGGTCAGCCAACTCGCGCCCGGAGGCAGGCTATTGGTCCACATCACGACGGCGTCGCCGTCGTGGCCCGCACTGGCCGTGGTCTCCCGGCATCCGGAGGGGCGGATCGTCTCGCAACTGCGGGCGGTGGAGTTCGCCCACCGCGCGGGGCACGGCCGCAAGCAGCTCTTCCTGTCCCGGCAGCTCCGCGAGCGCACCGAGACCCGGCACGCCGACGGTGCAGAGGTCCGGCCCTTCCGCTCGTTTGCGGTGCCGCCGCCGGAGGAGGCCCGCGGCTTCTGGCTCGCGCTGGACTCGCTGCACCCGGGCCTGGTGCGGCACCGGGGGGTCGAAGACCTGGCGATCGGCGCGCCCGACTGCGGCTCCTGGATGGTCGCCCACCCGGACAGGACCGGCACATGGGAGGTCACCGCCAGTGGACCACGGGACATCTGGGCCGAGATCCATGAAACGGCCCTCCGCTGGCGGGCCGCCGGCGAGCCGGAGAGCTACCGGCTCGACCTGGAGCCCGATGGCGAACAGCGGATGAGCGCCGGCCACGGACCGGGCGCCTTGACCTGGCGGCTCCCCGCGCCCGACACAGAAACCGAGGAGGCAGCGCGATGAAGCACACCACCACCGGAATTGAGCCGACGCGGACGCAACCCGGCACCCCCGTACGGTCCGGCGGATGCCTGTGCCGGCGGATCCGGTTCACGATCGTCGGGAAGGCCGACTACCCCCACACCTGTAGTTGCCCGCACTGCCAGAAGCTGTCGGGTGGCCCGATGATGTCCTGGGCCTCCTTCCCGCTGAGCGGTCTGACCTGGACCGAAGAGGGCGGCGAGCCGGCCTGGCACTACACCTGGCCGGATTCGCGGCGCGGCTTCTGCCCGAGCTGCGGCAGCCAGCTGTGCGCTCTCGACGACGGGGCCACCAGCATCGCGATCACCCTGTCCGCGCTGGACGACGCAACCGGCCTCGTGCCGGTCAACCAGAGCTTCCGCGAGGACGCCGTCGCCTGGCTGCCCCAGGTTCCCGACACCCAGCACCGCAGCATCACCTGACCCTCCACTCAGCCGTGCCCCGGACGCGTGGCCTCCGCTGCGCGCACGTCGCAGGTGACACCGCTCTCGGTGCGAACGTCCTCGCCTTCTGGAGCGCCTCCGCCTACAACACCGGCCGGCTGCACGATGCCGCGAACATGGCCTCCACCGGACTCACCGCCGTAGCAACCCCCCGCGTCGAAGCGCTCCTCACCTCACGTCGAGGTCGGGCCCGCGCCCACCTGGGCGACCCAGCCTGCTGGAACGACTTCGACCGAGCACAGAGCCTCCTGGCCGACGCGGGGGGCCACCAAGACCCGGACTGGGCCTACTGGTTCGACGAGACCGAACTCCTCGCAGCCCGCGCATCCAGCTACCGTGACATGGGGCAACCAAGCTCCGCTGCACACGGGTTCGCACAAGCCCAAGCCCTCTTCGACCCCAACTGCGTGCGTACCCGAGCGCTCTACCTCGCACGCCAGGCCGACACTTACTTCGAGCAGCGAGAAATCGAACGCGCATGCACCACGGCAGGTGAGGCCCTCGACCTGACCGAGGCCATCAGCTCGCACCGCACCACAGAACCCCTACTGAGCCTGGCCAGCCGACTCGCCGCGTTCGACACGCCCACCACCCGCGAGTTCAACGAACGCGCCCAGAGCGCGCTCACCGCCTAGTTAGCCAACGTCCGTTCGACGAAGGGGACGGTGCGGGCCGCAAGGTCATACAGGGTGTCGATCACTTGCCAACATCATGGGAATCGACGGCTGCCGAGACCAGTCATGCACCCTCGCCAGCTCCATCAATTCATGCGGATCACCGAGGGCTTCGCACCGCTTCCCCCACCGTGCGGAGCTGGACGACCTCGCCCTCTCGCCCTGCCGTCGAACGAGTGGGCCCCCAATTAGAGAGGCGTGTCCGAAGCCTCAAACGGCAATGATCAGCTCCACGCCAGCATCAGTGGAGCACGTGGTGACAGCCGACAGGTCCGCTATCACCACGTCGGCGTCAAGGGCGCTGGCGTCATGGGTCGTCGTGACAGCTACCGTTGCCATCCCCGCCGCACGCGCCGCCGCGAGTCCCGCCGGGGCGTCCTCGAACGCAACACAACGCTTGGGGTCGACACCCAAGCGCTGCGCCGCGAGGAGAAACGGCTCCGGGTCGGGCTTGTGGTGAGTGATGTCATCCACCGTGACGACGTGAGCCGCGCGCACTCCTGCGGCTGCCAGGCGCGCGTCGGCGACCCTGCGCGTGCCGGAAGTAACCACAGCCCAGCGGTCTACCGGCAACGACGCCAACAGCTCCCGCGAACCAGGGACGGGGACGACCCCTCCGGCGATGGCGTCGTCGACCTCTGCCTGTTCAAGCAGAGCCACTGCCGAAGCCACTTCTTCAGCTGGCAGAAGGTCGGCCACGATGGCTGCGGCTGGTCTGCCGTGCGGCTGAACCTCCATGATCTCCGCGATCGTGAGGCCATGAGCGTCCGCCCATTGCAACCAGCAACGCAAAACCGACTTCATAGACGAAACGAGCGTTTCGTCGCTGTCAAAAAAGAGCGCTTCGGCCGAAAACTTCATGGTGATTGACGATACCTCGCAACTCACCTCCATCGACACGGCGGCCTAGCCCAGCAGTAGACCCCTCCCACATCGGAATTTAGGGCGACAAACCACCTGCATAGGCAAGTAGATGGCAGGTGAATCAAGTGAGGCGTAGAGCACATTTTCAGCCACTCGAAGAATCCGCGACGAGCCACGGGCTCGCCAACTCCCCCCAGGCGACCGGCGATCGATGCCCGGAACGCCGCGCGGCGCGACGGGAGATTGCATCGAGCGGGTTCACTCGAGTGTTCTATGATCACCGACACATCCCGAGGTGGAACACGGCATTCCGCTTTCGATTTCAAGGCATTTCGCGCGTGCTGCCATGGAAGACGCGACTGCGTGGCGCTCAGATCAGTTGAAAGGTGTGGTGATGGGGCCCTTGCGCCTGACCGGCGAGATGCGCCTGCTACGCAAGCGTTGCGAACGTCAGCTGGCCGACCTGCCCATCCCCTCGCCCTTCAGCCTCCTGGGACTTGTTGGCGAGATTGAAGCGGTGCGCGGGGGCCAAATCCACCTCGTGCCCGTGTCGGATGCGCACGGGGATATGCGGACGGCTTGCGGGCTCCGCGTCACCGTAGAGCGCTTGAATTCGACATTCATCCTCTATAGGCCACGCCCCACCCCCAATCAGACTGAGCACGTGATCATCCACGAAATAGCTCACCTCTGGTTCGGCCATGGCAAATCGCTTACCCGGGAAGAGGAAGAGCAGCTCCTGCCTCCGCTGTTCCAAGCATTCCTTGCCGATGTTCGAAGGGATGGCCCAGTAATCCACCAAGCGCGAGCGCATTACGACAGTCACGAGGAGCGTCAGGCAGAGTTCTCGGCCTCACTCATCAAACGGCTAGCGCGCAAGCGAGCAGCCTCCGGAACCGACCTCATCAGCGTGATGGAAGCAAGCCTCACGCACCCGCTGGCACCGCCACGTGGACACCTGCCGTAGGGGGCTGCCGTGGAGTATCTGATTCTGGCCGTTTCCGTAGCGATGACCACCGTAGCGATATGGCGGTTGCCAGGTGCCCTCCGATACAGGGATCCCCTCCGACGCACGCTGTGGGGGTGCAGTGCGGCCTTCGCCTTCACGCTGTGGACTCGCTTCCCCCCAATCAGGGAAGCACTGGCGCTGCTTGGCATAGTCGACTTCGACGCCTTGGTGAAGTATCTGGTCTCCATTGCCGCTTGCCTGTCAATGCTCACCTACTCCGTGACCAGTTACTTGCTCGCCGGAGACGACGCCCCCAGGCACATCGCCATCTCGCGGACGGTTGCCCGGGTCGCGAGGAGGTCGCTCCTCGTCGTCGTTCCAGCAATGCTATTGCTGTTCTTCTTCGCCATCGATCGGATGCACCCCAGTCCAGATTTCGCCGCCGATCATGCCGGCGAATGGGGGGCGGCGTCCTTCATGACGTGCTACTACCTCTACCTGGGGGCGTCCGCCTGGGCGGTCGCATACCAGTGGACGCATGTGGCTTTTCGGGCTGAGACAGTGGTGTTCCGCCTCGGTCTGGCCCTCGGCGCCGCCTCGACCTGGCTTTACGCCCTGTACGCAGTAATGCGCCTGACGTACATGTGGATTGCCATGCTCATACCCACCCCCGCGAACGTCGACCACATCGTCGAAAACGTGGGAAACGCATTCAACGTACTGGCCGCGACCCTATTCGTTACCGGTGCAAGCCTTCCCACCACCAACGTAGCGGCTGATCGCCTGCGAACCTGGCGGTCATTGTGGTCCCTGCACACCCTTCGAAGTGAGCTGACCGAAACATTTCCGGATATCACTTTCCAACCGGCTGGTAGCCGCCTCCGGGAAATGACGCGCCTCACTCCCCCTCTGGACGTCCGGCTAGACGGATGGATCCAGGAAGTGGGCGACGCCGTCAATCGTCTACGGCACCACGCAACGCCCGAACTGTGGCCCGCCGCCGAAGAGACGGCCCTCAGCCACTCCGACCCGGAACCGGCCGCGGAGGCTCATTGGATCAGGGCCACGCTTGCCTCGGCCACCCGCGGCTGCCGCTCCGCGGTGCCGGCCGGGCCCCTGCCGGAAAAGCCGTTCGGCACCGCCATCGGCGAGGCCGCCTGGCTACGTCGAGTGCAGGCTGTCTACACCAGGATCCGCCCGCAGGAGACGGAGGAGCTGCTTGCCGAGGCCGGCAGGCCCTGCCTTCGTCAGCGGGAAGCGTGTGAGGCGCACTCGGCCTGACAGGCATCGGGAAGAGAAGCTGACCATCAGCTAGCCGGACACGGTCCGGCAGGGGTGGCCACCAGGGCCCGCGGTCAGCCCAGGACGCGACCTCGACGCTAGCCCTCTTCGGGCCGGGACGCGTTCTCGTGGCGCACAAGGACCTCGGATAGCGTCGCCAGCATGGCGGCTGAAACTCCCTCGCTGGCGCCGCGGGCTGCCACGGCGACGCCGTCACTTCGCATGAGGCTCAGGAACTGGAGCCGGTCCAGGATCTGCCGCTCGACCAATTCCCCAGGGGCGAAGTACCACGGCTGGACGCCAAAGGCCGCTCCCAACCCGGCGAAAAGACTGTCGGCGGGCAGGCTGGCCTGTACTTCAGCAGAGTCCCGACTGTCGGTCCGCAGCGCCTCGACGCCCGCCGCGTCAACGGCGGGGAAGCCGGCCGCGGCGTTGACTGCGTCCGCGATTTCCCCGTCCGAGAGCGGCTTCCGCTGAAGGAAGGCGCTGATCTTCTCACCGAGGGTCTGAGGCGGTCGATCTTCGGGACTGCGGGCGCTGGATTTGGTGAAGGATCGCTTCTGCGCTTCCTCCAGCTTTTCGCGCTTCACCTTGTAGAGGTGAGCGAGGGGTTCGACGTAGTCGGTATTGAGCGGCCGGGTTCCTGCTTCGGCATTGGACAGGGGAAGACGACTGATGCCGAGGGCCTTCGCCGCATCCAGCTGGGTGTATCCGGCATCGCAACGCAGATCCTTCAGATCCGGTGGCCCGATCCGAGGGAAGAGCACATCGAGTTCTTGACCCAGAGCCTTCGCAAGGGCCGGCAAACGCTCTGGGGAAGGGGCGGTGTCGGACCGTTCCCAGTCTCCGATCGCATCCTTGCTCGCACCGACCAGGCGCGCCAGGTCGGATCGCTGGAGTTTCGCGACTCGTCGTGCGGCCAGCACGCGCCCGCCGTCAAACTGGCGAACCGACACTGCACTCTCCTGACTCTGGATCGCGGCCATCGATGAGCACAGCCTACCCGCGCTTGATGCACAAGCCCACCTAGCGTAGGTTTTGTGCATCACGGCAGGTGGGGGGCTGCTTCGGCCTCCATCGTGGCATTTTCGCTTCAGCTTACTGGCTGATCGCGCCCACCGGCCGGACCGAGCCCGTCGACCATGAACGGAAGAGCGCACGCATGCATTCCGCTCCCCACCCTCACTCTCTGCAACTAGTACAGAGATTAAGAACCAACTCTGGATCTTGATCCGCTCTCGTGCGTATGTTCGTTGTCCCCGGGCGCACCGCCCGGCAGCACGAATGTGAGGAGCACGGTAGAGCGACGACGTTGAGGTCCGCATACAGCGGCGGCGTCCGAGAGCTGGAACTCCCGGACGCCGAACGCTTAACGGCATAACCCGCCCCGGCAAGGGCGGAGATTGCCCACCATCACCACGCTGATCCCATTCCACCGGGCGCTTCAGCGTGGCAACACCAAGGGGATTGTTGCATGCCTCCTGCCCTGCGCAAAGGGCCATCCCGCCTGGCCTGCGCGGCAGAAACCTTCGCCTCGGCGCCACTTTGCTACGCGCCGGAGCACCCCAGCACGGCCTCGGCGAACGGTCGGCCCCGCCCCATGAGCGGGAGCGGCCGATGAGCAGCGACGCCCGCGAGTGGGTGTGGGAGAACAGCTCCAGCAAGGGAGCTGGGCGCCTAATCATGCTGTCGCTCGCCGACCGAGTGGCCGACGAGCAGTGCATCGCCTGGGCCTCCCTGACCAGCCTGGAGAAGCGCACAAACGCCTCACGGTCCACCGTGCGCGAAGCCCTCGACCGTCTGCTCGCCAGCGGTGAGCTGGAGCAGCTGGACGACCTGGTCGGCCCGCAGCGCAGCACGGTATACCGCCTGCCCCTCGCCGCGACGGCCGTGGCTCAGGCCATGAGGGAGCAGGACGGCGACAACGCGTCGCCGGATGAGCCCGAGGCCAGCCTGACGCTCCGAATATCGGCTCTGCGGCGGTACGGAATCCGCCCCCGCGAAGTACCGGAATCCCCCGGCACGGTCCGGAATCCGGCAGGTCCGGAATCCGGTACCTCGCGACGGAAACCGGCACAGCGGCGTGCCGGAAACCGGCACAGCGGTGTACCGGTATCCGGTCCCCAGAACCGTAGTGAACCGAAGGTGAACCGGAGGTACAGCAGTAGTGGTACCGCCGTCATCCCGGCCAGCGAGTGGCAGGTCGACCCAGACACCCACACCTGGGCCCGCCAGCAAGGCCACCTCGACCGCCTCGGCCAGGAGGGCCTCGCCGCCGCCGACGCGAAGTGGCGTGCCCACCGCGCCGACTTCAAGCCCCGGTCGGCGGGTGCCTGGGCTGCCGACTGGCGCTCCTGGATCGCCAGAGAGCGCGCCCAAGGCGGCCCGCAGCTCTACGCCGTGCCCGGCAGCGGCCCCGCCCAGCCGAGCGGGATGACCCGCGCCGAAGCCCACACCGCAGCCCTGCTCGCCGCCCTCGACGAGCCGACCGGATCGGAGTAGCCATGGACCGCCGCGAACTCGCCGCCCTGCTGGCCTACATCGGCCGACTCGACCCCCGCAGCATCCGCACCGACAAGGGCGAGGCCCGCGACCAGCTCGCCACGTGGCACGAGCTGCTCGGCGACGTGCCGATGACCACGCCGCACGGCTGGGATGCCCGCGCCGCCGCCCGGCAGCACATCAGGATCTCGCCCTACCAGGTCCTGCCTGCGGACATCGCCCGCCCTTGGGAGAGCTACCGGCGCGACCGGCTGGCCCGGCACACCGACCCCACGCCGGGGGCTGACCCTGACGACCAGGCGGCCTGGACCGCCGAGCTGGTCGGCACCCGGCGCGCGGTGGCGGCCGGCAGCAGTCAGCCCGCGCAGTACCGGGCAATCACCAGCAGCCAGCTCGCCCCCGAGCTGAAGGCGCGGCTGCGGAAGAACGGCTCCTGCATACCGCCAGAGGTCCGCGTCGCCCTCGCGCCCTACCGGCCCGCTCGTGCGGCGCGCGAGGCAGCCGTCGCCCAGGGCCAGCCCGATGCCCTCGGCGTCATGTGCGATTGGTGCCGGGCCCAGATCGGCGAGCCATGCCGCCGCCGCCGTGTCGCCCCCGACGGCGGCGCACGCGGAACCGCAGCACGAGTCACCCCGCACCCTGGTCGCCTCGACCTCGCCGCCGCCCGGCAGGCCCAGGAGACCGAGCAGGGCCAGCCCGCCCTGGCGTGACCGACCACATCGGTGCACCCCATCCGGTGCCCCGACGCGACACCACAATCCCCCGGCTGCGGCGCCCGCCCTGCGGCGCCCGCCCTGCGGCGCCCGCCCTGCGCCGCAGCCGGCCCCCGACACCGCGTCCATCCGACACCGGCCCCCGACCGGCCGACGCGGCAGCACATCGGAGCCCCCCTTGCGCCACATCACCACCCACGAAGCGCCGGCCACCGGCCTGCGCAGCATCAGCGACACCAGCTGGCACACCCGCGGAGCGTGCCACGGCATGGACGTCGAGGACGCAGACGCCGTGTTCTTCCCGCTCCCCCGGGACCACGAAGCCATCGCCGAGGCGAAGGAGCTGTGCGGCTGGTGCCCTGTGGTCCCCGACTGCCTCAACTACGCCTTGGAGAACGACCTCAAGGAGGGCGTCTGGGGCGGGCTGACCGAAGCCGAGCGGCGCCCCTGGCATGACGGACTGCCTCAACGCCTCGACTACAGCCGTGTGATCGCGTTCTTCAACGGGCGCGACGTGCACCTGACCGAGTCCGAGCGCCAGATCGTCATCAACCACGCCTACGTCCGGGGCTGGCACACCGATCGGCTCGCCGCCGCCCTGCAAATCGGCCACAAGCACGCCCGTGACCTACTGCGGCAAGCAGCCCTCAAGGTCTTCGATCGCGACCGAACCCTAGGCGTGCCCCGCCGAAAGAAGAAGCGAACACCGAGCACCCGGACGACCAGGAGGCACACACCCACCAAACCCGACACGAAGCAGCCCGTGTCCGGCGCAGTGACCTCGCCCTCGACGGGCGCCCCTCTCGGAAAGGCCGCATGACCCTGACCCACCTGGCCCTCGGTGTCGTCCCGGAACCGTTCCTCCTCCTCGCCATCGGCATTCCCGTCGCCGCCCTCGCCCTGTCCCTAACCGGCTGGGCAGCCCGCCGCCGGAAAGCGCGTACACCGAATCGTTTCGGCAGCCCGGCAGTCAAGGTCGCCGCTCTCGCTGCGGTCGGCTGCACCGCCTACTCTGCCGACACGAGCTGGCGGTTCGCCGCCGACTTCCTGGACATGGCCGGCGTAGGCGAGCGAATCGGCATGTTCGCGGCAGCTGAACTCGCCCTGTTCGCCACCGCACTGATGGCCCGGCAGAATCTGGCGGTCCAGGGGGCACCCGGGCTGCCCGGGACGCTGGTCTGGGTCATCACCGGCGTGCAGGTGGTCCCTGCCTATGCCGAGAGCGGCCCCATCGGCGATACGGTCAGGGCATTCGTCGGCCCGATCATGGCGGCGATGCTGTGGCATCAGGCGATGGGCATCGAGCTGCGTCTGCGCACCCCAGGCGCCGCCTCCCACGGCCTGCTCGCCGTCCTGGGGCGGGAAGCACGCGAACGGCTGCTGTCCCGCCTTGGCATCGCCGCGCGAGATCGCGACGCTGCGCAGATCACCGCAGACCGCGCCACAGCACGCGCCGTCGCACTCGTCGTCCGCCTCGCCGAACGCACCCCCAAGCAGCAGCAAGGCTGGCGAGGCCGAGGACTCACGCGGCGACTGTCGAAGGCAATCGGACGGTCAGGAGTCGGCACCGACCCCCGCCAGCGCGCCGAGCTGCTCGACCAGCTCGCCGCCCGCCGGCACGCACTCACGCTCGCCACGGTCCCGCTGCCCTCCCCCTGGTCCCCGCTCCACGGCCAAAAGCCCGCCGTCACGGTCCCCCCCGGCAGCGCGCCCAGTGCCGCCGTATCGATCGGTGACCGGGGACCACGCGGGGACCGCACCCACCGGGGACCGGGGGCCGGGGACCACGCCGGGACCGGGAACCACGCCGGGACCGCACCCACCGGGGACCGGGGACCGGAGACCAACACCGGGACCGGGGACCAGGGACACAAGGTGCCCCTCCGGCGGAAGCCGACCCCAAGGACCACAACCCGTGGTAGCCGGTCCCGGAGTCCGCAGACGCAGCGTCCTCCGCGCGGGCCGGAGCAAACCGTGGAACAACTCGTCCAGCAGCTCCGCCCCCACGTCCCACCCCTGCTCAACCGGGACGGCAACGAGACGGTAACCCGGGTCCAGCTGCGGGAGATCCTCCGGCGCGAGGGCCTCGTGGGTGGCCGGAATGACCGACTGAGCCTCGTCCTGCAGCAACTGCGCAGCGAGACGAGCACGACGACAAGGAGCACCACCCGGTGAAGACCTGCCCCCAATTCGCTTCCCTCCGCGCTGAGTACGAGCGGGAGATCGGATTCCTGACCGCTCACTCAAAGCGCCATGCCGGGCGGCCGGCGGCCAAGTCCAGCGCAAAGCACGCCGCATCGACGAAGGAGCGAATGGCCCGGGCTCTCAGCGGCCACGTCGGGCGCTGCCCCGAGTGCGGCTGAAACCACGAGGCAGCAGCTCAAAACCCTGACTCGCCAGGGGTGGGCCCGCTCCACGCCGGGCCCCCG
>NZ_JAMJFM010000018.1:0-153485 GCF_023544705.1 Streptomyces sp. MCA2
GGGAAGGTTGCCGGTGGCTCTGAGGGGGTTGACCACGCTGGTAACCGCCCGGCTTCTGGGGGTGTGCGCCGCATGCGAGAGCGTCACCGTGGGCTGAGTGGGGCGTCAGGTGAAGTGAGTTGACGCGAAAACCTCTGCTTTACTTCTCGTTTGCTTGGCTTTGACAGTTGATGGCCAGTATCGTCCAGCCCTGATCGGTGATCCCGATCGGGGTCCAAGGCACCTCCGAGGTGTTCCGCATCGGAGACGTTCCGTGCCCGGGACCTACGGGCGGCTGGGGTTGGCCCGGCACGCCAACTGCCAGGCGGCTCCGCTTGGCTGTCACTGGAGGATGCATGCCCTCTCGTATAACTGCCGCAATCGCCACGTGCGCCCTGAGTCTCGGGGCCCTCGCCTCGGGCGCAAGCGTTGCCGCGGCCGCCTCATCGCCCCCTGTCCGGCCTGCCGGCGACGCGCCGTCGTTATGGTCGGCGATCACCGCGCGTGCCGCGGCAGTCGACCGGTGCAGCTACCAGGTAGTCCGCTCTCACGACTCCCGCTACGCCTACTCCGTGAGCGGGACCGTCGGCGGCGGCACGCGCGAGCTGAAGATCCACGCGGAGGACGATGTGAGAGTCTCCGATGACTGGCACAAGGTCACCCAAGTCGATGCGTGCGCGGGCGAGCAGGGCCAGCGCCCCACCGTGCTCCGCGTCACAGGAAAGCTGGAGAACCCGGAGCACTATGATCCGTCCGTACCGCGGACGATCCACAGCGACGCCCTCAAGCCCGCTGCCGCCTCGGCGATTCCCAAGGCACCGGCGATGACGTCTATCGACCGCCTCGACGCGGACGCCGTCCGTGTCAGCTGGAAACCGGCGGCGGACCATCCGGACCAGGTCCTCTTGATGGAGCGCAAGCCCTTCTACAGCAGCGAGATCGGACTGTGGCATCCCTACACGTTCCAACGCGACGTACAGGTCCGCGCCACCTCGATTGACCGCAAGCTGGAGCGTGACTCCGACATCCCCCCTGCGGTTCGTACGCACGCCTACTGGATCCGCGTCGTCAAGAACGGCTTCGTCAGCGATCTGCGCGCCGAGAAGCCTCTCACCATCGAGCCATAACCCCTCGTCCGCGCCCAGGCGTTCCGCGACGCGTGATCGGGTAGTGCTGCGGCCGCACTACCCCAGCGGTACTGCCCGATCAGTGCTCCAGCGCCCTGGTGGCAGCGGCCGGGGGAATTGCAGGGGCCGAGGACAACGGCGAAGCCCTTGGAATTCCGGCCGTCACCACGGGACGCCGAGAGACACATGCCTGGATGGCACCGCGGCTCTTCTCCACCTCGAAGGCGGGGTGCGAGGCGCACATTCCGGTCACGGTCGACCCTGGTATCTGACAGCCTCGCCGACGTTCGCACCGCAAGCGCCCGCAAGCGCCCGCAAGGCCCCGTTGCCGCTGTGCCAGGGGCTTTGAGCACGGTCCCCGGGCGCGGGGCGGCGTACTGCTCGTGTTGGTCGGGTTGGGGGCGTGGGGGCAGCGCAGTATGTGCACGGGCCAGGTGAGGCTCGTCTGTTGACGGCTCGCAGGCTGGCAGCGCAGTGCATCAGGCGAGGGCTGGAAGGACCGCACCCCACCGTTTTCCCTGACCGGGCCGAGCTCGAAGCAGTGCGCGACGGATGCCCTCAAAAGGACGAGGGGGTGGTCGGCGGCGGGTGGCGACGGTCTTCCAGTTCTTCAGGTGGGCGATGGTCTGGCAGGGGAACGCTGCCGCATCGCGTCCCCGCGGGCGGTTCGGAGGCATGGCCAGATACGGCCTACGTGACAGATTGGCCGATATTAAGACCGCGACGTTGCCGGGAAGTTGGCGCGGAGACATGATCACTGCTCGTATCTGCCTGATCACTCGTCCAGGAGTCGATACGTGATACGCCCAACCGCTTTCCGCGTTCTCCCTGCCGTCCCCGTCCCCGTCCCCGTCGCCGTCGCCGTCGCCGTGACCGTGGCCCCCGCCCTGCCCCTCGCCCAGGGGGCCCAGGCGGCCGCCCCGGCCCCCGTCGCCTCGGTGACCGCCGCTGTCGGTCGTCCCGGCCAGGTTCGCCTGGCCGACACCGACTTCATGTGCTCCCACCCGCGCGTCGAGGTCCGCTACGGCGGGTCCGGTCCCCGGACCAGGCCCGCGTCGTGGCCTCGGCGGCGACGCTGATTTAGTGAGGCACCGGTGCCGCCCGTCCCGGGCGGCCCGCCGGCCACCAGGTCATGACCGGCGACGTCCGCACCGCCACCCTCGTCTCCCGCCCTTGCCGCATCTCTTCCGCATCGTGGCGGCGTTCCATCCGGGCGCCGGCACAGCGACCCAGGACAGCGCGGCCGAGGTCCAGAGCGGCTGCTTACTGCAAACCCCTCATTGCGTCGTTCGCTCGCATGCCCCGTTTCACGAGATTCCACAACAAGGGAGTTACTGATTTTCATGTACAAACGTCGGAGTTTGCTCGCCTTCGCTGCTGTGGGTGCGGTTATTTGCACCGCCGGAGTCATGCCGTCGGTCAGTCATGCCGCCAGCGGCGGCGACGGGGAATGGGAGGGGTCCTACGCCGAAACGCACGGCCTGACGGCGGAGGACGTCAAGAACATCAACGCACTGAACAAAAGGGCTCTGGCTGCGGGTCAACCTGGCAATGCTCCGACGGAATTGGCGCCGAGCGCCAGTGCGCTCTTCCGGGCCCCCGACGCTGTCGACGACAGGGTGACCCCTCCCGCCGAGCCGCTCAACCGGATGCCTGACGCGTACCGGGCCTATGGAGGCAGGGCCACTACGGTCGTCAACAACTACATACGCAAGTGGCAGCAGGTCTACAGTCACCGCGGCGGCAATCAACAGCAAATGACCGAAGAGCAGCGAGAAGAGCTGTCCTACGGCTGCGTCGGCGTCACCTGGGTCAATACGGGCCCCTACCCGACGAACAAATTGGCTTTCGCGTTCTTCGATGAGAACAAGTACAAGAACGATCTGGAAAACAGCAGACCACGACCCAACGAGACGCAGGCGGAGTTTGAGGGGCGCATAGCCAAGGACAGTTTCGACGAGGGGAAGGGTTTCAAGCGGGCTCGTGAGGTGGCGTCCGTGATGAACACGGCCCTGGATAACGCGCACGACGAGGGGACTTACATCGAACACCTCAAGACAGAGCTCGCGAACAAGAACGACGCTCTGCTCTACGAGGACAGCCGCTCGAGCTTTTACTCGGCGCTGAGGAATACGCCGTCCTTCAAGGAAAGGGATGGAGGTAACTACGACCCATCCAAGATGAAGGCGGTGGTCTACTCGAAGCACTTCTGGAGCGGGCAGGACCAGCGAGGCTCCTCTGACAAGAGGCAGTACGGCGACCCGGATGCCTTCCGTCCCAACCCGGGCACAGGTCTGGTAGACATGTCGAGGGACCGGAATATTCCGCGCAGTCCCGCCAAACCTGGCGAAAGCTGGGTCAATTTTGACTACGGCTGGTTCGGGGCTCAGGCAGAAGCAGATGCCGACAAAACCGTATGGACCCACGCTAATCATTATCATGCGCCCAATGGCGGCATGGGCCCCATGAACGTGTACGAGAGCAAGTTCCGGAACTGGTCTGCCGGGTACGCGGACTTCGACCGCGGAACCTACGTCATCACTTTCATACCGAAGAGCTGGAACACCGCTCCCGCCGAGGTGAAGCAGGGCTGGCCGTAACAGAGCGGGTAGGAGGGACGGGGCATCCGGCCCTCCTACCCCAGCCCGCCACACACCGGCGGTCGTCCCGGATGTGCTACAGCCTCTGCTGGCTTTCGCCCAGAAAGCCAGGCCTTTCGCCGCCAACCTCTGCGCAACGGACACACCCGAGCAGACTTGCCCGGATAAGGACGGCCACTGTTCCTGGAGGCCTCCTCACGGAGGTTTCGACTCGCTGCACCTGATCACGAGGCGGCCCTGCTCGATAGGGGTTGACGTTTGCCGACGACGTCAGTTTCCTACCGGAGCAGGGACGTTGGGCTTGAAACGCTGTGACAGTGCTGGACAGTGATCAACTGGGCTTGTTCTCAGCGTACTGTTCGGGCGGCACCCAGCCAGGACCAGCCCCGTACCTGCACCCGATGCCCTCCAGCTCGCCAGGGCCCGGCTCCTCCAGATACGCCATCCGCATGAGCGCTGAACTGCCGGCGAAGCCGAACTCGCGATACAGGGGCGCCGCTTCCTGGCTGGCGTGGAGTTCGAACAGGGTGACGTGCTCGGTGCGGAGCTCGTCGAGTAGAGCGCGGACAACGGCCCTGGCGTAACCGGGCCGCCGGGCATCCGGACGGGTGGCGACCACGTGCACGCGGCCTGCCAGCCCCCAAGGGTAGGACGGTGCCGGGAGGATGTGATGACCAGATCGCCCGCCAGTGCGTACCCCGCCGAGGGCGGAGCAGGGCCGTGTCGCCGTGAGCCTCAACCTTGCGGAGGACCGGGTGAGCCGTGATCGGGAAGCCGCCGCAGCCGAACGTGAACGCCGACTCAGGGGGATGCAGGACGACGCGGGCCGAGGCGGCCGGGCGAACGGAAGCGGAAGCCGCCCGGCTGCGGGAGACTCGCGGACGACCGGCGGCCAGGGGGCTGTACCGCCCGAGATCGCGCCCGGCCGGAGCCCCTCCCAACCGGCCGGGCAGCCAACCGTCACGTTGCGCCGGCTGGTGGATCCCAGCACACTCCGTCTCGTCGTGGACGGCCTGGGCGCGGACGCGGTGGACGAGCCGGCCCGGTTCTACGAACTCAAGACGTACGGCGGTGCCGAGCCGGACACGATCCACCTCACGCCCGCGGAGTTCCGGCGGGCGGTCGCGAGCGACGACTTCTTCCTCGTTGTCGTCTCCGGCCCGGAGGCGGGAACGGCGCCGGTCACCGTACGGATCGTCCTGGAGCCGCTGAAGCACCTGCCCTACCGACTGAGCGGCAATGTGCTGGTCTCCGGCATCCGGGATGCGCAGAGTCTCGTCTACCCGTTCGAAAGCGTGCAGTAGCCCCGCCATGACAGTCATCACAGTGATGGCAGCGAATCGAGGCCGGGTTTCGGAGCCGCGCCCCACGGTGGAGGCCGCAGTGCCGCAGGGGTGGCGGAAGAGGAGGGGAGGTACGGGCATGCGCTGGGTTCCGCAGGCGATGTTCCGGTTCACCACGGGGGAGAAGGCCGATCTGAACTGTGGCTATCGGGGTTCTCGGACGTTCCCCGCCGACGGGAACTCCGGACGCGTTCGATCCGACTAATGGGCTGTGGAGTGGAGCGAGCATCGGTCAGGGCCCCCGGAGGGGCGGGCAGGTGGCCGCTCTCCAGGGCTGCTCCCTGTGCCCGCGGGGATGAGCCCCACTCCGGCACCGTCTCCTTGAGGGACTTCGCGCCGCTTGCGCGCGGGGATGAGTCCGGCGGGGGAGTGAGCGACAGGGCCTCCTCCTTTCGCTCCCCGTGTCCGCGGGGATGGTCCCGAACGACACGGAACCGCGCCAATGGCCGCTCACTGCTCCCCGCACCCGCAGGGCTGGTCGCTGGCGAGGCCGTCCAGCCTGTGGCTTGGGAGCGCGACCGCGCTTGGAGGCGGGCGCGACGTACCGGCCCGTGGGGGTACGCCACGGGCCGGCAGCGGCAAGGTGAGCTGAGCGGAGGGCAGCCGAATACGGCTGGAACAGCGATGGCACACAAGCCACCGCTCTCGACTGCCCTGTACAGGGCAGTCGAGTCAGGTTCTCAGGCGCTTTCGGTCATGACGTCGTCCAGCCAGTCGTACACGCGGGCGAAGGCCAGGCGTTGGGCGCCCGCCTGGCAGTGCGCGTCCGCGCCCAGTGCGGAGGTGAACTCCAGCAGCGTCTTGGGGCAGGTCAGGTGCTCGTGGAGCAGTTCGGGCTGGCCCTCGAAGAACACGTCGTCCGTGGCCGAGCAGACCAGGGTGGGGCAGGTGATCTTCTGGGCGATGCCGTCGCGCAGGTGATAGTCGAGGAAGGTGGCGAAGAGCCCGCGTGGGGTGTCGGCCCCCATGACGTACATGCCCTGGTCGACGAGCCAGCGAATCTTGGGGCTGGCGGCCATGGCCGCCTCCACGGCGGCGTCGAGCTCGGGGTCGCGGTCGGCGCGCAGCCGCCGTTCGGCCTCGGCGCGGTCGAGGGACAGGAAGCCGGTGGCCATGTCGCCCAGGTCGTAGACGCCGTCGAGGGCGATGACGGCGGCGAGGCGGTGCTCGAAGGCCGCGGCGCGTGGTGCGAGCAGGCCGCCCATGCTGTTGCCCAGCAGGGCGACCCGGGCGGGGTCGACTTCGGGGCGGGTGAGGGCGTAGTCGAGGACGGGGCCGACTGCGTTCTCCCAGTCGGGACGGAACACCAGACCGTGGTGGTGGCGGGTGCCCGGCTGGCCGGGGCCGTCGAAGGACAGGACGTTGTAGCCGCGCTCGACTGCCGCGGCGGCGCCGCCGAAGTGCATTTCCTCGGCCGTGCCGTCGAACCCGTTGAACATGACCACGGTCGGCCGGGCGGCGCCCGAGTCGTCGGCGCGGTACAGGTACCCCGGCAGCACGGTGTCCTCGTAGGGGATCTCCACCGGCTCGATGACCGGGGTGAACAGCGCGGCGGCCTGGCGGAAGCACCTCACCGACGCGTCGTATGCGTGCAGGATGCGCGGGTCCGTGGCGTCGCCGTGCAGGAAGAACTCGGCGCTTCGGTAGTAGTTCGACGCCCGCAGGAAGGCGTCCCGGGCGCTGACGCGGTGCCCGCCGGCCAGGGCTGTACGTCCCTCGTCGGCCACCCGGTCGGCGGTGGCGAGCCACTCATCGTGCCAGCTGTCGTAGTCGCCGGCGGTGATCCGCTGAGTGGTCACCACGACCTCCCCGAAGTCGGCGCCGCCGTAGGCGATGTGCCCGAAGGACCGCAGTGTCTCGAACCAGAACGAAGGGTTGTGCGGGAAGAACAGGGGCTCCATCGACACTCCTAAAGCAGTTGTTGGCTGCGTTTAGTGGGACTGTAGGGTCGCGGAAACAGCAAACGCAAGTCTCGACTGCGTTAAAGTGGGGATCATGGAGAGGCAACGAGAGCCGGCCCGCCGGCCCGGTGGCCGGGCGGCTCGCGTCCGCGCGGCAGTGCATCAGGCGGTCACCGACCTGGCCGGCGACCGCGGATACGGGAACTTCAACGTCGGCGACGTCGCCGCCCGCGCGGGCGTGGCCGACACGAGCATCTACCGCCGTTGGGGAAACCTGGAAGCCCTCCTCGCGGACGTGGCCATCACCCGGCTCACCACGACCTCCCCCACCCCCGACACCGGCAGCCTGGAGGGCGATCTGCGCACCTACGCGGCCACCGCCGCCCGCGACGTCGCCGGGCCGGACGGGATGGCGATACTGCGCCTGGCCATCTCCCTGTCCAACTCCGGGCAGCCGGGCCTGGAGGCCCGCGACGCGTTTCTCGCCGAACGCACCCGCCAGCTACAGGCCATGCTCGACCGGGCCCGGGATCGAGGCGAACACCCGCCGGACGTCCTCCAGGTGCTCGATCTCATCCTGTCCCCGATGTACATCCGCATCCTGTTCGGCACGGGCCCGCTCACTCCCGCCTACACCGACGAACTGGTCGACCGCCTGCTGTGCCTGCACACCGCCGCCGGAGGGGGGTGAGTTCTCCTTGAGTGCTACCGGGACCTCCGGTGTGACCTGCCGTCTCACATGGCGATCATGAGCCGAATCGTCACGTTCAACACCGCAGGAAAAGCCGATGTCGTGGCATTTCTCGGGGCCGCCGGGAACCTGACATCTGACCAGCAGCGCAACCTCGGCGTCATGCGCGAGCTCGCCCAGGCCCGGCAACGTGACCTCGACCACGAGGGCCTCGACTGGGGCCTGTCCATCCCGGACGCGCTCGACCACCTCATAGCCGGCCACGCCAGCTCAGACGCTGAATACGCGGCTGCCGCCTACTACAGCGCCTTCCAGCTCATCATCGACCGCAACGGCTCTGACCCATCCGACCTGGGCGTCTACTCCAAGCCCAGCACCTTCTTCAGCCTGCTGGACGACGAACTTCGCCGCCTGGGGGTGAGCGCCGACCTCCTGCCCCAAGCCCACCTGTCCGCCGGGCCGCCCGACGAGATCCCCTTCTACATCCCGTATCCCGTGGAGGGCCCGCACATCGGCATGTGGCCGCTGGCCAAGGCCAAGCCCGCCGCCGACGCCTACCGCACGGCCCTGGGCCAGATGGGCGGCGGGTTCACCTACGACACCCAACACCTCATCGAGAAGCTGGAATTCGAGCACGCCGAGTGGGAGTTCGCCACGAAGAACCTCGACTGGTACACCCAGGACACGATCTTCTTCTCCATCAAGGGCTGACGTGCCATCGCCGCCATGGAATGGCCCTCCATTGAAATCCGCACCGCGCCGGTGCCCTGTGGGCCCGGTCTGCGGTGCTTCTTGCATGGCCGACGACACCGTCGCTGATCCGGCCACGGGCCGGTCAGGCCAGAACTGTGGCCACGGTCTCGCGGATGGCAGCGTTGCTGCGGCGCAAGACGCACCGTCTGCTCACGCTGTCAGGTGTGTGCAACGTGGCGGCTCTGGGTGCGCCTGACGAGAAGCACGGAGAGGCCGTACAGATCTTCCTGGCCACGGCCGAGGGCCGCGCTGACGTCGACCCGGAGGCAGCCGGCGCCGCGGTGACCGCTGGGTTGGGCGAGTTCCGGGGCGGCGCCGAAGGCACCATTTTCCCAGGGGCCGGGCTTTCGGCCTGCGGCGACGCCGCTATCACGGCCTGGCCATGGCCCGGCTGCAACACCAATTCGCAGCCACCGCGATGAACTCCCACCGCCTCACAGCCTGGTGGACAGACGTCCCACGAGCCCGCACTCGCACGTTTCACCTGGCAGCCCTCCGGCCCGCCGAGTAGAACTCGGCGGGCGAGGAGTGGAACACAGCAGGCCAGATCCGCCAACAGTGTCGCTTGCTCCGGCGGGGGTTCGTGCGTGGCGGGTCACGACGACGCCGCTGTCCGATATGGGCACAGCTGTACTCCGGCTCTCCGCTTTCGAGCACGCGGAGCAGGAACGCGGTGACGACACGTGCACTACGGCCGATACGCAGCACACGGCACGGAACTCCCCGCGACGAACCAGGTCGTACCCCTTGGCCCGCGAGATCTGTGACTCAGTTCACAGTAGATCCAGAACCTGCGCGCCGCACCGGGCGTCTGGCTGGTGTGAGATCACGCAGGAGAGCACTGGACGAACTGGACGAGGAACGCCTTGTCCGGCTGGTGGCCAGAGGTGACCGCGGGGCGTTCGACGAGTTGTACCGGCGCACCTCGCCGTGGCTGGCGGTGCGGTTGCGCCGCCGCTGCGCGGACGAGCAGATCGTCGCCGAGGTCATGCAGGAGACCTATCTGGCGGTGTGGCGCGCGGCCGGCGCGTTCGCCGGGAGCGCGGTCGGCGGGACGGCCGTCGGGTGGCTGTGGACGATCGCGGCGCGTCGCCTCGTCGACGCGTTCCGGCGCCGTGCCCACCACGCCGAACCGCCGGTCGCCGCCGCCGAGCGGGCGGTGGTGCCCGCGGCGGAGGAAGAGGCACTCGCCGGGACCGTCGGCGGCGACGTCGGCGACGCCCTGCGGCGGCTGGCGCCGGAACTCCGAGAAGTGCTACGGGCCACGGTGCTCGACGGGCTCTCCATCCGGGAGACCGCCGTCCTGCTCAGACTGCCCGAAGGCACGGTCAAGACCCGCGCCCGCCGGGCCCGGATCGCGATGCGGGAGGCGCTGACATGAGCGGGGAACACGCGTCGAGGCAGTTGATCGACGACTACGCACGTGGTGACGCGATGATGGCCGCGGACACGGTATGGGCGTTGGAGGCCCATCTGGAGACCTGCGCGTTGTGCCGGAGCCACCTGGCGGCCTGTGTGGCCACCGAGGCGCCCGGCATCGCCGCGCTCGTCGACACCGTCCGGGCCGGTCTGGAACCGCAGTTGGACGCGGCCGTCAGGGCGCCCTCGCGGCGACACCGCCCGAGGTGGGTCGCTGCCTGGCTGACGCCGGTCATGGCCCCGTGGTTGGTCATGACCGTCCTCGTCACCCTGATGGCGCTGCTGCTGGACGCAGTGGCGCGGCCCATGTTCCTCGGCGGTGTCTCTCCCGTGTTGGCGATCGCACCCGTGCTGCCGCTGTGTGGTGTCGCCGCATCGTGGTCGCGCGGCCTGGACCCGGCGCACGAACTGACGGCCTCGACCGCCCGAGCCGGCCTGCCCCTGCTCCTCCGGCGCACCGCGGCGGTTCTCGTGGTGGTCCTGCCCGCGCTCGTGGTGGAGGGATGGCTGACCGGAACGATGTCGGCCGCGCAGTGGCTGCTGCCCTCCCTGGCCTTCACCTCCACCGCCCTGGCGCTGGGCAGCGTGGTCGGCGTGACCCGCGCCGCCACCGGGCTGGTGGGCGCCTGGGGCGTCGTCGTGGTACTCGCGTGGGCCACCGACCACGGCCCCGTGGACCTGGAGCGTGCCCTACAGCCGGACCAACTGCCCGCGTGGGGGCTGTTCTTGGCGCTCGGCACTGGCGCCGTGATCGCCCGCAGAAACGCGTACTCAACGCTGTGAAACCATCGTCAACCTTCGCAAGGGACTACTGCATGACGCCCACCACGAGCGCAGCCGACACCGCGCCGAAAACCTACGCCTGGCAGATCCGGGCCAGTGGCCTGAGAGTACGCGTCGGACGGAAGAAGATGGCCGTCGACGGGCTCGACCTCTCCCTGGGCATCGGCACCCACGGCCTCCTGGGGCCCAACGGCGCGGGGAAGACCACCCTGATCCGGGCGCTGGCCACCGTGCTGCGCCCCACCGAGGGCGACCTGGAGCTGCTCGGCACCTCCCTGGGCAGGATGGTCGACCACCGGGCCCTGCGTCGCCGGATCGGCTACCTACCGCAGGACTTCGGCTACTACAAGCGCTTCACGGTGCGCGAGTTCGTCGAGTACATGGCCTGGTTGAAGGAGGTCCCGAAGGCGGACGTCCCCGCGGCCGTCCAACGGGCCGTGGAACGGGTGGGCCTGGCGGACCGCGCCGACCATCGGATGAAGACCCTGTCCGGCGGCATGGTGCGGCGGGCCGGCATCGCCCAGGCCATCGTCAACGACCCCGCGGTGCTGCTGCTGGACGAGCCGACGGCCGGCCTGGACCCGGCGCAGCGACTGCGCTTTCGCGAGCTGCTCCAGGAACTGGGCCGCGACACCTGTGTGGTCGTCTCCACCCACCTGGTCGAGGACGTCGCGGCCGCCTGCTCCGACGTGGTGCTCTTCGCCGACGGCCGCCTCGTCTTCCAGGGCACGCCGGAGGACCTGGCCGCGGCGGGCAGCACCGATTTCCCGGGCGACAGCCCCCTGGAGCGCGGCTACTCGGCGCTGCTCCGCAACTCCGGGCAGCGGGGAGGCGCCTGGTGACCGGACGTGTTCTGCGCATCGAGCTGAAGCGCTCCGTCGCCCCGTGGCCCGGCATCGTCGTCCTGGGCGGCAGCCTGGCGATCTTCTGTCTGTACGACGGGCTCTGGTGGAGGGGCACCGCGGGGTGGACGGCCCAGTGGACCTCCATGGCCCTGTGGACCCGGTCCCTGCTGACCTTTTTGTGGCCGCTCGCGGTGGGCACGGGAGCGGTGTACGGGCTGCGCGAACCCCGCTCGCGGATGGCCGAACTGCTGACGACCGTGCCGCGGCCGGCCTGGCGCCGTGCGGCGCTGCCGGCCGGTGCGATGGCGCTCGCGCTGGCGTCGGGCTTCGGCTTCCTGGTCCTCGTGGGCGGGGTCCAGGTGGCCCTCGGCCGGACCACCTACACGCCGCTCGATTGGCTGCCGATCTCACTCGTGGCGGCGCTGGCCCTCGTCGCGGGGGCCGTGTTCGGCATGGGCGTCGCACGAGCCCTGCCCTCCGTGCTCACCCCGCCGGGCCTGGTCTTGTTCTTCCTCATGCTGACGGCCCTTCTACAGCAGAACAGTGACGAGACACTGCCGTCGAGCATCGCGCCGAACCGGCTCGCCCAGCTGCTCCCGGTGACCGCGGAGCCGCGGGAGATGCTGCTGACCCTGTCCGGCTCCGTGCACCTCGGTCAGACGCTCTGGCTGCTCGGCCTGCTCGCCACCGGCTTCGCACTGCTGTCGGCCGTGACCCGCCGGGCCCGGCTGCTCGCGGTGACCCCCGTCCTGGCCGGTGCGGCCCTGGCCCTGCTGGTCCTCCCGGCCGCTGCACGCGACACCTACGTCGTCGACAAGGCCGCCGCCGCCCTGGTCTGCGACGGACCGGTGTGCGTGACGCAGGCAAACCGCTCACGCCTGCCCGAGCTCGCACGGCGCGGCAAGGAGGCGCTGCGCGTGCTGCACGAGGTCCTGGGCGACAAGGCGCCGAACGCGGTGCGGGAGGACACCAGGCTGCGCGCGATCGCCGACAAACGCGAACCGTCCGGTGACGTGGTGCTGGTCGACTTCGACGACCGGCTGCTCGCCGATGCGACAGGTGAGAAACTGACCCGCGCGCTGATCGCCCAGGGTCTGGCACCCAGCTGCTACGGGAACAACGACCGGGAGGGCGGAGGGCAAGGCAACGTCCCTGTCCAGAGCGTCGCCGTGAGCTGGGCCCTGCACGATTCCCGGCTCCAACCGCTGGCGGAGAGGGGCGGCGACGCGTACTTGCGCACGATCTGGCCGGACGCCGACGTCGCCTGGCAGAGGCTGACGGCGCTGTCACCGGCCGAGCAGCGCTCGCGGATCGCCGAACTGCACACCGCCGGCCTCTCCTGCGCGGCGGACCACCAGCTTGCGGTGCTGGCGGGGAAGGCGACGCGATGAGGTGGCTGATCCTGCACGCCCGTTCACGGCAGGTGCCCGCCTCGGCCGCCGCGGTCGCGCTCGTCGCGCTGGCGGTGTGGGCCCTCCACGGCCCAGGACCGGTGGATCAGGCGATGGCGGTCCTGCTCCTCACCGCGAACGTGGCGGCCGCTTCCGTCGGGCTCGGTGGGTGGGACGTCGTGCTGGAGAGGACGGCCGCGATCCGGTGGATGCCCCGCCGGGCGGCGCACGTGCTGCTGGCCGGATCGTGCGCCGGTGCGGCGCTGCTGACGGTCCAGGCGGCGGGAGTGAAGCTCGCCCCCGCCGAGGTCGTCGTCCGGGACAGCGCGGGCCTGGTCGGCCTGGCCGCGCTCGGGGCGGCGCTGTGCGGGGCACAGTTCGCATGGACCCTGCCGACCGGCTGGCTCGCGTTCACCCTCTTCGGACCGCCTCCGGGCGGCACCGCGGGAGACGTGGTCATGTGGATGATCTGTTCCCCTGCCACGACGGCGTCCACCGGGACCGCGTGGGCCCTGTTCGCGATCGGCACCGTGGTGTACGCCATCGCAGGACCAAGACGTTGACGTGCTCCCCGGCCTAAAGTCCAGGGATTCCGGCCTGGGTCGCCTGACCCTTCCGGGGGCTTCCTGCTTCACCGCGCTGTGCCGGGACTTTCGTCCTGGTCTTACCGGCGCTCCACGAGGCGTTTAGCGTCTCCACCCGTCCGGCGGCGACGATTCGGCGTCCTTCGGAGAGGACGTTACGTGCTGCGTTGTGGTCGCGGTCGTGCACGATGCCGCATTCGCCGCACGTCCACTCGCGGACATCCAGGGGCTTGGGGACGGGCCCGAACGCATCTGGGTTCGGGCCGACCCCTTCGAGCTGGCTGTGCACGCCCACCCGAAGTCCTACTCTTCGGCGAGCTGCTCTTCGCCTTGCTCGGTGGTGTAGGGCCGACCAGCCTGGTCCGTGATGACGGCGACTGACGTGGGCAGAACCTCGACCCGGAGCATGGGCCATGCCAGGGGATCGCCACGACCATCGACGTAGAGCAGGTGACGCACGTAGGCGCCCACGAGGAAGTCCCGTTCGGCGAGCTCGTGGACGTAGCCCTCAAGTGTCTTCTCCGCGTCCCGGTTGTCGCGCACACTGTGAAGCTCTGGGGCGATGTCCAGGTATTCCCGGAGCAGGTCCAGGAACTCCACGATCAAGGACTCTTCGTCGTCAGGAAGATCGTCTGGCAGGGCGTACTCGAACGCCATACTCGCCTTGATCATGTTCCATAGAGGGTTTCCCCGGGTGATCAGTGCCAACGCCCGGGGCTGAGGGAAAGCCGGGTCGGGAACGAGCTTCACGCCGCCTGAGGCGCCGTCGTCCAGTGAGCGCCGGACCCAAGCGGCATGCCGCTCCTTGATCTCCCTGAGTCGCTCAACCGTGAAGTGGGCTGGTTGATCATCGATCTGCTTGTGGTGCCTACTGCACAGCAGCAGCAGATTCGTATGGCTGTGCTTGGAGGCGTCGTCCAGGTCCCCCGCCCGCGGACCGCCTTTGGAACGAGCCACGATGTGTGCCTCTTCGCCGAACACGGACGGATCATCACAGTCCGTCCCTGGGGTGATCACCTCGCCACGGCAGATTGCACATCTCCCGCCGGCTTCAGCCCACACGATCTTGCGCGTCTTCTCAGAGACCCCCATGCGTGGCACCTTGCCAGAAGAGCTCAGGTGGGCGCAGAAGAACCAGACCGGCTTCTTGTGCGCGCACGGAGCCGTCGCGGCCTGATCGCGGCAACTGCAACCCAAACTGCAACCCCCAACGTCGAAGGGCCCCACCGCGAACGGTGGGGCCCTTCGACGTTGTCTCAGCCCTCGTTGTCCTGGCCTTTGTCCACAAGAGCTGTTTCCGGGGTTCCCCAGATCGTCGCGCCGATCTTCCGGGCCACTTCCTTCAACAGGTGGTCGGGACATGGAGATACCGCGCCGCATCCGTGTGGCCCCGCCCGGTTCCCAACCCATGATCTGGTCGATCACCCGGTCCGGGACGCCCAGCACCATGAGCACCGTTGCGGCCTTGTGCCGGACGTCGTGCAGTCGGGCCGTCCAGGTGGCGGGCGACGACCGAGGTCCGGTAGGCCATCGCTGATCAGGTGATCCAGGCTCCAGCGATCAAGGAGTTCCCCCACGAGGTGGGCGACCAGGCGGCTCTCCAGATCGGCCGGGCCGACGTCGTGGGCGGTGACGGTGTGGCGGCTGTGCGCACACATGAGACCGATGGGCCCGACCCCATGTCGGGCCCATCGGTCGTTTTGCTTCACGGAACGCCCTCGGCGAGGTTCAGCGGCACAGGGCGGTGTCCACGGCGCGTTCGAGATTCCTCCGGCCCGCCTCGTCGGTGAGCTGCATGGTGACCGCGACGTTGGCGGCGCGGCCGTCGTCGGTGGCGCCGCCCCGGGTCTCGTACCCCGGGAAGCTGCCGCCGTGGCCCCAGGAGAGGCCGCCGCACGGCAGCGGCCTGCTGACGAGTCCAAGTCCGTAGCGGGCGCCGGGGCCGAAGGTCGCTTCGGCGGGGACGGTGAAGCGCATCTGGGCGAGCTGGGCCGAGGGCAGGAGGCGGCCGGCCAGGAGTGCGCTGAAGAAACGGTTGAGGTCGGAGCCGGTGGAGACCATCTGGCCTGCCGCCCAGCCCCAGGAGGGGTCGATCTCTGTGATGTCGCGCAGCGGCACCTCCGCCGATTCCCGGTAGTAGCCGTGGGGGTGGGGCTCCCGAATGCTCGCGTCACCGGGGGCGGGGAAGTAGGTGTGGCGCAGCCCGGCGCGTCGGACGACGCGCCGGTCGATCTCCTCGGCGAGGGGGCGGCCGGTGACCTTCTGGATGATCAGGCCGGCGAGCACGTAGTTGGTGTTGGTGTACTTCCAACTCGTCCCGGGGGCGAAGTCGGCCGGGTGCTGGAGGGCTGTGGCGAGCAGTTCGCGGGGGGTGTAGTACCGGACGTCGTCCCCGAGGTGGTTGCTGTAGTTGGGGAGTCCGCTGGTGTGCTGGAGGAGCTGGCGGACGGTGATGCGGCGCCCGTCGATCCCCTTTCCGCGGACGAGGCCGGGCAGGTAGGTGTCGACGGAGGTGTCCAGGTCCACCCTCCGCTCCGCGACGAGTTGGAGGACGACGACCGCGACGAAGGTCTTGGTGTTGCTGCCGATCCGTACTTGGCCGTCCCTGGGCACCTTCGAGCCGGTGGTCAGGTCGCCCACTCCTGCGGTGTAGGTGCGGATGCGGCCGTTCCGGTCCTGGACGCTCGCCGGCGCGGCGGGCATCCCGTCGTCGCGCACCAGCGCGTTCAGGCTCTGCTGGACGGCGTCCGGCCTGGCGGCGGAGGCGGCGGGCGGGGCGAGGGCGCCCAGTGTCATGACGCCGATGGTCACCGCGACCGCGGCGGGCAGGGCCCGTCGCCGCGTGCCCTGCTGGCGGCCCGGCGAGCGAAGCCCTTGCCGTGTCTGTCCACGCATGAGTCAACTCCTGAGGAATCGTGGGACCGTTGTTCGGTTGCCGGGTTGCCGGGTTGCCGGGTGCGTGATTCAGCCGCACAGGGCCCTGTCCACGGCGTCCTTCACGTGCTGCGTGGCTGCCTCGTCCGTCGGAATGTTGGTGACCGCGACGTTGGCGGCGCGGCCGTCGTCGGTGGCACCGCCCCGGGTCTCGTACCCCGCGATGTCGCCGCCGTGGCCCCAGTAGACGCCGCCGCACGACAGCGGCCTGCTCATGAGCCCCAGCCCGTAGCGGAGGCCGGAGGTCCCGGCGGGGACGGTCGTGCGCATCTCGGCGAGCTGGGCCGCCGGGAGGAGGCGGCCGGCGAGGAGCGCGGTGAAGAAGCGGTTGAGGTCGGAGTTGGTGGAGATCAACTGGCCTGCGGCCCAGCCTGCGGAGGGGTCCATCTCCGTGAAGTCGCGCAGCGGTGTGTTCGCCGGGTTGCGGTGGTAACCGTGGGGGTGCGGCTCTCGGATGGTCATCTCGCCGGGGGCGGGGAAGTAGGTGTGGCGCAGCCCGATGCGCTTGATGATGCGCCGGTCCATCTCCTCGGCGAGGGGGCGGCCGGTGACCTTCTGGACGATCAGGCCGGCCAGGACGTAGTTGGTGTTGCTGTACCCCCACGTCGTCCCCGGAGCCGCGTCGGCCTTGTACCGGAGGGCGATGTCGAGCAGCTCGCGGGGCTCGAAGTACCGGTTCCTGATCTCGTCGTCGTCGACGTGGATGCCGTACTCGGGGAGTCCGCTGGTGTGCTGGAGGAGCTGGCGGACGGTGATGCGGCGCCCGTCGATCCCCTTTCCGCGGACGAGGCCGGGCAGGTAGGTGTCGACGGTGGCGTCGAGGCCGATCTTCCCTTCGCCGACCAGTTGCAGGACCACGACCGCAGTGAACGCCTTGGTGTTGCTGCCGATCCGTACCTGGCCGTCCCTGGGCACCTTCGAGCCGGTGGTCAGGTCGCCCACTCCTGCGGTGTAGCTGCGGATGCGGCCCTTCCGGTCCTGGACGCTCGCCAGCGCGGCGGGCATCCCGTCGTCGCGCACCAGCGTGTTCAGGGCCTGCTGGACGGCGTCCGGCCTGGCGGCGGCAGCAGCGGAGGCGGCGGGCGGGGCGAGGGCGCCCAGCGTCATGACGCCGATGGCCACCGCGGCTGCGGCCGACACGGCTCGTCGCCGTCTGCCGCCCTGCTGCCGGGTCGAGGAACGAAGGCCCTGCCGGGTCTGAGCACGCATGAGTCAACTCCTGGGGAATCGTTGGGTCGAGGCACGATCCTGGTTTCCAGGGCCCGCTGACCGCATCGCGGGAAGGCGGGAGAAATCGCTCCCCCGATCGGGGGAGGCTGCCGGGGGGCTGCCCGGCGATACTGGCGTCCATGATCAGGGGAATTCGGCCGCTGCTGCGCGGCTCCACGTATGCGGGTGTGCTGTTCGCCTATTGCGGCGCGCTGGCGAGCCTTCCGTTGCTGCCTTTCGCCCTGTTGCCGGCGCTGTCGTGGCGATCCGCTTCCGAGAGCGTGCAGATCGTCCTGGTCCTGCTGGTCTGGGCGGTATTGGTCGGCGTGGTCGGCCTGGCGCGCCCCGTACGACGGGCGCTGGTCGTGTCGGCCCGCCGGCTGCTGCGGGTGCCGCTGCCGAATCCGGTGGCGGGTCGCCGGCCCTCCGGTTCACTCGGCCTCGACCGCTGGCGGACCCCGCTCTGGCTGGTGCTGCACGTGGCCGTCGGTTGGACGGGGGCGCTGGCGAGCGGGGTGCTGTTCATCATGGGCCTCTCCCTGCCGGGGAACTGGCTCGGCGCCGAGGCGCGGGCGAGTCTGTTCGGCGCGTCGGTCCGGGTGTCGGGCGGGTGGAGCTGGGTGGTGGCGGCCGTGTGCATCCTGCTGGCGGCAGCCATCTGCGTACTGGTGACGAAGGCCCTGCGGTGGGCGGCGCCACGGCTGCTGGGGCCGTCGGCGGCCGAACGGCTCGCGCTGGCCGCCGAGCGGGAACAGCTGCTGGCCGAACGCAACCGGATTGCCCACGAGTTGCACGATTCGATCGGGCACACGCTGACGGCGGCCACCATCCAGGCGGCGGTGGCGGGCGAGGCGCTCTCCGCCGACCCGGCGACGGCGCGGGCCGCCATGCGCAGCATCGAGGAGTCGACGCGGGCCGCGCTGGAGGACCTGGACTACGTACTCGGAGTGCTGCGCGAGGAACAGTCGGGGACGGCGCCGACCCGGACCCTGGCCGACCTCCCCGAGCTGCTGGACCGCCTGCGGCACGCGGGCGCGGTGGTGGAACCGGAGCTGTCGGGCGACCTGGCGCAGGTGCAGGGGACGCTCTCCCGGGCGGCGTACCGGATCCTCCAGGAGGGGCTGACGAACGCGCTGCGCCACGGGGCGGGCGGCCCGATCGTGGCCCGGGTGGCGGCCGGGCCGGGCGGACTGGATCTCATGGTGGTCAACCGGACCGGGGTACGGACGGGCACGGGCCCGGGGGCCTTCCCGACCTCCGGCCACGGTCTGCCCGGACTGGCCGAGCGCGTCCGGCTGCTGCACGGTGAGTTCCAGGCCGGCCCGGACGGGACGCAGCATTGGCGGCTGGCCGTCCGGCTGCCGGCGCGGGCGTCGGCGTGAGTGGATCCGACGCGGGCGAAGGCATGGCCCTCCGGCTGCCGGTACGGGTGCCGGCGTGAGTGGATCCGACGCGGGCGAAGGCATGCCCCTTCCCCCCGTCACCAGCCCCGCCGTCACCCTCCTGATCGCGGACGACGAGGAGGTGACCCGCAGCGGCCTGCGCATGCTGCTCGCCGCACAGCCGGGCCTCACGGTGGTCGGCGAGGCCGCCGACGGCGTCGAGGCGGTCGAACGGGCGCGGAGCCTGCGGCCGGACGTGGTCCTGATGGACGTACGGATGCCGCGTCGCAACGGGATCGAGGCCACCCGCCAACTGCTGGCCGAAGCGGCCGACCCGCCGAAGGTCGTGGTGATCACCACCTTCGAGAACGACGGCTACGTCACCGCCGCCCTCAGCGCGGGCGCCAGCGGCTTCGTCCTCAAGCGCCTCCCGGTCCGTCAGATCGCCGAGGCGGTCCGGGTGGTGGCGGCGGGCGAAGCGGTCCTCTTCCCAGCCGCACTGGGCCGCATGGTCGCCGCCCGCCCGCGGGGCTCCGCCGAGGCCCTGCCGCACGCCGCCCTGACCGGCCGGGAGGAGGAGGTGCTGCGCCTGATGGCCACCGGGCTCTCCAATCCGGAGATCGCGGAGTCCCTCACGGTGAGCCTGGAGACGGTCAAGACCCACGTCGGAAACGTGCTGACCAAGCTCGGCGCGCAGAACCGGACCCATGCGGTGGTGATCGCGTACGAGTCCGGCTTGGTGGTCCCGGGCTTCGCCGGCTGACCGGCTTCCGCCCCTCTGTGCGGTCGCCCGCAGGCTGCTCAGTACCGGCCGCGACGTAACGCCACAGCTACTCGTATCCTCCGCCCGGCCTCACCGGGCTGAACGAAGGCCCCGACGGGAAACTTCCGTTCTAGTGGTCGTCGTGTTCCGTCTCGGTTGAGGCCGAGTGGGCTGCTGCCGCCGGGTGGGGCTGGAGCCAGAGCGGACAGCCCCGCCCCCCGCCGCCGCACTGCCCACCGATCCGGAGCCGACCAAGCGATGCCGCCGATGGTGGCGACGCGTGTGAGCGGATCAGTGCGCCCGGTTCCACCAGTCCACGTCCTGAACCGCCAGCACCCTGCTCTCCAAGGTCAGGGCCTCCTCGCGGCTTTCGGTAAGAGCCCAGCAAACGTGCAGATCAGCCCAGGTCAGTGCGGCCTTGCCCCACTCGGAAGCCCGCATCGGCCGACCGCTTTCCACCTCCGCGAGCCGCTCGCGCAGCCAGTCCCGATCGGCCAACGCCCGGTCGAAGAGCCCTTCGCCCAGCCCGGAGGCCAGCGCTTTGCCGCTGGTGTAGCGCCGCAACCGACCGCGCAGCCCTCCGCCCTTGCGCGCCCCCGCGCCCACCCCCACGTACACCACAGGCCCGTCCCCGCCCTGCCTGGCCAGGTAGACACCCGGTGATGGCGGCGGATCGGCACTGATCAACGGCACCCAGTCCGTCCACTGGGCCATATCCTGAATCTTTCGGCTGATCAACGCTCCACCTCCGTGCCCGTTGAGGGCGTTGTTACTCCGGCCCAACCACGCAGCATGGTCCGTACGCCGCAGAGCGTTCGGGCTAGATCGGGCGCGAGAACATCTGCTCGCCGGGGAGCGGCGAGGCACCGACGTCGCGGTGTCTGGAGCTACCAGGGAGGATGACCGGCTCGCCCGGGGCGTGGATGGTGAACCCGTGGCGCCGGTAGAACTGGGCCAGGGCGGCGTCACCGGCGGTGAACTACCCGTACGCCAAGAACGCGCGGAGATCACGGTGGACGGCCAGGGCCTTGGCCAAGAGAGCAGAGGCGATGCCCTGGCGGCGGCAGTCGTCTGCGACGGCCAAGGCGCGGAGCTTGACGTAAGCCATAGCAGTAGCGCCCAGGATGGCGGGGGCTGTCCCGTTGCGCTCCATGCCGCCAAGGACGGACAGAGGCGGGATGCTGGACGAGATGCCGACGATGCGCCCGGTAGGCGTGTACTCGGCTACCAGGAATAGGAGCCGGCCGGTTCCGAATCGGCTGGTGAACGGGCTGCCTTCGTCGATGGTTTCGCTCATGGCCTCGCAGTCGTCGAAGGCGCCGTGTCCTTCCATGGCGAGCGCGGCGAGATCGGTGAATGCCTTGCCTTCTCCGGGGCGGGCCTCTCTGATCTGGATGGTGGCGGGCAGTTCGTCGGGGCGGCGGCGTCGGGGCTTGCCGGGCTTAAGTCGTCCCACGAGCGTCCTCTCGGGTTGGGGGGAGGCCCTGCATCCACGCCGTCACCAAGGGGGTGTGCAGCCAGCAGGGAGCACGGTTACCAGTAGGGCGGAAGGCCGTAATTGCTGAAGGCTAACGCGGAGATCACGCCATTGGAGGTGAGGACGATGGCGCATTTCTGTCGCCTCGGGGGCTCCCACGGGTGTGCTCACCGGATGACGCGCAGTGCTGTGGCTGTAGGTGCCCGTGTGCTGTGCGTCGAGTCAGCGGGGTGCGGGGCAGGCTCAGCGGTACGGGGACCCGTTCGGCGCCGGTCGCGGTGTTCTGCAGCAGGAGCCGGAAGCGTTCCTCGTCGGCGGGCCGCACCGTGACCTCGTACCCGTCACCGCGCCCGGCATCGAGGGCGGTCAGAACCCGTCGGCCGTCTTCCTTCTCGGCGGCGACACGGGGATGGAAGAAGAGCACAGGCTCCAGATTCAAGCGCCGCCCGGCGAGCGTGATGGCGAACTCCTCGCCCTGCCCCGCACGGACTGCTGCTCCCCACCGAGCAGGGCCCGCAGAAAGGGGGAGTCCTCCTCGGTCAGCGTGAAGCGTGGGCGGGGCAGGAACGGGGAGATCACGCAGTGCCCATCCAGGAGCAGGCGCGCCATGCGCAGAGCGATCCGGCCGGTCGGGGGCAGCTCGTCGGGGACGGGGAACTACTGCTCGCAGTGCCGCTGGACGACGTCCAAGTCCTCGACGTAGCGGCGGAGCTCCGTCACCTCCTGGTGTGCTGCCTCGGACGCTGTTGGCAGCTCGCCGCCCCCGATCACCCCCGCGCTCGTGCGGACCTCGAAGGCGCCGCCGGCCACGATGCGCTGGTGTATCCGCAGCAGACGCAGGGCGGCAGCGGACTGCAGCCGCTCCAGCGAGAACGTGAAACGCAGCTTCTCTGTCAAGTCCAGCGTGTTGAGCAACGGCTGACCGGAGCCTCTGATCTATCGAGCTCGGCAACGGCGAGAATCTGCGCGACGTCGAGAGATCAGGCGCGGAGTAGGTCGGTCGAGACCGTCCAGAGGCGCTTGGCGGTGGCGGGATCGAGCGCCCATTCCTTGACACCGTGCGGGTGCTGCGCGAGGTCGGCGTCGTCCGGCACGGTGTAGGCCTCTTGTGCATCGTCGAGGTAGTGGCCTCCGGAGTGAGCGAACTCGGGGGCGACGGCCGCGACGATGCTGGTGGCGGCCCCCTGCTCGACCGTCTTATAGGTGAAGACTCCGGCGGCCTCGGCCGCGGCGAGCGACTCCTTCTGTTCTGTTGTGAAGTTCCGCTGCAGTCCTGTCGCGATACCGCCGGGGTTCACCGCATTGGCGACGATGCCGTCGGACGCCCAGAGACGGGTCGCCTCGACGGCGAAGAGAGAGTTCGCCGTCTTCGACTGGGCGTAGGCAATCTGCGGGTCGTAGCTGCGACGCTCGAAGTGGAGGTCGTCGAAGTTGATGCCGGAACGCATGTGCGCCGTCGAACTGACCGAGACGATCCGTGCTCCATCGCGGTCGGCCGCTCCCAGAGCCAGGGCGTCATGAAGGCCGCTGGCCAGGGCGAAGTGGCCAAGATGGTTTGTCGCGAATTGCAGTTCCCAGCCTTCATGTGTCCGTTCGAGGCCACCGGTGACCACGCCAGCGTTGTTGATCAGCAGGTGAAGCGGGCCGCGCCACGCGTCGACGAATCGTGTGACGGAGCTCCTATCGGCAAGGTCGAGCCGGACGACTCGGGGACGGATCCCTTCGGTCGACTTCTCGATCGTCTCAGCGACGGCGTCACCCGCAGTCGTGTTCCGGACAGCGAGCGTCACTTCCGCCCCGGCAGCGGCCAACACACGAGCTGTCTCGATCCCGAGTCCGGAAGAAGCTCCCGTCACGATCGCGCGGACGCCGGTGAGATCGACGCCTCGCAGCACCTCGTCCGCGGTGCTGGAGGCAGTGAAGGGCGTGGAGATGAGTACGTGAGTCATGGCACCGACTATACGTACTAGACTTGATTTGTATAGTTCGGTTTTCGCTCGTATGCTCGTTCCATGAGCAGTCCCGATATCGGCCATCCGCCGTCGACAGTCGCCGATACCGATCGCCGGACCCTGGTTCTGGACTCCGCGATGGTCACGTTCGCGCGATTCGGTTACCGGAAGACCTCGATGGAGGAAGTGGCGCGGGCGGCGGACATCTCCCGGCCCGGCCTCTACTTTCTCTTCTCCTCGAAGGAGACTCTGTTCCGTGCCGCGGTCACCCGGGCCCTGGAGCGGGACATCACAGCGGTCGAACACGTCCTGGCCGAGACCGAACGCCCCTTTCCAGAGCGCCTCGTTGAAGCGTTCGACCAGTGGGCAGGCCGCTACATCGGCCCGCTGACGCGTGACGTCGCGGCGGTCATCGAGGACAACCCCGACCTCCTCGGAGAGATCGTCGAAACCACACCGCGACGTTTCGAGCAATTGATCACAGACGCAATCGCCGTCGAGTCAGGACAAGGCGCGGCCCCCTTGGTCGCACAGACGATGATCAGCGCATCGATCGGCCTCAAGCATCAAACCGCATCACGGGAGTTCTACCTCGACCGGCTGAAGGTCGCTATCGATCTCCTGGTGCGCTAACAGCGCTCCCGGTCTCCCGTAGGACCGGCGGTCTCGGACGGCGACGGGCCGGCCGCCCGTCGAGGCCGAGCTTGTCAGCGCACGCAAGGCCTCGTGGAAGCAGTCGTTCGGTGTGTGCGGTCCTTGGTTGCGTGACCGCACGATCATCGGCCCCGCCAGGCGTCTGGCGTGGCCGCAGTGAGTGGAGCTCCCGGGCAGAGGCTGTTCCTCACCGCTCGAATTCGGCTTCGGGTTGCCTGCTCTCTGGACGGGGGTCTGCGGTTGACGCTGAGAAGGCAGCGGGCGGAGTGCGGCCGTACGGTCTGCCAGCTGCTGATGTAGGAGTTGGTTCTCGGCTGTTGCTTGGTGCAGGGCGCCGACGAGGGCTTCGACGTCGGCCTTGAGGTGGGCGATCTCCTCCGCGTCGGCAGTCCGTAGTTCCTTGAGTCGGCGGACCTGCTTGCGTAGGCGCTGTTCGCTGTCCGAGGTGCCGCCGCGGGCGCGGACCCTTTCATAGAACTCGTTCTTCAAGTCTGTGTGCCGCTGGGTGAGTGCGTTGCGCGGGACACCGGCTTCGACGGCGAGGGCGACGATCGTCAGGGCGCCGTTGGAGCGTTCGGGTGTGCCGCGCAGGATTCGGTCCATCGCGGCATGGATGCGGTCGCGCTCGTCTGCGACGGGGCTCGTGCGGTCGGCTCCTGGGAGTGGATGCGATCGTTGTTGTGGCGGTCGGCCAGGCCACGGAGATGGTCTGCACGCCGGGTGAGCCGGTCGGCGAGCGGGCCGGGCACAGCCTCCGCGGCGGCCTGCTGCTCCAACGTCTGTGCGTGATGCGCGAGTTCGTCGGCGTGGCGGTCGGTGCGTGCGATGTTCGCACACGACGGCTGGCAGCGGTCGAGGCTCGGGGCGTCGGTGATATCGAGGCGTTGGCACAAGGCGCGGTCGCGGTTGTAGACGCACATCAGGAACGAGTGGGGGGTTGTCGTAGACGGCCAGGGCCGGGTTGCCCAGGAGGTCCCGGGCCTGGCGGTGCGTGCGGATGGATCCGGCGAAGGTGGGGGCCTGGCGGTGCGTGCGGATGGATCCGGCGAAGGTGGGGGCCTGGGCGGCAGCGTGGATCGCTCGCCGGGCGGCTGGCCCTGAGATCCCGCTTCCGGTGGCGAGATCGTCGTGGAGGGTGGTGAGAGTGTCGGCGGTAGCCCGGGCGGTTTCGATGTCGAGCAACTCGTGGATGCCGCCGCGGCCGCGAGCGGCGTAGCCGGCGCTCATTGCGGTGCGCATGTGCCCGTACTGGATGGCAAGGGCCACCAGCCCGCCCGGTCTGCGCGCGATGTGCCAGGCCAGCGACCGGCGGAAGCGCGCCACGCCGAGGGCCCCGAAGGGATCGTCTGGGATGACTTCATGGGGACGGTCCAGGGCCACCGCGAGGCTGGAGGCCCATGCGATGAAGTCCTCGATCCGGTTGCGCATTGCCTCGAAGCCGACGACCCGGCCTGTGGAGATGCGACCGCGCGGGATTGCGTGGACAGCGCCGTCGAAGAGGAGCCCGTCCGGGGCGATGCGTTCCAGCACGCGGATCGCGGTAACCACCGGTGGAATGGCGCCCCAGGGGACCTCCCGCACCTGCCCGGCGGAGTAGTGATTGCCGTCCTGGTCGTGGATCCCCTTGAACACTCGGCCGTAGATCAGGTGCCGTCCAGGCGACGACGGTTCGGGGCAACAGCCGCTCTCCAGGCCCATCACCTCACCGGGCCGCATGCCGGTCAGGTACGCCAGGACGATGAAGCAGGCGACGCTCAGGTGCCGCATGAGCTGTGGGAGCTCGGTGAAGTCGATCGATTGGGTCCACGGCTGTCCGGCGATCCGCCCCGTGATCGGCGGAGAGCGGGCAGGGGCCGGGGTGGCGCTGGGCGTAGTCGCGAAAGCCTTCCCGTAGCTCGGTCCGCAGATGGCTGTTGATCTGCTTCGGGGAGTAGCCGACCAGCACGGCCATGTAGGTCATGCTGATCTGGTGCTCCCCCTTGTGCCATCGGGTGGGTACGGGGGCACCACGCTCCACGAGCTGATCCAGGTAGGCCCTCAGCCGCGCCATGGACTTCCAAGTACCGACGGTCTGTTCAGCCTGTTCGGTCAGGCGCTGCGTCTCCTTCTGGGCGGACATTGACCACCCCCAACTGGCGGCACTGCTAAGCCAAATGAAACGGACATCGGAGAATCAAACGCTCACTTAAACACCCCTTTCAATGAGGGAGTAGGACTCAGGGCAACGGGCAACGTGGCGGCCGCCGCTCGGGGCCGACGGATAAATGACGATTACATGCCCAAGTAGGGCCCCAGAGTGGCGGCGGTGGCGGCACAGGACAGGTAGTTCTTGGCGTGGTGGAATCCGAACGCGGTGTGGACGGAATCGGTCAGGTCCAAGGCGATGCCAGTAAAGGAGCGGGCGAGGTGGGGCGGGATGGCCACCGGATCTCCCGGGTCTGCGATGTTCACCCATCGTGCGACGCCACCGGGGCGGGCGCCAAGGCGTGCCGGCGGGTCGCCGAGGGGGCGGGGGAGGAGACGGTCGAAGACGGCGCGTGGCAGGGCAAGCGGGGAGCCCAAGCTGAGGAAAAGGTCCACCTGCAGCTCGGGGTATGCGTGCAGGGCTTCGTACGCGATTACGGTGCCCAGGGAGTGGGCGATGACAACTCGGGGACGGTGCTGGGCGATCCGCATAGCGACCTCCTCCCGGGCCGCCAGCCGCGCTGGGGACTCGTCAGTGCGCAGGTAGGCAGCTACTTCTTGGAAAAACAGCCGGATGAAGAGCTGGGTTAGACGCCCGTCCAGGCTGAACTTCTCGGCCACCCAGCTCGCGGCATGGCGCAGCGGCAATGTCAGCGCGCCCTGGGTGACAGGCCGGGGTGCTCCCAGTTGCTCAAGCCACGCCGCCATCAGTTCCCTGGACACAGGGTCGCTCAACTCATTTGCCTCGTGGTGTCCTTGGACTGTGCGACCGGAGTTGAGCATGGGTGCGTAGTAGGCGAAATCGACGTCGAGGCGGGCTGCCGCGACCCCCAGCCCGCCGGTGAGGTGGTCTGTCCAGCGTGGGATGTGTGCTGCGCGGACCTGGGCGGCTGTGGCGCGGGGGTCGTAATGCCCCACTCCGTGGACGGCAACAATGGTGAGGGGCCCGGAAGTAGGACTGCTCATCGGAGTCTCCTGAGAACCGGTTCGAGGCTGAGTGCGATGACTTCATGGCCCATACCGAGCAGCAGGGTGCCGTCTGGCACGAGGTGCGCACACTGTGCGGCATAGGGCAATACAAGCGCGGTCAGGCACGACGCGGTGATCAGGTCCCACACCCGCACCGCGTGGTCGCCTCCGGCGGTGATGGCGACGGGCCGACCGCCGACCTCAGCGGACGCCACCGCCCACACAGAGCTGGTGTGGCCGGTGAGGGGTTTGCCGAGTGGGGTGCCGGTGGTCAAGTCCCACATGTGTACCCAGCCCTCATCACCCGTGGTGACAGTGGTGGGCCGGCCGTCCACTTCAGCCGTTGTTACGGCTCGTACGGGGCTGGTGTGGCCGGTGAGGGGTTTGCCGAGTGGGGTGTCGGCGGTCAGGTCCCATACGCGTACCGAGCCCTCGTTGCTGGTGGTGATGGCGATGGGTTGGCCGTGCACCTGCGCTGTGGCTACGGCTCGTACGGGGCCGGTGTGGCCGGTGAGGGGTTTGCCGAGTGGGGTGCCGGTGGTCAGGTCCCATACGCGTACTGAGCGGTCGCCTCCGGCGGTGATGGCGACGGGGCGGCCGTGCACCTGCGCTGTGGCCACCGCCAGTACCCAGTCGGTGTGGCCGGTGAGGGGTTTGCCGAGTGGGGTGCCGGTGGCCAGGTCCCATACGCGTACTGAACGGTCGCCTCCGGCGGTGACAGCGACGGGCCGGCCGTCCACCACGGCTGTGGCCACCGCCCTCACCGGACCCGTGTGGCCGGTGAGGGGTTCGCTGACCGGCGTGCTGCTGGCCAGGTCCCATATGCGTACTGAGCCTTCGTCGCTGGTGGTGATGGCGATGGGTCGGCCGTTGACCTCTGCTGTGGCCACTGCCAGTACCCAGTTGGTGTGGCCGGTGAGGGGTTCGCTGACCGGCGTGCTGCTGGCCAGGTCCCATATGCGTACTGAGCCTTCGTCGCTGGTGGTGATGGCGATGGGTCGGCCGTTGACCTCTGCTGTGGCCACCGCCCATACCCAGTTGGTGTGGCCGGTGAGTGTGGCGGTGCTCCGGCCGGTGGCCAGGTCCCATACTCGTACCGAGTGGTCGCCTGCGCCGGTGATGGCGATGGGCCGGCCGTCCATCACGGTTGTCGCCACCGCCAGCACTGGGCCTGTGTGGCCGGTCAGGGGCGCGGTGAGTGCGGTCGAGACCTGGGTCCCGGTTGCCCACAGAGGTTGCCAATCGGTGCCGCGGGCGAATTCGTTGCTGAGTTCCGTGGAGCGGAAACGGGCGGCGTCGAGGGCAAGGATCTGCCGTCGATGGTCAGCGGCGAGGTTCCGATGGGTCGTGTAGGAGGTTCGGTAGATGGCGGCTGCGACCCGTGCGCCCTGGGTGGTGGCTTCACGCAGGGCGGCGTTCACCATCTCGGGCTCGCCGTGGACGAGGAAGCCGGGATCCTGGAGGAGCTCGTCCGTCCTTCCGGCGTTGGCCGCGTGCTGGGCGGCGTGGCGCAGCAGGTAGGGATCGGCGACGTCCCAGGCGGGGCGGCCGTCCTCCGCCATAGGCAGCGACGCGAGGAGTCGCTCGTAGACGATCAGCGCAGACGGCGCAGGAGAGGTGATGCTCATGAGGTCTGCTCCTGTCCTGGGGAGCCGTACGGGTCGGCACACAGGTGTTCGGCGAGGCCTTCGTGAAAGAGCCGATACAAAGTGGTGCCGTTGACGTCGATTTCGCGGCGCAGATAGAAGTGCGCCTGCGCCAGGGCCGTACGCACGGCTGCATGCGGCAGCGGGCCGCTGTCGGCCTGGGCGGGGGCGAACGCGGCGGCGATGTGGGCCACGACGCGTTCGGGCATGCCCAGGCCCTTGGCATGGGCGAGGGCGGCCAGGGTGGGTCGTAGGTGGGGCCGGTCGGTGCGGCGGGCGAGATCCAGCTCGAGAAGCTCGGGAAGACCCATCGGGACGGCCAGTCCGAGTTGGCGGGCGAGGTCCGGGTCTCGCTCGGTGGGCAGGTCGAGGACACGCTGGAGATAGAGCCCGGCGACCAGGAATTCCCCCCACCCCAGGGGGCTCGTCCCTTCGGGTACGTGGGCCTCGTCCCGGCCCGGGTCGTCGATGCTGGTCAGACGGGCCGCGATGCCCTCGGCGAGGGCATCGGCGGCGTCCGCCGCGTCCCACGCAGCGTAGGGGGTATCGACGGCGAGCAGGTCGGCGACGTATTGCCGCAGGGCCCTGTAAACGTCGCAGGGTACGGCGTCGTCGAGGTTGATCAGCCCGCCCGTGTCCTGTGCAAGCTGGAGGAGGGCGGCAAAGCGCGGATCGGATCGGGTACCGACCAGCAGCCGCAGTCCTGTGCCGGCGGTGAGGGCGGAACGGGCCAAGGGCAGCAGCAGGGCCTGGGCGACGTCGTCGGGGCGTTCGGCCTCGTCGAGTGCGTCGATCACCAGGGTGTACGCCGCACCGACTCCGGCGTGCGCAAGCCGGGTGAGGCCTTCCGCGTCCCAGCCCCCGGTGGGGCAGTCTTCCTCGGTAGCACCCATCTGGCGGGCGAGGGAGTCGGCGATCTGTTCGAGGCTGCGGCGGCGCGCGTGAACCACGAAGAGCCGGTCGTTGCGGGCCGGCTTGGCCGGCAGCACAAACCACAGGGGCTGCGTCGGGGTGCGCAGCGCGGGGTGCGCGGCACAGATCAGGACGCCCAGCAGGGCCGATTTGCCCACCCCGCGTTTGCCGGTCACGATCTGGAAACCGGGGCCCTGGCCGTTGAACCAGGCGGTCAGGGTGCGAACTTCCGCTTCTCGCCCGCGGAAGTACCCTTGCCCCAGCCCGCGGTCCAGCAGTTCGGTGCCGGCACCGCGCAGCATGAAGTGACGCGGGTCGAAGGTTTCGTCCAGCAGGGAGGCGACGCCGGAGTCGACCTCCGACAGCACACTGACCCGTCTCTGGTGTCCGGGATTGGGGAAGAACGGCAGATCATCGAGCTGAGTGTGGTCGGTGAACGGTACGCGGCTGACCTCGATCTGCTGGGTGTAGCCCTCGGCCGCGTTGAGTTCCGCCACCACACGGCTGATCTCATGGCCCACGGTGGGCAGGGGAATGTGCCGGTAGGAGGGGTCCACCCGCAGGGTGCCGTCCAGATACTGTTGAAGCACGGTGGTTGTGGCCCTGCTCAGCCGGTAGTCGAACGCCTTGTCCATACGGCTGGTCGCGGAGATGACCCAGGCGCGACGCCGACCGGTCGGCATCTCCTGGTGCCAGGGCAGGGTCGCTGCGGCTCCGGAGTGGCACAGGTCGAGGATGAACAGCGTCAACGGCCGCTGCTTGCCGGGGTGTGATTCGATCAAGCTGATCCAGGACGAGACCGGATCGTCGAGAGTGCTACCGTCGCTGCCCACTACGTACAGGCCGCGGTCACCGCTCTCGGCCAGGGCGCCGTGAGCAACGACATGCACGACCAGCACGGAACTGTCGCTCGACGTCACCGCACTGCGGATCTCCTCGCCCAGAACCGAGTGAGGGCTCGTCCGCCGGTACTCCACGTACCCGAACTCCCGTAACACCTTCGACATCGAGGCGGCATGTCCAGGAGCCTCGTGCAGCGGATCTAGCCCTCCAAGCGCCGGCAGCCCGTCCTCGTACAGCGCAGCCACGGGTACGCCCACGGCCAACACCGTGCGGGCCGCATCTTCGCGGCGGGCTTCTTCGCTCATCACACCCCCGCCTTCCGATCCCGAGGATATGCACTGCTTTCACAGCAGTGGCAGAGTTTCCGGAAATGCACAGTCCGGAAGGTCACTTGCCAAGGTCGCCTCGCGCGTCGCTAGGGGCACGGCGCTCGATCATGACGAGGAGATGGGGATTCCGGGTGACGCCGCAGGAGTCCGTCGGCTCCCCTGCCGGTCGGAGGGCAGGCGGGTCGCGAGATACCTGGCGGCAGGCTGGGGCTTTCGGAGGTGCACAACGTGGAGCCTGGCCTTCGCGAGCGGCCTCCTTGAGGATTCACCTGTGCTGTTCCCGGCTAGCTCTGAGGGCCGTCAGTTGATCTGTCGTCAGAGCTGTCCAGCGAGCAGTGCACGCCGGCAAACCAGGAGACGTACCATGTGTGGCCCTGAACAAGCCCCATCGTATGCCGGTGCGGGCCGTCCGAGCACTGCGCCGTGTGGAGGGAACCCGTGCCGAGGACCCCAGCCAGCTTCTCGCTCCAGTCCGATGAGGCCTCCTCGCGCACGCAGCCGTTGTTCTTCACAGACGTAGCGGACCTGACGGAGCTCGCCACGACGAGCCGCCGCCCGGCGCTTGCCGTCGCCGTCGCCGCTCTGCTGCCGCGCGCACTCCCGGGCCATGAGGCCCTAGCCTTCTACGCGGACGGCCCTGACCCCTATCCCGACGACAATCCGTACGACGAGCCGTACCGCCGGCCCTACCGTCCGCTCGTCCCCGAGCCCGAGGCGCCGAATGAGCCTTCGGGGCCAGAGAATCCCGAGCAACTGGCGGAGCAGAGGCCGACGGAGGAACGGGATAAACCGGTCGCAGATGCCAAGCGAACCGGTCCCGAGGCCCCGCTTGGGCGACGTCCTGGGATCGGTGAACCCGGCATGACCACTGAGTGGCCGAGTGGGCTCGATGTGGGCGCACTGCGGACCGCAGGTCTGCGCCCAATGCCCTTCCGGCAGTTCGTGCTGAAAACGCACGGCCGGTGCAACCTGTCCTGCACGTACTGCTACGTCTACCACTCGGAAGACCAGAGCTGGCGGGACAAGCCGGTACGGGTCTCCGACTCTGTCATAGAGCGTGTGGCCGACCGTATCGCGGAGCACGCGCACAGCCACGCGTTGCGTGCTGTCGAGACCAATTTGCACGGAGGAGAGCCACTCCTTACTGGGCCCGGTCTGCCGATCCGTTACGTCGAAGCGGTACGACAGCGGGTGGCCGAAGTGACCGGCGGGCGGTGCTCGGTCCATGCCAGCCTCCAGACCAACGGCACCCTGCTGAACCGGCGGACACTGGATGCGCTCGCCGTCGCGAAGGTCCGGGTGGGTATCAGCCTCGATGGCGGTCTCGCACGGCACAACCGGCGGCGCGTCGATCACGCTGGCCGGCCAGCGTGGCCTGCGGCCTCACGAGGTGTCCGGCTGTTGGCCGACTACCCCGACCTCTATGCCGGCGTGCTCTCTACCGTAGATCCGCGGGTGCCGGTGGGCGCCGTGTATACATCGCTGCTGGACCTGGCGCCGCCGTCCCTGGAATTCCTGCTCCCGCATGCCACCTGGTCCTCACCCTCACCTGGCATGTGCACGCATCCTGACGGGCCCAGGCCGACACCGTACGGCGATTGGCTGGCCGCAGCGTTCGACTTGTGGTTTGACGCTGACCGGCCACCTCCGCACATCCGTCTCTTCACCGACGTCATCGCGCTTCTCGCCGGTCTCCCTGCCGCTTCTGACGCCGTGGGCATGTCGCCGATGGTGGCGGTCGTTGTCGAGACCGATGGCACCGTGGAGCAGGTCGACTCGCTCAAGACCGCCTACCACGGGGCGGCAGTGACCGGCATGGACGTGTTCCGCCACTCCTTCGATGAGGTGCTAAACCACCCCGGCGTGGTCGCCCGGCAGCTGGGAAGGGCCGCTCTGGCCGCCACATGCCAAGCCTGCCCTGTGGTGGCCGTGTGCGGCGGTGGGAACTACGCACACCGCTACCGCGCGGGTGAGGGCTTTCTCAACCCCTCGGTGTACTGCGGTGACCTCGAACACCTCATCCGACACGTTTCGCGCCGGCTGGGGGGAGAGTTGCGTGAACTCGGCTACGTCGCCAGGGGAAATGGCAGGGGGCCCCATCCTCAATGTCCGCGGAGGGTGTGACGAGGACGTCGAACCGAGCGCCGGCCTGGAGGAGATGGAGGACCTGGCCAAGTCGGGCTCGACGAAGGCCGCTGCGGACCTACCCCTCGCGGGCAACCGGATGCCTAACACCAACCTCCCCCCGACGGACCAAAGGAGGGCGGGGTCGGGGACTGCCCGGCTTCCAAGGTCGCCGCACCAGCGGCTGTCCAGGCCCAGGCCGCTCAGATCACCGCTTCCTTTCTGGACTAGGCGCTGTTTCTCGGATCATGTTCGGAGCCAGATCATGAGGGTCGCGACCGTGACGGTTCCGAGGTAGACGTAGGCGCGTTTCTCGTAGCGGGTGGCGACGGCCCGGAAGCCCTTGAGGCGGTTGATGGCTCGCTCGACGGTGTTGCGTTTCTTGTAGCGTTCGCTGTCGAATCCGATGGGCCGGCCGCCGTCGGAGCCGCGGTTGTGCCGGTGTCGTTGCTGGTCGAGGTGTTCGGGGATGGTGTGCCGGATTCCGCGTCGTCGCAGGTAACGGCGGTTCTTGCGGGAGGTGTAGGCCTTGTCCGCCAGGACGTGGTCGGGCCGGGTGCGGGGCCGTCCGACTCCGGTGCGGGGCACGGAAACCTGCCCCAGCACCCGGTCGAGCTGGGGGCCGTCACCGTAGTGCCCGGGTGTCACAACGAGCGCGAGGGGCCGGCACCGTCCCTCGGCGGCGAGGTGGATTTTGGTGGTGAAGCCGCCGCGGGAGCGTCCCAGGCATTCGCCGATCTGACCACCTCCTCCAATCGGACGGCCAGTTTCCGCAGCACCGGACCGACCCGGTTTGTCCCCTGCCCGGCCCCCTTTTGAGGAACCGCGGCTGGGGGCACCTTCCTTGCGCCGGCGGCGTGCTGGTGAGCCCGCACCGCGGTGGAGTCCACTGACACGTCCCAGTCGATTTGGCCCTCAGCGTCCTCGGCGGCCTGGACAAGGGACAGCAGCCTCTGCCACGTTCCGTCCGCTGACCAGCGGCGATGACGTTTGTAGACCGTCTCCCACGGCCCGAACCTCTCGGGAAGATCCCGCCACTGCACACCCGTCCGCACCCGGTACAGCACCCCGTTAATCACCCGCCGGTGATCACTCCACCGACCCCCACGCGCACCGCCACGAGGCAAGAACGACTCCAGTCGATGCCACTCTGCGTTCGTTAAATCCCCACGACCCATGGAACCAGCCTGACCCCAACACCCCACCCACGTCCGGAGATCCGAGAAACACTGCCTACTGATCTTTTCGTAAAGTTCGGTGGATGTGGTGGCTTTGTGGGTGGGAGGCTGTCGGGATGGCTTATCGACCTTTGTCCTCTGCGTCTGGTTCTTCCGTACCTCCGTTGTCACGGCCGGAGTTGGCGGAGGCGCGTCGTGTTCGGGCGGTCGAGCTGTTCGAGGAGGGCGGGTCGAATCCGGAGATCGCGCGGGCGGTGGGAGTGTGTGCCGAGAGCGTGCGGCGGTGGAGGCGTGTGTGGGAGGAAGGGGGTGCTCCAGCCTTACGCCGGCGTCCGGCCACCGGTCGCCCGCCCAAGCTGAATGACGCCCAGGTCGAGACTGTGCGGGCCGTCTTGGAGCGGGGTGCCCAGGCTCATGGATTCGAGGCCGATCTGTGGACGCTGGAACGAGTCGGCGCGGTCGTCGAGCGGGTGACAGGAGTGTCCCTGTCACGGGCGTCGGTGTGGCGTCTGCTGACCGGCCGGCTGGGGTGGAGTCTGCAGCGGCCTGAGCGGCGGGTGGTGGAGCGGGACGAGTCCGGGATCGCCCGCTGGATCACGCACGAGTGGCCGCGAATCAAAAGGGGGCGGTGAACACACGTGCCTGGATCGTGTTCCTCGACGAATCATGCGTCTCGCTGCTGCCCCAGATCCGCCGTACTTACGCACCTCGCGGCCGCACGCCGCTTCTGCGGCACCGGCTGAACTGGAAGCGTGCGTCGATGGCCGCGGCTCTGGGCTACCACTCCACCGACTTCGACCGCGGTCCTCGCCTGTGTTTCCACCTCAAGCCCGGCAGCTACGACACCATCGCTCTCATCGAGGTCCTTGAACAGGTCGAAGCGTTCTACCGTGGCGAGCCAGTGATCTTGGTCTGGGACGGTCTGTCCGCCCACTGGAGCCGGGCGATGCGAGCCTGGGTCACCGAGCGGGACTGGCTCACCCTCGAGCGATTACCCGCATACGCACCCGAGCTGAACCCGGTGGAACTGCTCTGGTCGTCGCTCAAGAAGCGCGAACTCGCCAACCTCGCCGGCGACCACCTCGCCGACGTTGCCGACGCCACCGAACAAGGCGTCCACCGGATCAATCACAACCAGCACCTGCCATGGTCCTACCTCGCCCACACCGGCCTGACCATCCAGCCACCACACCCACCGAACTTACGAAAAGATCAGTAAGACGTCATTTCATTTGGCGATGCGGCGATGGCATATGTCCGAAGTCCCGCAGGTCGGCCCTCTCGGCAAAAGATGACCGCACCGTGCCCGGTCGGATATGAGTGAGCATTCTGGCCGGGCAGGCCCCGCGCCGCCAGTGCCGCGCCGCTGCACTGGCCGTAGGTGAGCTTGGTTCAGATGTATGGTCCACTCCACCCGGCGCACGCCGACTACGGAGGGCGGCTCTCCTCCGGTGCGCCACACCGGTCGATTCTGATCATGTTCGCAAACGTACAATTCCGGCATGAGCGATAACCGTGCAGAGATCCAGGACCTCAATAGTCGCTACGCGATTGCTTTCGACTCTGGGCAGCTTGACGAGTCCGTCGACTGTTGGGCCGAGGACGGCACCCTGGACGAGACCGAAACCGGTCTCGGCTTGTTCGAAGGCCGCGAGGCGATCCGCGTCTTCTTCCGCGACGCCCTCATGGCCAACTCCACGAAAGTCGTCCATATGATGTTCAACCACCTGATCACCAGCATCGAGGGTGACCATGGTGAAGGCAGGGTCAACTGTCTCGTCGAGATCGTGAAGACCGATGGCAGTTACGCGCGCGCCCACGTCACGTACAGCGATCGCTACGTCCGGGTCGCAGGCCAGTGGAAGTTCGCCAGTCGCGTCGTCACCTCGTCCTTCCCGCACGAGACACTCACGAGCTGATGCTTGGGGAGCCGATGCGAACCTCCTCGGCGTCCCGAGCAGCCCGTGACACCGAAGGCAGCGTTGATCACGACATGCATGAGGAGGCGATGGTCGGCACGGCTGTGGTGGCCGCCCGGCTGTCAGCCCGCCACCCTGCACAGACCTCTCCATTTGGCGATGCGGCGGTGGCATATAAGGGTTGCCGCGATGGCTGTGAAGGCGAGGAAGTGCTCGGGGCTGCGTTCGTAGCGGCGGTGGAGGCGTCGGCATCCCGACAGCCAGGACACCGTGCGCTCTACGACCCAACGGTGTCGGCCCAGGTGCTTGGAGGACTCGGTGCCTCTGCGGGCGATGCGGTGGCTGATTTGCCGAAGGGAGAGCCAGCGCCGCAGGTGGGGGTAGTCGTAGCCTTTGTCGCCGTGGAGCTTGGCGGGCCGTCGGCGTCGGGGGCCGCGGCGGGAGCGGATGGGCGGGATACCGCGGACCAGCGGGATGAGGGCCTGGCTGTCGTGGAGGTTGGCCGCGGAGACGCCGAGTGGCAGGGGCAGGCCGTTGCGGTCGACGAGCAGGTGGATTTTTGATCCGTTCTTGCCGCGGTCGGTCGGATTCGATCCCGTCAGCCGCCCCCTTTGAGGGCGCGGACGCTGACGGAGTCGACCGCGCACCGCGACCAGTCCAGCTCGCCCTGGGCGCCGAGCTCGTCGAGTACCAAGCGGTGGAGCTTGGCCCACACTCTTGCCTCGGTCCACTCGGTGAACCGGCGGAACGCGGTCACCCCCGAAGGTCCGAAGCCCGGCGGCAGTTGGTTCCATGTGCATCCCGAGGTGGCCACGAAAATGATCGCGGCCAGGACCTCCCGGTCACCGTGCCGCCGCCGGCCACCGCCCTGCGGGCGTTCCGGAGCCGGCGGAACCACCCGCTCGAACAACTCCCACAGGTCGTCCGCCACCATCCGCTCAACAAGCGATGCAGTCACCGTTCCAGACTGCCGCAAGATCACACCAAATGAAATGACGTCTAAACGGGGCTATCCAGGACGGCTCCGATGCCGTGATCACACTCACCACATCATGATCATCACTCAAACCAGCCCAATGCCGAGACGATCTCTGCAGCTACGCTTCTCGGGGCAGTCGGCAGTGAGCAGATCGGGGGAAACCGTGAGCCGACCACTGCTGTTCCTCGACGTGGACGGACCGCTCAACCCTTACGCGGCCAAGCCGGAGAAGCGTCCCGACGGCTACACCACACTCAGAGTGCCCCAGGACGACACCCATGAGGAGGGCAGGGGCCTCTCGTCCCGGCGACGCCCCTTGCGGGTCTGGCTCAACCCGGAACACGGACGATTCCTGCTCCGGCTAGGCTTCGAGCTGTGCTGGGCAACCACGTGGATGGACGACGCCAACCGGTGGATCGCACCGGTCCTCGGCCTTCCAGAGCTTCCCTTCGTCGACTTCGGTGACGTGTTGCTCCAAGAACGCCCTGACGGCATCCACTGGAAGACCGGCCCGCTGGTGAGCTACGCAGGCGGCCGTCCTTTCGCCTGGGTGGACGACGAACAGAGCGATCTGGATCAGACATACGTAGCCGCCCACCATCGAGGGCCCGGGCTCCTGCACCACGTCAACCCTCGGGTCGGCCTACGGGAGAAATGACTTCCACGCGCTCGCCGACTTCGCCCGTTCCCTGGGCACTCCACGAACCACCGGCTGAGCACGTCATCGCATCTTCAGGCGGCTACGTACTCGGAGCCGCGGTCATTGCGGGACAGCCCTTAGGTGCGGGAGCGAAATCCTACCAACTCCCGGCACGCAAAGGCTTCGCCCCAAGGGAGCAACTTGCGCAAGATGGGCTTGGCTGTCACCTTCTACCAGGCCCCCCAACAGACATTCACCAACCCTCATTCGATCCGCGAGGTCATCTCGAAGCAGCGACTGCTACCGGCGATTCTGAAGGACCTGAAGGTGAATCCCCAAGGATTCTACGAACCAGAGAATTTCGCGTGCAGGCCCCCGCCACGTGGTGAAACCCGCCCGCCTCTGTTCGGCAGGCCGGCGGCCGTGCTGCGGTACGAGGATGGGAATTCGGTTGTCAACGGGCGGTCGTGGAGTCTTCCGCTGGAGGACAGGCTGCTGCTGAATGGGTGCCGACGTCCTCGCTTTTCGCGTGGTACCCAAGGCTGAATCACGCTCGACGGGGCCGTTGCCGCACCTCTCCCCGAATTCGTGCCGATTCCCGGCCTGCTGGTTCAGAACCTGGTGCAGGCGACGGTGAGCCCACGGAGAGGTTTGATTCTCTGGTAACCACCCGACAGAACCGCGATCTGACTGTCCGTTTCTTTGTCGGTCTGACTTCCCCCTCATCCTTTACTGAAAGAAACGCCACCGGCATCCCTCACCTGACTGATACTCGCCAGTAGGGATTCCGCAAGCGCTCACCGGTGACCGTCCAGCGACCCTCCGTTGCCGATCCGTCCACTCCTTGAATTTCGCTGCCATAACGGAACCCCGACATCAGCTGGCCCATCTCTCTGGGCGTCCCAAGGGGGACTTCAGGGCGAGTAAATGCGATGAGGACTGCTATGCGCGAATTCAGTCGACGGGGAATGCTCGGACTCGGAGCAGGGGCGGCGGTGACGCTGTCCGTCGCTGGTTGCTCCTCCGCCGGGTCGTCAGGATCCGGCAGGGTGGCGGGCAAGCCCGGGCAGACGGACCCGGCGGCCCGGGCGAAGCCGATAGGCGATGGCTCGACCGCCTTCACTGGCAAGCAGCCGAAGCAGCCGTCCAAGCTGGAGCGGCTGGAGCCGGGCCAGAAGCCGCCCCAGTTCGTGGTCTTCTCCTGGGACGGGGCGGCTGAGATAGGTGAAGGCCTCTTCCCGCGGTTCCGCAAGCTCGCCCGCGACCACAAGGCCTCGATGACCTTCTTCCTTTCCGGGCTGTACCTGCTGCCCGAGTCGAAGCGTCGGCTCTACCGGCCACCGAACAACCCCGTCGGCGCCTCTGACATCGAGCTCCTCAAGGACGACAACATCAAGCTGACGCTGAAGAACCTGCGTGCGGCGTGGCTGGAGGGCCACGAGATAGGCACGCACTTCAACGGCCACTTCTGCGGAACGGCCAAGGGCTCGGTCGCCCACTGGACCCCCGCCCAGTGGGACTCCGAGATCGAGCAGGCCATGGACTTCGTGACCAAGTGGCGGACGAATACCGGCTTCACCGACCTCGAACCGCTTCCCTTCGACTACAGCAAGGAACTCGTCGGTGCACGCACCCCGTGCCTGCTGGGCCAGGCGAACCTGCTGCCGGCGGTCAGGAAGCGCGGCTGGCGGTACGACGCCAGCTCGCCCGGCGGCCTCCAAGTCTGGCCCACCAAGAAGCAGGGCATCTGGGACTTCCCGCTCCAGGCGATGCCCTTCCCCGGCCACTCCTTCCAGGTCCTCTCGATGGACTACAACATCATGGCCAACCAGTCGAAAGCCTCCACCAAGGCCCCTCCGGCCAACTACCCGGGCTGGCGCAAGCAGGCCACTGACGCCTACATCGCCGGCTTTCAGCGGGCGTACGAGACGAACCGGGCCCCCTTCTTCGTCGGCAACCACTTCGAGCAGTGGAACGGCGGTATCTACATGGACGCCGTCGAGGAGGCGATCAAGCACATCGCCGACGAGAAGCACAAGGACGTCCGCATGGTCTCCTTCCGGCAGTTGTGCGACTGGCTCGACGCCCAGGACCCGCAAGTCCTCGCTAGCCTGCGGGGGCTAGGGGTCGGGCAGAAGTTCACCGGGCGCGGCTGACGGGCGTCCGAGGGGGTGCGGAAGAGGGGCCGTTTGCGTCAGCTGCAACGTGCCCCGGCCCATGATTGGTACCGCAGGAGGTACCGGTCGGCCCGCGGCAACACCGCGTACGGACGAGACGGTGGGCGGGCACGGGCGTCGAACCACCGCGCGCCACCAGCACCACGAGCTGGACGGACTCCGTCTCGCTTGCTTGTCAGCGCCTCCCATCCATGTGCGGGGCGGCGGTCTCGGCCGGCGGTTTCCCGGTGGACTCCCGCGTCTCGAAGTCGTTCGGTGGCGCGGGCCCTGTCCCAGGTGGCGCCGAGGCGGTCGTAGACGTCGAGCGCCTTGCCAAGGAGAGCTCGGGCGTCGTTCGAGCGTCCAGCGCGGGCCAGGAGTTCGGCTGCGTTGGTGTAGGCATGTGCCTCCTTCAAGGGCCGGGACGGAGGACGGCGCCGCGTTCCGGGCAGTAGGGGTTCGCGGCGGGCACTGGGCCGTGCCCGTGCTCGGCGAGACGTCGGGCGGCGACGGCTTCGGCGGCTGTGATCGTGCGGGGTGGCCGTGTGCTGCTGGTGCGCCGAGCGGTTGAGGAGGGCGATCTGCGCTGGCAGTTCCCGGCGGGCAAGCTTGAGGTTGGAGAGTGGCCGGAGCAGGCGGCCGTGCGGGAGACGCAGGAGGAGACGGGCCTGATCGTCGAGGTGGTCAAGGTGCTGGGCGGCCGGGTGCACCCGAAGACGGGCCGGCTGATGCACTACGTCGCCTGCTCCGTCGTCTCCGGTGTGGCGCATGTCGCGGATGAAGAGGAGCTGGCCGAGGTGGCGTGGGTCGCGCACGGGGAGATCCCGGCCTACGTGCCCTACGGGCTGTTCGAGCCGGTGCAGGAGTGCCTCGACGGCGAGCTGGCTGCGGCCGAGTAGATCGGCGCGGCACAAGGAAGCCCCGCCATGGAGCGGGGCTTCCTCCGTGTCAGCCGGTTGCGGCTGTTGGCCGGTCGTCGATGACGACGCGGGTGACGTCGGGTCGTGTAGTGCCGCTGGCAGTGGTGGTGGCGTCGCTGGCTACAACGTCAAGGGCTTGACCGATGGGCTTGTAGATGATGGCGGCGAGGTGCCGGGTTCCTGGGTCGGAAGTGGCGCTTTGCTGGCTCTTCCAGAGGGCGTCGACCACAGCGATGAGGGTGCGGCCGGAAACGTCGGCGGTGATGAGACCGTCGTCCTTTTCGGCTACGGCACCGGGGAGTCGGAAGTGCTGGCCGCTGCTGGATTGAGCAACGAGGAAGTCCCAGTGGTCACGGTGGCAGGTGATCTCGGCGTAGGCGATGCCGACGGCGAGGGTGAGGAGCTGCTCGAAGTCGGCGCTGTCCGGTTCTGTCTGCTGGGCCGGGTGCGTGCTGGTCGGCTCGGGCTCTGCCGTCGTGGTTGCGGCGGTGGTGCGGGTGGCTGCGACTTCCGCACGCCAGCCTTCGACGGCGGCTCGGAGGCTGGCCAATTCGGCGAGGAGCCGTGTGTTGTCGCGTTCGGCCCTGTCAGGTTGTTGTCGCTGGACGTCATTTCGAAGGGCCTGGAGTTCGATGTGGATGGCGTCGACGCGGGCGTGGGTTGCGGCTGAGGAGTCGCGGGCGTTCTGTGCTGTACGCCTGGTGGATGGTGTCGCGCTTGCCGTGGCACACGTCCCGGGCCAGCTTGTGGCGGGACTCCTGCACGGTGAGCTGCCGGTTCATCTGACGGCGGTAGGTGTCATCGACCGGGTCGACCACCCGCAGCAGGTGCTCGGTCTTGGCGATGCGCCCGTACTCGGCGAACGGCGCACTCAGTGGGGTCGGGCGCCCGTCGCGTCCGAACATGCGCAGCAGGTCGTAGGCGCGGACCTGGTTGGTGACCATGGAACCGGCGACCTTCAGCATGTCCGGCCAGTGCGTGATCACCTTGCTCAGGTTGACCCGGTTGCGGTCCAGGTCCTCCACCGCGCCGTAGGTGCCGGTCTCGACGCCGGGCATCGTGGCCCGCCAGAACCGCTGGTCGTCCAGGTCGCGGAACCGCGGGCTGAAGTTGTAGCCGAGGATCTTGAACAGACCGAACACCATGTCGGAGTAGAGGGCGTTGTCGGTGGCCACCATCTCCGGCTTCACCCCGCCGTCCAGGTTCAGCAGCGCGTCCAGGATGTGCAGGGAGTCGTGCGGCGTGCCGGGCACGACCATCTGCCCGATGCCCGCGACCTGGCCGTTGACGGCGTTGAGCCAGGTGATGCCCCGCTTGAACCCGAAGTACTTCGGCGACGGCGCCGCGCTGACCGTGCGCACGGGGACGACGAACCGCAGCCCGTCTACAGAGGCGAGTAGGCCCTCGCCCCAGGACCTCACGATGGGCACCTCCGCCTGGGCGGCGATGAGCCTCGCGTTCGCCGCGGCGATGGTGTCGGCGCGCAGGTAGTACTGGTCGACGTGCACGAGCCGGGCCCGCGTCAGGGCCTCGTAACCAGGGTTCACCACCGGGGCCAGGCCGATGTTGCACGCCTCCGAGACCAGCAGCGCGACCACCGAGGTGGACAGGTCCTTCATCTGGGTGGTGCCATCGCCGAGGTGCACGAAGGCGTCCAGGAAGCCGGTCCAGGCGTTCACCTCGAACAAATGGTCCGGCAGGTCGATCTTCGGGAGCATCTTCTCGACCCGCTTGCGCAGCCAGGTCAGGGACTTCGGCTCGCCGAGCGCGCCAAGCTTGTCGACGTTCAGCTTCACCCTTCCGTCGTCCTGCACCTCGATGGAGACCTTCGCCGCCGGCCCCGCCTCCTCCAATCGCTCGGCGAGCTGCTTCCAACCGGCGTCCAGGGCCCGCACCAGCTCCGCCAGGTGCTCCTCGACGGGCATGTCCAGGCTCAGGGCCGCCAGGACGTCCTCGCACACCGCCTCCCACTCGGAGCCCTCCAGCAGACGGGCCCCATGTTCACCATGAGCCCGCTATCGGCCGGCGCGATGGCTTGCTGGAGCCAGCCGGCGAAGTCGGCCGCTGGTCCGGCCACAGATCCATCGTTGCCCTCTCTCGGTCACGCTCATGACATGAGCCGTCTGCCGCTCACCGACCGCGCTGGCCTGCTCAGGCTGCGACGGGGAGGTCGGCCCACCGGGTGACACGAGCGGCCCGGTAGAAGATGCCGTGCTGAAGGGCGAGAGCCCCCACGATGCCTCCTCCACGGCCGCACTCCGCCAGAACAGACGGGGCATCGGCGAGAGCTGGCCCGGCAGTCAGAGCAGGGCCGCCGTCGGTGACTTCCACACGCAAGGCCTTCTGACCCGTGTCGGCGATCGGCAGTGACAGCCGCAGCACGGCCGGGGGGAGGGCGTGAGCGATGGCGTTCGTGACCAGCCCAGGACCGCGTCGTCTGTCGTGGCCGCCGGTATGGCCCAGCCTCCGAGCACGGTGCGCGCACGATGGCGCATGGTGCGCACGGCTTCCGGGATGTGCGGCAGCGGGCAGGTGTATTCGGCTTCGCCGACAGGCGCGGCGCCGGCCGGGGGTACGTACAGATCGCGGCTCGTCATCTGCGGCCTCATGACGGTCGGGGCTATTCGGCGTTGGCGAGGACGTCGGTCAGCGCGGCGACCGCGTCGTGGGCGTCGGGACCGGTGGCCCGCACGGTCACCGTGCTTCCGGCTGTGGCCCCCAGGCCCATGACGCCGAGAACGCCGGTGGGATTGATCGTCTTGCCGTTGAAGTCCAGCTCGATGGTGCTGGAGAACTGACCCGCTGCGCGGGCGAGCTGGCCTGCGGGGCGGGCGTGGAGGTTGGCGGGAAGTACCACGGCTGCTTCGTGGCCGGTGGCGGCGGGGGAGGTGTCAGAGCTTGCGGACATGGCGGGCCTCTTCAGCGGATTTGACGACGGTGTGCAGGTCGGCGCCGGACGCGGCGGCAACCACCGCGGCGACGGCGCCCTCGACGAAGGGAGCGTCGACGATGACGACGTCCGGGCGGGGGTGGTCGTCCAGGACGGTGCGGGTGGTCAGAACGGAACTGCCGAGGTCGGGAAGAACCACAACCCCAGCTCCCCGGTCGGCGTCCTCGATCGCGTTGAGCACGAGTTCGTAGCTGGTGCCGATCCTGCCGTCGTCGGTTCCGGCCGCGGTGACGACGGGAACGGCGTCGGAGCCGATCTGGCCCACCAGCAGGCGCAGACCTGTAGCAAGCTCGGCGCTGTGGGACACGAGTACGATGCCGACGGGTGTGCTCATGAACAGTCACATTAAATCTCGGAACACCGTTCAGCAATACTGAATCGGAGATCTCTATGGTCCAGTCTGTGCATCGAGCAGTGCAGATCTTGCGGGAACTCGCCTCCGGCGGTCCCCGGCTGGGTGTCACCGAGCTGGCCGACCGGCTGGGCGTTGCGAAGCCCACGGTGCACGCACTGCTGCGCACGCTGGAGATCGAGGGTCTGGTCGGACAGGACCGGGACAGCTCCAAGTACCAGCTGGGGCCGAACCTCGTGCAGCTGGGCAACGCGTACCTGGATACGCACGAGCTGCGGACACGGTCGTTGACCTGGGCGGACGCTCTGGCCAGCCGCACCAAGGAAGCCGTGTGGGTGGGCGTCCTCACGGGCGACCACGTATTGATCGTCCACCATGCGTTCCGCCCCGAGGGCGCGGTGCAGATTCTCGAGGTGGGCGCGAGCATCCCGTGGAACACATGCGCCCTGGGCAAGGCCATCGTGGCCTCGTCGTCGGCGGATGTGTGCGAACGCCTGCTCGCCGGGGAGCTGGCGGTCCTCACCAGCGCCAGCATGGCCGACCGGAAAGCGCTGGCAGGCCACCTGGAGGAGGTCCTGAAGGCCGGCTACGCGCTCGAGGACCAGGAGTCGGCCATCGGGGACGCGGGCGTCGCCTCGCCCGTCTTCGACCGCTCGGGCGAGGTGGCGGGCGCCATCGGCATCGTCGGACCGGTTGAGCGCATGCTGGGCGAATCGACGCGCCGGGAACTCGCCGTTGCCGTACGGGAAACCGCCCGCAATCTCTCCCGCGATCTGGGAGCCCCGCGCCGGGCTGCGTACGCCCCGGGTGCCTAGGCGCACACCCCCGCATCGCGGCTTCGGCCCCGGCACGGCATTGCGGCCGACCGGTGTCGAGGGCTCTTGACAGGTGTGAAACGTGGGCTTAACTTCCGGAACAACGTTCATCAATGATGAACAATGTCGGGGAGGGTGGACCGTCCGGTTCCCACAGGGCCGCCGGATTCTGCCCGAACAGAAGGACCCGGCTCCCGTTCACATCCCGCATCACGCGGAGGAGGTGAAGGGTCCGTGCCAGCGTCGGCACCGGACGCCGTCAGATGGAAGAGAACTCCCGCCCACCAAGGCTCCGCGCCGGGGTGCTGGGGATGGCCGCGCAGGCGCTCATCGTCGGGTCCGTCCCCGCGGTCGCGATCACCATCACCGGCGCCCCGCTCATCCTGGCGCAGTCGGGAACGCTCACTCTCGCCTTCACCGTCGCGGTCACCGCGACGGCCTACGCGGTGGCAGGCGTACGCGCCGCGACGAAGGTGCCCCTCGCTCGCAGGCGGGTGGGCAACTCCGTGACCCGTCCGGACACGGAGGGTGTCTCCACCACGGTGTGCAGGGCGGATGCCCACATGCTGTCCCTGTGGGACGCGCCCGTGAACAGCCCCGCCCTGCGATGGGGCGCCTGAACCGGGTCGGGGGCGGGGTTGTGCATGAGGCGCGGCCCTCCAGAGGCGGCCGTGTGAGCTGCACCCCGCCCCCGGCTCTTCCAACCACCGACCCCGTATGCACCGATCATCGAACGGAGACCCCCATGGACATCGACCTCGCCCGTGCGTGGGTGCAGGCCATCACCGTCGCCGTGGGCCAGCACAAGGATCACCTCACCCAGCTCGACTCGGCGATCGGTGACGCAGATCACGGGACCAACCTGGACCGCGGATTCACCGCCGCTGCCGCTGCCGTTTCGGACCTCAACCCCGACACGGTCGGAGCCGTCCTCATCAAGACCGGCACCACCCTCATCTCCGCCATCGGGGGTGCCTCAGGACCGCTGTACGGGGGCGCGTTCCGCGCGCTGGGCAAGGCCCTGGACACTCCTGCCGCCGAACCGCTCGCGTTCGCCGGAGCACTCGCCGCCGGTCTGGAAAGCATCCAGAAGCTGGGCACGGCCGTCCCCGGCGACAAGACGATGATCGACGCGTTTGCGCCCGCCGTGGCCGCCTTCGAGGAGCAAGCCCGTCTGGGGTCCGGCTTCGCCGCCGCGGCAGAGGCTGCCGCCGACGCCGCCGAGGAGGGCATGCGCGCCACCACGCCCCTGCAGGCACGCAAGGGCCGCGCCTCCTACCTCGGGGCGCGCAGCGTCGGCCATCAGGATCCGGGAGCAACCTCGACGGCCCTGATCTTCCGGGCCCTCGCCGGCACAGCGGCCCATGCGTGACCGGCCGCCCCACCCGCACCAGGCCGCAACCGTCTCCCGGCATCGGCCTGGGATGACCCGCTTCTGCTCGCCGGCTGCGGCCCACTGCTACGAAGGTTTCCTCGCATGAGTCTGACACTCCGGGCGGCCTCGCCCCTGCGGATCGGTCTGGGCCTGGCTGCCGTCGGCCGGCCCGGCTACATCACGCTGGGCCGGGACACGGATCTGCCCGCCGTCCGCTCGGCCGAGGCCCTCAAAGAGCGGGCCTTCGACCTGATGGACGCGGCCTATGCCCAGGGGGTGCGCTACTTCGATGCCGCCCGCTCTTACGGGCTGGCGGAAACGTATCTCGCCCAGTGGCTGCAGGCCCGCCCCGATGTCACGGACATCGTGGTGGGCAGCAAGTGGGGCTACACCTACACCGCCAACTGGAGCATCCAGGCAGACGTCCATGAGGTCAAGGACCACAGCACGGCCGCCTACGACCGGCAAGTCGCCGAGTCCCGCGCCCTGCTGGGAGGCCGGCTCAGCCTGTACCAGATTCACTCCGTCACCCCGGACAGCCCCGCACTGAGCGACACCGCTCTGCACGAGCGGCTGGCACGACTGGCGGACGAAGGCGTGACCGTCGGCCTGTCCACCAGCGGCCCGAACCAGGCCGACACCATCCGCGCGGCACTGTCGGTCACGGTGAGCGGAAGGCCGTTGTTCGGCAGCGTCCAGACCACCTACAACCTGCTGGAGCGCTCCGCAGGCGAGGCGCTAGCCGAAGCCCACGATGCCGGCTGTGCGGTGATCGTCAAGGAGGCCCTGGCCAACGGCCGCCTGGCTGGCCCCTACGTTGTGGCACCCGAGATGAGCGCTCTGCGCGAGATCGCCCAGCAGACCGGCACCGCGTGCGATGCCGTCGCCCTCGCGGCCGTCGCCGCCGAGCCCTGGGCCGACGTCGTGCTCTCCGGAGCCGCCACGGTCGACCAGCTCACCAGCAACCTCGCGGCGGCGCGCGTCAAGCTCCAGCCCACCCAGCGTCAGCGGCTCACCGAGCTGGCCGAACCCGCCGGCGCCTACTGGACGCACCGCTCCCGGCTGGCCTGGGGGTGAGCCGCACCGCCGGCCCCTTCACCTGGCCTCAACACCCCACCGCCTGACGGCCGCTGTCCATCCACCCCCGCTTTCCAACGGAGCCTTTCCCCATGACGTACTTCCTCCCGCAAGCCGACACGGTTCTCAGCGCCGCACGTGGTCTCGCCCTGGCCAACCCCGGCCTGATCGAAGTGAATAGCAGCCCCCTGTACCTGCGGGCCCGCACCAGCAACCCCAACCGCACGGTCGCGCTGGTTGCGGGAGGCGGCTCCGGCCACGAGCCGCTGCACACCGGCCTGTTGGGCCCCGGCGGTCTCGACGCCGTCTGCCCCGGCGAGATCTTCGCCTCCCCGCACAACCGGCAGATCTACGAGGCCAGCGCAGCCGCCGCGAAGAGCAACGGCGTCCTGCTCATCATCAAGAACTACACCGGCGACGTGATCAACTTCCAGATCGCCGCGGAACGCCTTCGCCACGACGGCATCCCCGTAGCCACGGTCCTCGTCGACGACGACCTGGCCACCGAGAGCACCGAGGCCGCAACCGGCCGCCGGGGCACCGCCGCAACCGTCGTCCTGGAGAAGCTGCTCGGAGCCTTCGCCGACCAGGGCGCCAAACTGGACGACCTCGCCGCCCTGGGCGCGGACATCGTCGCGCGCTCCCGCAGCCTTGCCGTCGCCGCCCGAGCCCAGACCTCACCCTCGACCGCGGCACCGGCCTTCGACCTGAACCCCGGCACCCTCGACTACGGTGTCGGCATTCACGGCGAGCGCGGTACACGCACCATCGAGCACCGCCCCGTCGAGGAGCTCGTGGCGCAGATGACCGACGACCTGCTGACGGCCCTGCCCGCAGGTCAGGACAAGGTCCTGGCCGTCGTCAACGGCCTGGGTGCCACGACCAGCCTGGAACTGCACGCCATCGGCTCGATCCTGCACGACCTGCTGGCAGCCCGCGGGATCACGCCCCTGGCCATCGTGCCCGGCACGTTCACCGCGGCCCTGGACATGGCCGGTTTCTCCATCACCCTCACCCACATGAAGCCGGAGTGGGCCGAGCTGTGGACGGCACCCGCCGACACGCCGCTCGTCCTGCCCTCCCTCACCCTGACCCCGGACACCGCGGCGGCCGTGGTGGCCGAAGAGGACACCACGGCCGCAGGCGAGGGCGAGGCCCCGGCCAGCCGGGCCGTTCTCGACCGCTATGCGGCGATCGTCTCCCAGGCCCACGCCAACCTCACCGCCCTCGACCAGCTCGTCGGCGACGGCGACTTCGGCGACAACCTGGCCGGCGGCGTGCGCCGGGCGGTCAAGCGGAACGCAGCAGGGACCGACGGCGTGGCTGCCCTGGCCGAGGCCTTCCTCAACGACGTCGGCGGCACCAGCGGTCCGCTCTTCGGGCTCCTCTTCCAGGACCTGGCCACCGTGTCCTGGTCCGACGACCAGGCGCCTGACGCAGGCGCCGTCGCCGACGCAGCCAAGTCCAGCCTCGACGCCATCCACCGGGTCGGCGGAGCCAAGGTCGGCGACTGCACCCTCGTGGACGCACTCGCTCCCGCCACCGACGCCCTGGCCGCAGCCGCCCGCGACGGCTCCGACAGCCCCTTCACCGCCGCCGCCGAGGCCGCTGTCCACGGCGCCCTGAGCACCGCCTCCCTCACCCCCCGGCGCGGCCGCGCCAGCTACGTGGGCCAGCACGCCATCGGCGTCCCCGACCCCGGCTCCTTCGGCGTGGCACTGCTGTTCACCGCGCTCGCCGGCGTCTACGAGCCGGCCACCGCCACGCGCCTGCCCGACCCGGAGCGCCTCACCGCACGCTGACCCCGGCCGGCGCGGGTCACGCCGACCACTGCACCGGTCCGGCACGGCATTCCCCGGCCACAAGTCCCGTGCCCGGAACGGGCCTTGAGGACGCGTTCGCGCCCTCAAGGCCCGTTCTCCGCCTTCAAGGCAGCACGCCGCCCAGACAACCCACGTCCAGCACCGCGACGCTCGACGAGCGCCCCAGCCGCGCCACGGCGTCCGGTCAGCGGGTGGCGAGGAGTTCGAGCGTGTCGATCACGCGGTTCGGGAAGCCCCACTCGCTGTCGTACCAGGCGACCACTCTCACGTGCCGGCCGGTGACGCGGGTGAGAGCCGAGCCGGAGATCGAGGAGGCGCTCAACCCTGGTGAAGGGGAACGCGCGAGCGAGCGGACCGGCGGGGATCTTCTCTCAGAAGCTCCTGGAGGTGAGCCTTGTCGGCGTGCATGGCCATGTACTGACGCACCATTGCGTTCCGGTCTTCGGCGAGAACCTGGCCAGTGACGGGGTCGGCATCCTCGGTCTCGCACCACAGACCTGCCGCCAGAAAGCGGATCAGGTGATCAGAGTGGATAGCCGGCGTGCCGGCTCCAGGTGCACGTCTTGCCGCTGCAGTTGGAGCGATGGCTGGCTGCTCGAGGTGGGCAACGACTGAAAACGGCTCGTGATGAGTGCTCCTGCGCTGTTCTTGGAGCCCATCGGGCCTGAATGTTCCGCATTGCATTGCGGCGGGCTCTGAAGCAGAACGAACATATTCTCCGGGCCTCCGCGGCGGCCCGGGGAATATGTTTTCGTCAGCCACTGCATGCCGGGCACCAAGACCCAGGTGGCGACACACCACGTGCGCACCGCCCGCAGCAGCCGGGCCCCGACCAGGGCCCCGGAGCGCCAGCTCGCCGAGACCGACGGCCAGAACCCGGCCGCCGGCGCCCCGTACGAGCAGGAACACCCCGCGACCGAGGGTGGCTCCACCTGCGAGCGGGCCGGAGGCAGGGCTGATGCCACACAGGTGGGGTGGGCCGAATTAGTAGAACGGCGCCGCGTTGCTGACGCCCGCGGCGGTGATCAGCGTTACGCCGGCCACGCCGTTGCCAGCTGGGGACACCGCGGTGACCTGTGTCGGCGAGACCTGGGTGATGTGGGTGGCGGGCCTGGAGCCGAACAGCACTTCGCGGGTGCCGGCCAGGTACGCGCCGGTGATCGTGACCAGGGTGCCACCAGCGGTGGGGCCCCGGTTCGGGGACATGGGCATGGAGGCGCCTCCCGGCAGTGATCGACAAGAACGCGAGCGCGGAGCGACCGGCATGCCGGTCTGGGCGCAGCGGACCCGGTCACCCGGGAAGGCCAGGCCACCCGGAACAGGTGGGCGGCCTATACGCGGTGGTCTTCCGGTCGGCCCGTGCCCGCCCGCTTTGCGCCTGTCGTTCGCTCCGCACTCACGGAGGTGCCCCGAGGTCGGCGGCGATCAGGCCGGTGAACCCGACGCCGGCTTCGCCCCTTGAAGACGCCCTCGTACGCCAACGCGAAGTCGGTCCTCAGATGAGGATCCACAGGTTTCCGATGACGCATCATGTGGAGTGCGTTGTTATCCTTGAGCGGGCGGAAAATGGCGTCTGACCTGCGGTTTTCCCCGTGCGCGTTACGGGCGATATCTTGACGCTGAAATGACGCTCATTTGACGCTCGTTCTGATGGGTCGTCAGGTGCTCTGTGTCGCTGGTCAGACGCTCTGATGGCTACGTGAGTACGGTGGGGCGTTGAGAGTTCGAGGCGCTGTGTGGAGTCGGCTGTACAGGTGTCCGGAGCGCTCGGCAGGTTCTTCGTCTGCTGGTGGTACGGAAGGAGCGCGTCGCTGACCAGTACAAACAGCTCCCGTCGGGACATTGTTGGAGTCGTTGGTCCGGGAATGGTCCGGTTCTTGATCGGAGCGGTTCCTGGAGCTGGGCCTATTGCCCTGGGTGGACCTTCGCCTGCTTCTCCGCTTGGTGACCGGCGTCGACGAGAGACACTTCTGCTGGCGCGTCGTCCAGTGCCCTGCGGCGGTCGGGATCCATTGGGGCCGGCCAACACCGCCGTGCGCGGTGAAGCTCACACAGCTGCTGGCGCAGGGCGAGAACCCGCTCGCTGTGGCCGCGCAGGGTGGTGACCACCTGCCCTGAGCCGTGATGGTCCCACCTGGCACAGGTTGTAGATCGCGTCTTGCGTGGTCCAGGTCATGAGCGTATATACAGGTCAGGGCCTTGTGGTCCAGGAGCGTCAATGCTGTTGGTGAGACGCGTGTGATACCGCGTGAGAGGTGAGGAACCCCCGCCGGCTAGTCGGCGGGGGTTCCTGCGTTCGGCGGACGGGCCCGGTGGGCCGTCTTTCCCGACACCGGCCGACCTCATTCAGAACCGGTGATCCGTGGCGTCCTGTGACGGATGGGCGGGCCGTAATGCAGAGCTCCCACTGGCAGCCGGAGGACCAAGTCGCAAACGAGCCCTGACGAATCGACGTCCGGATCGGACGATCCGCCCCGGCCGCAGCTGATTGCTTCTGGATCTGCCCAGGTCCGTCCAGTAGGAGCCTTGGTTCCGCACGCGGCGCAAGGTGCTGTGCTGCGCAAGCTCGCTCCAGAGGTGATCAGTACAGCACCCGTCGGGCAAGGGCAGAGTCGATCATGAACCCGGAGCCTTGCCTTGTCCTCGACGGCCTTGAGGGGCGTATCGATACGCCAGAGACCCGCCAGGCGATGATCTTGGGACGCCGGAAACATCTTCGACGTGGTCCCCACCCGCCTGCGCGCCAACGCCGCCACAGTCCTGGATGAGGCCCGCCGCCGCGGCACCACCCCACACGGCGCGGGCCGCAGCCTGGCGGAGGAGCGCGTGCGGGTGGCGATGGAGAGCAAGGGGCGGATCCGGCGGGGCTGGGCCTCCCGAGAGGAGAGGCTCGGGGTCAGTGCTCCGGGGGGAGGGGTGGTCCCGGACTCCTCGGCTTCTCCCCACGGTTGCCAAGGCCCTCTGCCTGCACACCGCACCGGCCTCGGCCCCGATGTGCCGGTTTCGGTCATCTGGGACAGAAATTGGCCGTGATATGTCTGTGAAGGTTGTGATGGTTGAGTGAAGATGGATTGACCTGACCATGCCGGGGCCATCTCCGCAGGGCATGACTACGGAACCGCGCGCCCGATCTGCCGCGACGCGCACCGAGCCGACCGACATCTCTGATCGCATCGGCGTTCCGCATGGCTGGGTCTTTGACATTCATGTATGGGGGGAGTTCGTATGCGGTGGCGTGTTGCGCTGGGGCGGCCGATGTCAGTGACATTGGCCGCGCTGACCGCGGTGACCGCCTGGGGCACAGGCCCCATGGCCGGAGTGTCGTCGGCGGCGCCCGGTGATGGATCGGATTCTCTGGTGGAGGATTTCGCTTACCCCGACCGGGACAAGCTGCTCGCGGAGAAGGGTTTGAAGCTCGTCTCGGGAGACGGCCACATCACGCTCGTCGACTGCGCCTCCGGTGGCAGCGATCTGGTGCGGGTCAACAGCCGTACCAGCGGCGACGCGTGTTTCGCGGTCTCGGGGCCGGTGGGGTACCTGGCTCTGGAGATCAAGCGCTCCTACCTGGCCAAGTCCGACAGCCGGGAAGGCGTTACGGCGACGGTGCGGACGGAGAACCCCGCCACCAACGAGAGCAAGGTCGAGGAAGTCGCCCTCGAACCCGGTGCCTGGAAGTCGCTGGGCGAGGGGCTCAACCCCGCTCTCGATTCCACCGTGCTGGAACTCAGCGTGGGCGAGGGCAAGGCGCCCGTGGTGACCGGAGACTCCTCTCGCCCGTGGCTGGCCCGGGTGACCGTGGGCCGGCCCGGGCAGCAGGGGGGCAAGGGGTGCAGCGGCACCCTCGTCGACCGGACCTGGGTTCTCACGGCGGCGAGCTGCTTCTCCGATGACCCGGCCAAGCCGGTGCCTGCGGGCGCGCCGCCGCGTGAAGCGACGGCCACTTTCGCGGGCAAGACACCGGTGAGAATCAACTACGTGGTGCCGCGCGACGACCGTGACGTGCTGCTGGCCCGGTTGGCCGCTCCGCTGACCGACATCGCCCCTGCCAGGGTCGCGGGCAGCTCCCCCGGCGACGGGGCGGCACTGGTCGCGGCCGGATACGGGCGCACCGGCACGGCGTGGGTGCCCGCCGGTCCGCACAGCGGCAACGTGACCCGGAGCAGCGCCACGGACACCACCACGGCGCTGACGGGCGGCAAGATCTGCAAGGGCGATGCCGGGGGGCCGGTGCTCGACGGGAACGGGCGCATCACGGCGGTCCAGAGTCTCGCGGCCCACGCCGGCTGCCTGGGCCAGTCCGGAGACGGCGACGGCTCCACGGCTGCGCGTACCGACAACATCGTCTCCTGGCTCACGAGCAGTGCCTTCAACGGCAGGGCCGCTTTCCCGTTGGATGAGGGCGCGGGTTCGCGGCGGGTGCTGGGCGGTACGGCGCGGGAGTTCACCGCGGAGCTGGGCGGCGGCGCCGAGCCGGGGGCGGTCGGCAAGGCGGGCACCGCACTCAAGCTCAACGGCACCACTGCCTATGCGGTCACCGCCGGTCCCGTCCTCGACACCACCAAGTCCTTCTCCGTATCGGCATGGGTGAAGCTCGACGCCAAGGACAGGAACCAGACGTTCCTATCCCAGGCCGGCAACCACGCCAGCGGCTTCCAGCTCTACTACTCCAAGAACTACGACAAGTGGGTTTTCAACCGGCACACTGCCGATACCGATGACACCACCATCGCCCGCTCGATCAGTACCGATACCGCCCAGACCGGTGCCTGGACCCACCTCACCGGCGTTTACGACAGTGCCGCGAAGAAGATCCAGCTCTTCGTCAACGGCAAGCCCCAGACCGCAGCCGACTTCACCACCCCCTGGCGGGCCAACGGTGGGCTGCAGATCGGACGCCTGCGGTGGCAGAACGCCTGGCAGGAGAACGCGGCCGGCGCGATCGATGAGGTTCGCACGGTGCAGTCCGCGGTGACACAGGCTGACGCCACGGCGCTCTCCACCGGCCAGTTCCCCGCGCACTTGCAGGAATTGGCTTCCTTCCCGATGGACGAAAGCGCGGGGGCGACGAACGTCAGCGGAGGCATGGGCGCCGGTCCGGTCGCCACGGTGGCCGGAGGCGGCGCCCAGCTTGGCGCACCCGGCAAGGTCGGCACCGCCCTGAAGTTGAACGGCACCACTGCCTATGCGGCCACCGCCGGACCCGTCCTCGACACCACCAAGTCGTTCGCCATCTCCGCATGGGTGAAGCTCGACGCCAAGGACAAGAACCGCACGTTCCTATCCCAGGCCGGCAATCGCGCCAGCGGCTTCCAGCTCTACTACTCCAAGAACTACGACAAGTGGGTTTTCAACCGGCACACTGCCGATACCGATGACACCACCATCGCCCGCTCCACCAGCACCGACACCGCCCAGACCGGCGTCTGGACCCACCTCACCGGCGTCTATGACAGTGCCGCGAAGAAGATCCAGCTCTTCGTCAACGGCAAGCCCCAGACCGCAGCCGACTTCACTACCCCCTGGCGGGCCAGTGGTGCCCTCCAGATCGGCCGCCTCCACTACCAGGGCACCTTCCAGGAACATTTCGCAGGGACCATCGACAACATCCGCATCTGGGATCGGGCCATCGGCGTGGACGAGATCTTCAACGACGGGATCCAGAGCAAGAATTAGCGGAATCCCACGTCATTCCCCACCGGGGCCTCGTCCGGATATTCGCACCCGACCGGGCCCCGGTTCCGCAGGCACGGAGACGCGCTCTCCGTATGCGCCATCGCTTGATGAACAAGGATCAGAAATGAAACTCCACAGTGGATTAGTGCTGCCCTTGACAGTGACGGCTGTACTGGCCACCGGTACCCCGGCGATGGCATCGGGCGATCCGCTCGCGGCTTCACCGGCAGGGCGGATCCCCTCATCCCCGTCGGCCGGCGTGACCGAGGACGCGGCCTTTTCCCTGGATGAGGGCGCGGGTTCGCGGCGGGTGCTGGGCGGTACGGCGCGGGAGTTCACCGCGGAGCTGGGCGGCGGCGCCGAGCCGGGGGCGGTCGGCAAGGCGGGCACCGCACTCAAGCTCAACGGCACCACTGCCTATGCGGTCACCGCCGGACCCGTCATCGATACCACCAAGTCCTTCTCCGTATCGGCATGGGTGAAGCTCGACGCCAAGGACAGGAACCAGACGTTCCTATCCCAGGCCGGCAACCACGCCAGCGGCTTCCAGCTCTACTACTCGAAGGCCTACGACAAGTGGGTCTTCAATCAGCACACCGCCGACACCGACGCCCCGGATCTCGTGCGCGCAGTGAGCAGGGAGGCGGTGCAGCCGGCTGAATGGACCCATCTGACCGGTTCCTATGACGCGGACAAGCGCTCGCTGTCGTTGTTCGTGAACGGTCGGCTTCAACAGTCGGTGCAGGCCGCCCCCGTGTGGCGGGCCACCGGCGGTCTGCAGATCGGCCGCGTGCGCGCGCACGGCGCCTGGAAGGAGGCCGCGGCGGGCGCGATCGATGAGATACGCACGGTGCAGTCGCCGGTGACACAGGCCGACGCCACGGCGCTCTCCACCGGCCGCCTCCCCGAGCACCTGCAGGAACTGGCCTCCTTCCCGCTGGACGAAAGCGCAGGGGCGACTCACGTCGGCGGAGGCATGGGCGCCGGTCCGGTCGCCACCCTCGCCGGAGGCGGCGCCCAGCTCGGGGCACCCGGCAAGGTCGGCACCGCCCTGAAACTGAACGGCACCACGGCCTACGCGGCCACCGCCGGACCCGTCGTCGACACCACCAAGTCCTTCTCCGTATCGGCATGGGTGAAGCTCGACGCCAAGGACAGGAACCGTACGTTCCTTTCTCAGGCCGGCAACCACGCCAGCGGGTTCCAGCTCTACTACTCGAAGGCCTACGACAAGTGGGTCTTCAACCGGCACACCACGGACAGCGACAACACGACGATCGTCCGCTCCACCAGTACCGACACCGCCCAGACCGGAGTCTGGACCCATCTGACCGGCGTTTACGACAGTGCCGCGAAGAAGATCCAGCTCTTCGTCAACGGCAAGCCCCAGACCGCAGCCGACTTCACCACCCCCTGGCGGGCCAACGGCGGCCTCCAGATCGGCCGCCTCCACTACCAGAGCACCTTCCAGGAACACTTCGCCGGAACCATCGACAACATCCGCATCTGGGACGAGACCGTCCTGGTCGGCTGCTCGCGCACGAACGCCATCGGGCACCGCGGCGCGCCGGAGACCGCTCCGGAGAACACGCTCGCCTCCTTGGAAGCCGCGGCCGATCGTGGTGCGGACTGGGTCGAGACGGATGTGCAGTTCACCAAGGACGGCCGGCCGGTCATCATGCACGACGTGACCGTGGACCGGACGACGGACGGCACCGGACGGGTCGACGAGCTCACCGCAGAGGAGATATCCCGGCTGACGGTCAAGGGCGGAGGCCGGGTTCCGACGCTCGAACAGGTGCTGGCCTCGCTCAAGGACAGGCCGGCCCGGCTCCTCCTGGAGATCAAGGGACCGCAGTCGTCCGCTGCGGTCGACCGGGCCCTCGGGCTCGTCTCCGAGGCGAAGATGACCGACCGCACGCTGCTCCAGTCCTTCGACGAGCAGGTGGTGCGGGACGCGTCCGCCTCCCCGCACCGGACGAAGGTGGCCCTGCTCCGGTCGGCACTGGACGCCGACCCCGTGGCCACCGCACGCCAGCTCTCCCTCAGTACCTACGCGGTCAAGTTCAGTGGCCTGTCGGCTCGTCCCTCGGTCGTGGACAAGCTCCGGGCCGCCGGCGTCGAGGTGTTCGTCTGGACGGTCGACACCGAGGCCCAGTGGCAGACCGCGACGGCATGGGGTGTCGACGGCGTCATCACCAACCGCGCCGATCACTTCGTCCAGTGGCGGAATGCGCACTGCGCCGAACGGTGACCGCAGGCTGCCGGAGCGCCCCGGACGGCAAGACCCAGGGCGCTCCGGGAGCCGCACCACCCGGCTGACGGTGAGCACAGTTCACTCACAAGGAGAAACGTTGTGGTAACAAGATTACGGAGTGCCCTGGGCCGGCGCGGCGTCGTGGCGACGCTGCTGGCCATGGCACTGATAGCCGGCGCGGACTTACCTCCCGCCATGGCTGATGAGGCGCCGCCGGCGTATGACAGATCCGACGTTCTCCAGGAATGGCGGACCGGCGGCCCGGGGGTACGCAAGGCGGCCGAGGCCGTCCTGCTGGGGCCGGACCAGAACGTCGACACGTTCATGCAAAAGGAACTGCCGTCGGTCAAGGAAGACGACCTGCGGGTTCAGGTGGCGCAGGTCATGGCCATGGGCGGGCCGGGCGTACGGGAGGCCGCGAACAAGGCGCTGGACGGCGGCGTCCAAGAGTTGCAGGGGTTCCTGAACGGCGGGCTCGTTGAGCCCTACGACACCGATCTGCGCGTCGAGGTGTCACAGATCATGGCCGCCGGTGGGCGGGGTGTGAAGGAGGCGGCCGGCAAGGCGTTGGACGGGTCGGCCGAGGACTGGCGACGGTTCATCGACGACGGGCAGTTCCGGGCACGGGAAGAGGACAACCGGGTTCAGGTCGCCCAGTTGATGACCGCGGGTGGCCCGAATGTGAAGAAAGTCGCGCAGCAGGCTCTCGACGGTTCTCCGGAGGATGCGCAGGAGTTCCTGGACGAGGGGTGGCAGGTAGCCGCCGCGCGGGACCAGGAGGCCCTGACAGTCTCGCAGTTGGCCGCACTTGCTGACCGGGCGCAGAAGAAGGCCAAGGAGCTGACCGAGGAGGCCAAGGAGGAGGCAGACAAGGCGGAGAAGGCGACTCAGCGGGCCAAGGAGGCGGCGCAGGTCGCGGCGAAGGAGGCGGAGGCGACCAAGTCGTCGGCGCACAAGGCGGCGGCAGCGGCATCGCGCGCGGCGGCTGCGGCCGACCGGGCGGCGCAGGCGGCGCGTACGGCGGTGTCGGCTGCTGCTGCGGCGAACCGGGTGGCGCGGGTGGCGGCGACTGCTGCGGCGCAGGCGGCGTATGCCGCCGGCCGGGCGGGGAGCGCGGCCTCTTCGGCTCGGTCGGCGGCAGCGGCGGCGGCCGGTAATGCGTCCAAGGCCAAGGAGGCTCGGCTGGCGGCGCAGAAGGCGCGCGATGCGGCGGCCGGGGCGAAGAAGGCGGCGGACGCCGCTGATCAGGCCGGTATTGCCGCGGACAACGCGGCGAAGGCGGCGGGTGCCGCGGCCAGTGCGGGCGCCAATGCGGCCGCGGCGGCCACGTCGGCCGCCGAGGCGGGGCGCTGGGCCGGTGAGGCCGGTGCGAAGGAGGCCGAGGCGAAGGCGGCGGCGGCCCGGGCCCGGCGGCTGGCGGGCCAGGCCACACGTGCGGCTGAAGCGGCGCAGACCAATGCCCGGCAGGCCGGGGTGGCCGCGCGGCAGTCGCGCAACGCCGCCAACGACGCAGCGAAGCATGCCGAGGAGGCGGCGAAGGCGGCGGACAAGGCAGCGGACGAGGCGGGGCAGGCGGTGAATGCTGCCAAGGAGTCGACGGCTGCGGCGGACGCCGCCACGAAGGCCGCCAATGACGCGCAAACGGCAGCAGGTCAGGCCAGGGTCGTGGCCGAACTGGCCCGCAAGGCCGACGCCGAGCGGCTGACCGAGCAGCAGGAGGAGAACGTCCTTGCGGCCGAGGAGGCCAAGAAGGAGCACGATTCGAGCGTCGCCGCCGCCCAGTGGCAGGCTGGGCGGGTCCAGCAGTTCAACACCGCGACCCAGAAGCTCCGGGACGAGGCCACCACGGCGTCCGACCCCCAGGTCATGGCGGCCAAGGGGCGGCAGTTCGCGGTCAACCTCGCCTCCAGCGGAGGCCCATGGGTTGTTGAGGCTGCTGAGCAGGCATTGATGGGGACCGACGAGGAAGTGGTCGAGTTCGTACGGGCGGGGCTGACAGTGGCCACCGAGCAGGACGACCGGGCCAGCGCGGGGCACATCGCCGCCACGAGCGACAGCCCAGCGCAGCAAGAGGCCGCTCTGGCTGTGATGGACAAACCGGCCGACCAGGTACGGGAGTTCCTGCGCACTCGGGCCTACCCGGGCAAGGAGCACGACGACCGCATCGCGGTCTCACGGATCATGGAGGCGGGCGGCCCGGGGGTGAAGGCCGCGGCCAACAAGGCCCTGGACGGCACCCCCGCCGACCTGCACCAGTTCTTGGAGACCGGGCAGTACAAGGCCCGCGAGGGCGACGAACGAGTCGCGGTCTCCCAGGCCATGACGGCCGGCGGCCCCGAGGTCAAGGCGGCAGCCCAAGCTGCGCTGTCGGCTCCGCCGTCCGAGCTGCACGACTTCCTGCAGATCGGGCTCCACCGGGCGCGGCAGCGCGACGCCAATGCCGCCGCCCACACCGCCGAGATCGACATCTTGCTGGCGGGAGCGGACCGGTCCGCGGCGCTCGCCCACAAGGACGCCGCCCAAGCACAGCGCGTCGCCGCCGACGCCCGCGACGAGGCCACGCAGGCCATCACCTGGGCGGAGAAAGCACGTAAGTCCGCCGAGAAAGCAGAGACCTACGCCAAGCAGGCCGACAAGTCCGCCGACCAGGCCGCTGAATCGGCCAGAAGCGCGGCCGAGTCCGCCAGGAAGGCCAACAGCGCCGCGGCGTCCGCCCGCAAGGACGCGCAGGCGGCGGCCCGCTCCGCGGAGCGGGCCGAGCACTCCGCGGGCATCGCGTCCTCCTACTCCCTGCAAGCCAACTCCGCCGCCTACGAGGCGAGCGTCTCCGCTGAGGCGGCAGGGAAGGACGCCACCGCGGCGGCCAAGGCCTCGACCGAGGCGATGAAGACCGCGGCCGACATGCTGCTCTCGGAGATGAAGAAGCAGATCCAGGACGAGCTCCTGGAGAAGAACAAGCCCCTTTCCGACAGCGAGATGCGCAAGACCCTCGACAAGCGGCTGATCGAGTACCGCAGAAGTCTCCTGGGAAGCGGGGGGCTGAAGCCCGGCCAGGTGATCCTGGTCTGCGCGGCCGACGGAGCGGGCGGGATGAGCTGCACGAGCAGCACCTACCTCGACCGTCTGATCGCCTGGTACGTGGGCGCGGAAGAGATCGAGCAGTGCCTCCAGACGAAGAAACTCTCGTGCCTCAAGGGCCTCGCACTCAGTGCTCTCAAGCTCAAGATCCTGAGGAAGGGCAAGCCGTGCGAGAGGAACAGCTTCGTCCCTGGCACCCGCGTCCTGATGGCCGGTCACCGGACCAAGCCGATCGAGGACATCCGCACCGGAGACCAGGTTATCGCCACGGACCCGCGGACCGGCCGCACCGCGGCGAAGCGTGTCCAGGCGACCATCACCGGCTTCGGCCGGAAGAGTCTCGTGCGAGTCACCGTCACCGGCCCCGGTGCACGGTCCTCGGGCACGGTGACCGCCACCGGCAAGCACCCCTTCTGGGCTGCCGGCGGCAGGAACGCCTGGCGCGACGCCGAGCAACTCAAGCCGGGCGAACGGCTGCTGACCGAAGCCGGAGCCCAGGCACGGATCGACACGACGACGACGTGGACCACGTTCCGGCAGCGCGTCCACAACCTGACGGTCGCCGACCTGCACACGTACTATGTTTTGGCGGGCGACACACCGGTCCTCGTTCACAACAGCAACTGCGGGAATCTGTCGGATCCTCTGCCCAGGGGGATGAATAACAAAATCGCTTCGGCCTACGATGACGTGAAGGCGGGACGGATTCCGTCGCACGACACCTATTCAGGCCATGAGCATCCGTGGTGGGCAGGTTCTAAGGAGTACCGGGTGCCTGGTAGGCCGGAAACTGACAGAATCCTGGAAAAGGAGTTGCCGAACGGCGTCAAGGTGTACGGCTGGACGTCCACGCATTACACGAAGATTCAACGCTTCAGTGCACCCCACTTCCCTGACTCGGGGTGGAATCAGTAGCTCTATTGGTTAACTGGTGCAGCGATCGATTAATTGTCGCTGCACCAGTTCCGGTTTGGGGATGAGATATGTCTGGCGAAGTACCTGTGACGGCTGCGGTGGATTTTCCGTTGTACCTGGTATCGGATGAAGGGTCTGGGAGTGTACTCGTTGCGGCCGAAGGGGTAGAGGGTTTTTTTGTCGCCCCAGAAGAAGAGTTTTCGGAAGTGGCCTTCCAGAGAGTTCATGAGGTCGAAAGGGGTAGGCGAAGGGTTGAGGATGCGGTGCTGGAGATCATGAATCGTCGAGGGGGGAAGGTTGGTGAGTACTTCATTGGTCGGGTTGTGCTCGGCGATACGGGCGTAAAGGCGCCAGACGGCTATATTTCACGAGTCGCGTACCAGTTCTTTGGTAATCGCTGCGAGTATCCTGAAGCAGAGAAGATTTGGCGACGTTGGGCATCGGGAATCGTCCTGGAGAAGGGCGAATGGCTTCGATGGCCGGCGAGTTATCAGAGTGCATGGCTGCACGTTGTTCAGAATTCGTGGTTTACTTTGAATCGTAGGGCAGCCCGCTATGGAGTGGATGAAGTCGTCTACTTGGACGGTGCGCATATCTCTACAAGGTCGGGGTTCTTCTGCGCATTGGGCGAGGCGGTCAATGGTCCGGGCGGATACTTTGGGTCGAATCTTGACGCTCTTGCGGACTGCATTTCTTCGAGTTTTGGTGAGGGGCCTCCGGTGAAGATTGTTTGGCGAAACTTTCAGGCGTCTCAAGAAATTCTAGATAGCGCCTTTCTGGATTCGGTCGCGGGAGTGATGCGTGAATTTCGCGTTGATTTTGTCACTTGCTGATTCCGGATTGTTGTGTATGTGCGCAAGTGAATTTGACGTCCCGCCAGGCATTGTCTGACGGGACGTCTGGGTGGGGTGACGGCAGCAGTTGACGGCAACGTCAGCGGACGGGGACTGCGCAGATCGGTGGTTCGTCACCGTCGTCGGGCACGGCGGGGTTGCGGAGGGCGTGGCTGAGGAGGCCGATGGCGTTGCGCTGGAGGCGGAGGGGGAATTGCGCCGTGCTCTGATCGTCGTCGGTGTGCAGAAGGACTTCTGCGAGGGCGGCAGCGTCCCGGTGAAGGGCGCCGCCGACCGGGCTCGCGCCATCGCTGACACGGTCCAACGCTCCACCCGTGGTTCGCTGCAGGCAAGCTGTCCTCCCGCATCCCGAAAGAAGCCTGCCGGGTGTGGGCTGCCGGGATCAAGAACTATTGCGACTCCCGCGCCGGCAAGCGCAAGGGGACGCGGCTGGGGCGTTGACGCTGGGGTGATCCACCAGGGCTGTTCTACCTCTCGTGGCTGATGGACCACCGCGCCGAGTTCGAGTGCCTGTCTGGGCACGACGCTGGTGAACGAGCTGGTCGAGGCGGCCGACGAGAAGCAGCTGAACAAGACCACCGCCCGCTACGGCCGCGTCGACCTGCTCTGCATCGATGAGCTGGGCTATATAGAACTTGACCGGCACGGCGCCGAACTGCTGTTCCAGGTGCTGACCGAGCGGGAGGAGAAGAACAGCGTCGCCATCGCGTCCAACGGGATCGTCGTGGCGATGCCGCGCTCGCGCAGCCACGCTCGGTTCGCCCTGGACGGGTAACCCTTGTCTGCCGGCAGCCGGTCCGGGCGCTGACGTGGCCGTCCGGTCGCGCCGGCCACGCGGATCTCGTCGAGCGTGTCCGGGGAGCACGGTCGTGTCCGCGACCTGGCCACCGGTCAGGACAAACGCCAGTGCCCGCCCCTTGCCGTCGGCCACCAGGTGCGTCTTGGTCGTCAACCCGCCACGGGAGCGGCCGATCGCGTGATCAGCGGGTTCGTCTCCGAGCTTCTGGTACTTCGACCGTGCCCCCTTTATCTCTGGGCAGGGTCGCGCCGTGCTGGTGGACACGCACGATCGTGGAGTCGATTGACACGATCCAGTCGACGTCGCCGCCCTGATGAGCCATCGCCTGGACCTGCTCGAGGACGCGCGCCCAGACCTCGGCCTTCGACCAGCGGTCGAAGTTCTTGTAGATCGTGTTCCAGTTCCCGAACCGCTCGGGCAGATCACGCCACGGCGCCCCGGTGCGATACCGCCACGCCGTCGCCTCGACCACCGTGCGTCGGTCTACCGGCGGACGGCCCGAAGCCTTCACAGCGGGAAACAGAGGCCCGAGCACGGCCCACGCCTCATCAGAGATCACGTCACGCGACACAAGCACAAGGCTGCGCCCGACGACTTCGAAGACCCTCTAGCAACACGCTCCGAGGCTGACCGAGACTCATTGCCTGCGCGCACCAGGAAGCGTCTACTGGTCAGACGGGATCGGTGAACGAGATCGGCTTGCCGGTGGCGTGCGCATATGCAATCTCCCTGCTCGTGGACTCGCCGATATACCCGCCGGGGTTGACGACCAGAACCCGGTCGGCCAGGTCGATCTTGCGCAGGTGGAGGGCGTCCAGCGCGGTCTTCTGCTCGTCGGTGATCAACTCGTCTGCTTCGCCTGGCGCGACGACAATGACACCTGCGAAGGTCAGATCACGGTTCACCGCACGCATCTCGTCCACGAACCGGGTAGAGCCGCAGATGCAGACAATTTCAGGTCGGTCGGGCACGGCTCAGTCCTTCGGTCGAACGGGAAGCCGTCAGTGGGAACGTTGGCATCACAAACAGGCGCACGAGCCAGCAGTTTACGTAGCGAGATGGACACCACGCAGCTGCACCGGCGCAGGTGGGAGGCCTGCCCCGTACCGGGAATGGCGCTGCTCAACGACGAAGTCTGGGGTGCACCCGGCCCACCAGCCTTCTTTAGCAACACGGCCTAGCAGAGGCACGTGGTCGAAGGCGGCATCAACCGCCTCAAGAGGCACCGGACAGTGGCCACCAGGTACGACAAACTCGCCGTCCGCTACGAAGCAACCGTCCTCGTCGCAGCCATCAACGAATGGCTCTGACCAGCACTTTCGCAACAGACCCTAGCTAGCTCTGGCCGTGCCCCTGGCCCTGAAAAGGCAGACGCGGCTGGTCAGCTGGTCCCCAGGTGAGTCCGTAGGTCGGGGCGGGCGTCGATCGGCCGACTGTAGGCGGAAGACTACCGGCAGCAGCGCCACCGCGACCGGGGAGAAGCTCAGGACCCGTCCGATGGCTTGCGGCCCGGATGACGGCCGCACGACAACGCCCGCCCCGATGGTGTCGAGGCGGGCGTCAACTGTCTGTAGGAGCGATCAGACGTTGTTCTCGGCGTCTTCGTACGCCTTGATCTGGTTGTCGATGGCGCGCGCCTCGGCGCGGGCACGCTCTGCCGCCTGGTGCTCGCCGTCCTGGTCCAGTCGGTTGGCCTTGGCCTTCAGGTCGGCGGACTGCTGGCGCAGCTCGTCGAGGTTGACGTGGATGCTGCCCGCCCGGGCCACCGCGGCGTGCGAGCCGGTGGTCGTGGCGGCGTGTGCGGGCAGGGCCGCGAACAGTACACCTCCGGCCATTGCGGCTGTGACGGCGAAAGTGGAAATGCGTCGACGCATAGGGTCCCCCTAGTCGAAAACAGTGGTTACTTGTGGATAAGTGTACGTGAAATGATCTTGCGCTCTTGCACTCGATGCAACGTCAGGGGGGAATTGACCTGGGATGACGCAACCGACTCGCTCAATCTCCTTGGATTGATGGGGTGTTGCCGTCAGTCTCCCTCTGTGGGGGTCGGTACGGGGGCCGTCGGTTCAGGGCCCGGCGGGAGAGGATGGTGCGGGCGAAGCCCTCGATCGCTGCTGCGATACGGGGACGGGAGCGGGTGCAGTCGGCCTGACGGAAGTGGTGACGGCCTGGTCGACATGCTGGGCGACCAGGGGCAGTACCTTTTCGACGGCCTCCCCGGTACGCACCCGCCCGAGTACCTCTGCGATCTCGGCATCGGTGATCTCGGGCCTGAGCAGGGGGCACAGGGCGGGATCGCGCTGCAGCGCCCGGAGCAATGGGAGCGTGTAGATGCCTTAGCGGATGTCGTTGCCGACCGGCTTCCCGAGCTGTTCGGCGGTGGCGGTCAGGTCGAGGAGGTCGTCGAGGAGCTGATAGCCGATGCCGAAGTGGCGGCCGAAGTCGAGCATGGCGTCGATGCAGGCGTCGTCGCGACAGCCCTGCAGGTCTCCTACGGCGCAGCTGCCCCACATCAGGGTCGCGGTTTTGTTGGTGACGACGGCGAGGGCGGCCTCTTCGCTGCGATCGACGTCGAAGCGTTCCAGCAGCTCGGCCACCATTCCTTCGGCCATCAGACATCCCAGGTCCGCCAGCAGCAGCGCCTCGCGCCGGCCGAGCTGGGCAAGCAGGCCAGAAGCACGGATCATGGTGTAGTCGCCGGACAGGATGGCCATTCCGTCGCACCAGCGGGCGTCGGCGCCTGCTGGCTCAACCTTCAGGAAGGCTGGTGGCGCATCTTCCGCAAGGCCGCCCTGGCCGGCCAGTCCTTCGCCGGACCACCCGAGATCGAACAAGCCACCCGCCTGGTAGCAGCCCAGCTCAATGCCCGTGCCCGCCCATGGATTTGGGGCAGACCCTCCCCACCCACCCGGCGCTTACGCCGCCGCTATGTGTACTGCCTTTGAGGAATCCAGCACTAGTGTCCTGAGTCAGTAATTCGTCTATGGTTCTGGGGTGACTCGTCCGGGACCGAAGCTTGTGCCGTTGGACCTGACTGCTGTGGAACGTGCTGAGTTGGGGCGGTGGGTGCGGCGGCGAAAAGGTGCTCAGGACATGGCTCTTCGGGCCCGTTTGATCCTGGCGTGTGAAGCGGTGGGTGAAGATGGGTTTCCTGTCTCGACGAAGACGGTAGCCGAAAAGAACGGGGTGACGCGGGAGACGGTGTCGAAATGGCGGAAGCGTTTTCTCGCCGACAGGCTCTCCCGACTGGAAGATGACCCGCGTCCAGGCCGGCCTCGCACCGTATTGGACGAGCCGGTCGCTGACTTGATCGCGCGGACTTTGGAGTCGAAGCCGGACAACGCCACGCACTGGTCGACTCGGTCGATGGCGAAAAAGACGGGCCTGTCCCAGTCGACTGTTGCCCGTGTGTGGCGGGCTTTCGGGCTGCAGCCGTACCGTTCCGAGACGTTCAAGCTGTCAACGGATCCGTTCTTCGTTGACAAGGTCCACGACGTTGTCGGCCTGTATCTTGATCCGCCCGAACGAGCTCTGGTGCTGTGCGTGGACGAGAAGTCGCAGATCCAGGCCCTGGACAGATCTCAGCCGGTCTCCCCATGATGCCCGGAGTCCCGGAGTGGGCCACGCACGACTACGTCCGCGCCGGCACCACCACCCTTTTCACAGTGTTCGACGCCGCCTCCGGCCAGGTCATCGGCTCCCGCGGAGTTCAAGAAGTTCCTTACCAAGCTCGCCAGAGAGATCCCAGACGACCTCGACGTCCACCTCGTCTGTGACAACTACGCGACCCACAAGACACCCGACATCGAAAGATGGCTCCTGGCCCATCCCAGATTCCACATGCACTTCACGCCCACCAGCTCCTCTTGGCTGAACCTCGTAGAGCGATGGTTCGCAGAGCTGACGAACAAACAGATACGCCGCGGCGTCCACAAATCCGTCCAGGCGCTGGAGAAAGACATCCGCACCTGGATCACCACCTGGAACGAAGACCCCAAGCCCTTCATCTGGACCAAGACAGCTGACCAGATACTCGAAGCACTTGCTTCATACTGTGAACGAATTACTGACTCAGGACACTAGTGGAGAGCTATCTGGCCGCCGGTGGTGACGATCGGTGATCGCAGGGCTGAGGAGTCGGTTGTGTGGTCACAAGGTACGCAGGAAGTCTTCGAGGGCCTTGTTGAAGACGTCCGGGCGTTCCATGTTGGGGTAGTGGGCGGTCTGATCGATCGAGATCGCGTGGCCGTCGGCGACGGTGTGGGTGAGGCGTTCGGCCATGCCGAGGTGGTCGGGTGAGTCGATGGCGCCGTTGATGGCCAGCACGGGCACGTCGATCTTGGCGGCACGGATCCAGGTGTCGTGGACGGGGATGCGCAGGTCGGGTTCGTCGGGGGTGTGCTTGGACAGGGTGCTGCGGGTCATCTCGCGCAGGCGGCCGACGACCTCGGGGTGGAGATCGTCGAGGGTACGGTGCGGGCCCGCGGCGAAGAGTGTGAATGCCTCGACGGCGGCGTTCAGGTCGCCTGCGGCCATCGCCGATTGCCAGGCGGTCCAGGTTCGGGTGGTCCAGGGGTCGGTGAAGTTCGGCTCACTGGTCCCGGCGCCGCTGACGACCACGGCGCTGACCAGTTCCGGGTGCTCGAGCGCGGTGTCGACCGCGATGCTGGCCCCCATGGAGACGCCCACCAGGATCGCGGGGCCGGTGCCCAAGTGTCGTAGCAGCGCGGCGAGGTCGTCGGTGTGCCGGAACGGTCCGGTGGCGTTGGCGGACCGGCCGTGGCCGCGGGCGTCGGGCGCGATAACGCGGTACCGCGCGGCGAGGGCGGGGATCTGGTCGTCCCACATGCGGTTGTCCACGAAGCCGCCGTGCAGCAGGACGAGGGGTTGGCCGGCGCCGGTGTCGAGCCAGAAAAGATCATTCATGACAACCAAGGTGTCATTGTTGGGAGTGAATGGCAACCGAGGTGTCATCATGGTGGCGTGAATGAGACAGATCGTGGCCTGGCGTCCGAAGAGTTGACCGACCGGCTCACCGAGGTGTTCGACCTGGTGGGCCCGCTGTATCGGCGCACCCAGCGCAAGGTGGAGCAGGACGTGTCCGTCGAGGGGCTGTCGGTGGGAGTGCGGGCCGTGCTCAACTTGCTTCGCGAACATGGGCCCATGACCGTTCCTCAGATGGGCCGGGCACAGGCGTTGAGCCGCCAGTTCGTGCAGCGCATGGTCAACGATGCGGCTGCACGAGGTCTGGTCGAGTCCGCCCCCAATCCGGCCCACAAGAGGTCTTCCCTCATCCGGCTGACCGAACAGGGCCAGACCGTCATCACCGCGGTGATCGACCACGAACGCGTAGTGCTGCGCCAGGTCGGCGGTGACCTCGCCGACGCTGAGGTCGACACCTGCCTTCGAGTCCTCTCGCGCCTCCTCGAACTCATGGGCGACGTCGACGTCGACTGAGCCAGGCCACAGGAGGCCGGCGCGATCGCTGACGAAGAGTGACACCACAACTGGCCGTACTTGGGAGTTCCAGTTGGCCGCTGTCATTCCGGCGAGTGTGCCGCCGACGGAAGTGAAGCGTCCGCAGGGCGGGGGTCGGCGACGGATCGGTGACCGGGAGACCCTGGCAGCGATCATTTTTGTTGCCACCTCGGACTGCACCTGGCGGCAGTTGCCGCCGGTGTCGGTCAGGTCGTCTCCGGCACTGGAGACGGCTGGGTACGTTTGTGGAATCCGGAAGTCCCCGGAGCCTCGGCCCAAAAACTGGGTCGCCACGCATTGCGCGTGCGAGCGGTAACGGTCACAGCTGACGGCAAGGTGGTCTCTGGCGGAGACGACGGCAAGGTCATGCTCTGGAACCCAGCTCACCCAGCCGCCCCCGGCAGAGACCTAGCGTCTGTCCGATAGGTCGGTGACGAGCCGGGCAACCGATCGTTCAGAGCAGGCCGACGTTGCCGACGCCACCGAACAAGGCGTCCACCGGATCAACCACAACCAGCACCTGCCATGGTCCTACCTCGCCCACACCGGCCTGACTATCCACCCACCACACCCACCGAACTTACGAAAAGATCAGTAAGAAGTCATCTCATTTGGTGAGTCTGCGATAGCAGATGAGGGTGCAGGTGATGCTGGTGAAGGCGAGGAAGTGGGCGGCTTTACGTTCGTAGCGTCGGTGCAGTCGCCGACAGCCCGCGAGCCAGGCCATGGTGCGCTCCACGGTCCAGCGGTGAGGGCCTAGCCGTTGCGAGGACTCAAGTCCCTTGCGGGCGATGCTGTGGATGATGCCGCGTTGACGTAATCATCGCCGCAGGTGAGCGTAGTCGTAGCCCTTGTCTGCGTGGAGCGAGGGTCATGGCGGTGACCCAACGGCCCGTGGCAACAACCGGGTTCTCGGCGAAGGCCAAGGTGGCCGCTTGGAAACACATCCGTCGTGGTTCCTCGTCGCCAAACAGGACAGGACCATCAACCCCGACCAGGAACGCTTCGAGGCGAAGCGCGCGGGTTCACACACGGTGGAGATCGACTTCTCCCATGTGGCCATGATCTCCCACCCCGAAGCGGTCACCGACCTCGCCCTCCAAGCCGCCACGGCAGCAGAATCCGCCCGGTCCGAGCTGCCCGCCACTGGATCCACCCTTGCCGCCCTGGCCGATACCGCACTCACCGGTATCGCCGCCGCCTCGTTGATCGCGGGCGCAGGAGCTGTCCTCCTGGGCCGTCGGCTGACGCGCCCCACGTGTGGTCTGCCACGACAACGTCAGCTGTTTCTGCCACGGGAAGCGTCGTGAGATGGCTCCGCGTCGGGCCGTGCACGGCGGATCGAGTCGGGGCCAGATTTCGGTCTGCTCCGGGTCCGTCCGGTCTGGGTAGCCTGCTCCGATACTGTTGGGCACTTTCCGTTGTTGTTGACGTGTCGACAGGGAAAGCTGGGGGTTCAGGCGACGCGACCCTCCGGGGGGCGACACAAGTGGTCGAGACAGTGCTTCAGATCATCATGCAGATGGCGAGTGGGGCCGCCGCTACGGCCGGTACCGAAATGGGACAGAATATCTCCACGATGGTGCGCGACCGGCTCGGGGGAACCGATCGAGGGTCCACCGCCCTGCGCGCGGTCGAGGACCGGCCCGAAGACCCTGCGGCGGTTGACGAACTGCGCGCGCTGCTCCAAGCGGAAGTGGACGCCGATCCGGAGTTCGCCGAGAGTATCGCCGCGGCCCTGGCTGCCCCGGCGGCTGCCGAACCCACGCGCACCACGATCGGCAGCATCACGTTGCAGGGCACCACGGTGCGGGGCCGGAACACCTTCTCTCTGGGGTCCGTGACGTTCAACAACACCCGCAACGTCCGGTTATCCCTGCTCGCCGCAGCTCTCGTGTTCCTCGCGCTGGTGGCTCTGGGGATCTACGGCGGGGCACAACTCATTGTCGGCGATGACCCTGCGCACCGCCCGACGGCCACCACCAGCGGCCAGGCTGATCCGGGCTCGGCCAACTTCCCGAGGGAAACAGGGAAAGCCACACCGGAAGCGGTCCGGCCCACGCCCACCGATTCGTCCCGGAACATGGAGGGCGCCCTTCTGGGTACCTCCGACGTCCCGGAGCACTGGGTGAAGGACGGGTGGGCGGATTTCCCCCGGTCTACGACCGGGCCGTGCGACGCGCTGAAGGACGGACTTCCGAACGGCAGCAGTGTGTCAAACACATTCGGTTCCGGGGCCGAAGGAGTGCAGGTGGGCGTAACGGTGTACAGCGATCAGGTCAAGGCCGAGAAGGCTATGGCCTGGCTGCGCACGAAGGACGAAAAGTGCCTAGGAGGCCGCTCTGCGGCTGTTACACCGCGGGGAGATGAGACGGTCGGTTACCAGTACGCCGGATACTCCGTCATCTACATCCGGGACGGCAAGTACCTGGTCGACACCATGAGCAGCGGTGATGTGCCGCACGGTCTCACCGGGTACTTCGCCAGGATGCAGTACGAGAAGTTCACGAAGGTCCTGCGCTAAGGCTGGTTCAGGGGCCCGTCCCACTCGCTCATGAGGCGCTGCTTTTCATCTGGGCGGGGATACGCGAGCCCCGCAATGCTTTGAGATCCGGAATACGGCGATCCCATACGTACGGCACGCGAGACGACGTGCCCGAAGTGCGGCCGGATCGCGTGGATGATTCATGTGCGCGTGGTGGGCGACGTCGACGTTCGCCGCTGCGAGGAGTGCTACGAGGAGGTCGAACTCGACCTTTGGGTATACGCGAAGCCGAGCGAGGTGACACTCCCCGGCGCCGGGTGATAATCCGTAGGTAGCGTTCATTGGGCCCGCTCGCCACCGGTTCGGGAAGTTCCACGCGGTCGTGTGGACGCGGGCGCATGTTCGGGCACGGTGGTTCTGCCGCCACTGACACTTCCGTCCATGGGGAGGGTGTCGGCGGAGAAGCGTCGGGTGGCCGTCGAACGGCTGTCCCGGCTACGGCAGGACGAGGCGCTCACGGCCGCGCACGTGCGTACGGTCGCGCAGGGCCTGGACGTCGCGGAGCGGAAGGTGTGGCGCTGGCTCGCGCCGCCGAGGCCGGCCGCGCCCGCCGCCCGTCCGCGCTACGAGCTGAGCGAGACGGACCGGGCGGCGCTCGCCTTCTACTGGGGCAACGTCGCCGCGGTGGTCCGCGCCCGGCGTGCGGGCCTATGCACTGCACCCTATGGTCATCCCGAAGTCGGGCACCCACTCTGTGGGCGTGGCCCGGACGTTCTCGTGGGAGCGCGGTCAAGCCGTTACCGCACAGCAAGTGATAGGTGTGTGGGGGGTGTCCGCGCGCACAGTGTGCCCGCTGAACTGGTGGCTACATTTGCCCTTTAACAGGCCGGGGGGCGATAGGACATCGGTTCCCCACGAGGCGCACTCTGCGATCCCGGAGGACTCGGTGGTGAGCGCCTCTCTCGAAACGGCGTCGCGCCTTCGTCTGCCGCATCGCCCGGTGACGCTGAACGCCGAGCGGCTGGACGGCATCAGGATGGCCGCCAAGCTCAGTGCGGCGGGCCTGAAGCATATCTCTAGGATCGCCAAGGACACCTGGCTGCTGCCCGATGATCCCACGCTGCCTGGCTGGGGCGAGAGCCCCCTGCAGGCAAGCCAGATCGCTCACCTGGCGAAAATGGGCCGCAAACGCGTGGCCCTGATCCCGTTAGGTGCCCCGGACACCACGGGACTCGTCGCCGCCGTACGAGTCCGCCTGCAGCCCGCTTCCCGACCCGGTTAAGGAGCGACGGCCGTCGACGAACTCCGCGACGCCCTGCGGAACACCTACGTCGTCATGGCCGAGCGCAACGGATCGCATCAGGACTGCACCGCAAGGCCCGCAACTACTGAACCGATCCACTGACCTGCTGGAATGGGCGGAAGCCGATCACTCGCAGGCATCGCTGGAAGCCAGCACGGTCTGACGCGAGCGGCGGTCGGTGCTCGCTCACCCCCGCGCTTGCCAAGACTACGACCTGTGATCCGGGAGGGGTACAGGCAGCCGTTACCTGTCCAGATGCTGGGGCGCCTTGGAAAGGGCGACCTCAGGTTCCTGCTGATCGGCGACCTGGTCGGACAACAGTCGCAGCGCGTCGGCCGAGGCGGTGTCGTTGGGTGTGTATACCTCAAGCCGGTGGTCGGGGCTCTCGGGCTGGAGCCACACCTGGTAGTCGACGTCGGCTCCTCCGACGGTTGGGTGTTGCAGGCGCATGGTGCCCACGGTGCAGTCCGCGACGTCGCCTTTGGCCCACAGTCTGGCGAAGTCGCTGCTACGCATGGCAAGTTCGCCGATCAGTTCGGCCAACCGGGCGTCGGTGGGGTACCTGCCTGCGGTGAGCCGCAGGTAAGCGACATGGGTTCGGGCCAGTTCATCCCAGTTGCAGTGCAGGTCGCGGGTGAGAGGGTCGAGGAAGAACATACGAGGGATGGACGGCCGTCGCGCGAGATCGTGGGGCGCGTCGAAGTCGACGTGTTCCGCGACGAGTGCATGTCCGGTGCGGTTCCAGGCCAGCACGTCGCCGCGGCGGCCGAGCACGACGGCCGGCGTGGTCTCACCCAGGGACGCCAGGAGCGTCAGCACTCGCCGGTGCGGTCTTTCAGGGCGGGGACGGACCAGGCGTGAAGTGGTGGGCTGACGGGCCAGGTTGTGCAGGTGGCCTGTCTCGGCCGGATCGAGCTGGAGCACGCCTGCGAGCGCATCGAGGACCTGTTGGGAGGCGGTGCCAGCCTGACCTTGCTCCAGCCTCGTGTAGTAGCCGGCGCTCACGCCGGCGAGCTGCGCGAGCTCCTCGCGACGCAGACCCGGCACGCGGCGGGCGGTTCCGTAAGTACGCAGGCCGACGTCGGTAGGCGTGACTCGGTCCCGACGGTTCTTGAGATAGGCCCCGAGGCTCTCCAGTTCCATGACTCCGAGCGTAGGTGCCACGGTCCGTTTCTGGGTGACCCTGGGAGGTGTACCCATGACGCGGGGATGGTTGTCGGGCGGACGGTGGCGCACCGTCAGATGCATGAATGTACAGCGTGTTTCTCACTCACCCGGCCTGCGGGCGTGGCTCGGTCTGCTGGTGGTACTCGGCCCGGTCCTGCTGGTCGCGATGGATGGTTCGGTCCTGTTCCTGGCGATGGCCAAGGTTTCCGAGGCACTGTCGCCGACTGCGGATCAGGCGTTGTGGATCCTGGACGTCTACGGATTCGCTGTTGGGTCCCTGCTCATCGCGTTCGGGAACATCGGCGACCGGTACGGCCGGCTGAAGCTGCTGATGACCGGTGCAGCAGTGTTCGGCGCGGCCTCCGCGGGAGCAGCGTTTGCCCCTGGGCCGGTACTGCTGATCGCCTTCCGGGCGCTGATGGGCGTGGCCGGTGCCACGCTGCTGCCGTCGGCGCTGGCGGTACTCAGCGAACTGTTCACCGACTCGCGCCAGCGGGCGAAAGCCATCGGCATCTTCGCAGCCACCTTTGCCGCTGGCTTCGCGATCGGCCCGAGCATCGGTGGACAGCTGCTCAACAGCTTCTGGTGGGGGGCGGTCTTCCTGATCAATCTTCCCGTCGTCGTGCTGTTCCTGCTTCTGGCCCCGGTCCTGCTCCGCGAGGTACGTGCCACCCGGGCCGGCCGCATCGACGTCCTGAGCGTTCTGCTCTCCGCTGCGGGCATCCTGCTGACTGTCTACGCGATCAAGCACGCTGCCGCGGAGGGGCTGACAGCGACCTCGATGGCCACAGGGCTCGTCGGCATCGTCACCCTGTGGTGGTTCGTCCGGCGGCAACTCCACCTTGAGCACCCGCTGATCGACTTCCGCCTCTTCCGGGATCGGGTGTTCACGATCGCGGCCATCACCGGGCTGCTGCCTTTGGCCGCATGGTCGGCGGTGGCCTACCTCGGCGGTATCTACCTCCAGTCCGTCCTCGGACTGGCTGTCCTGGACGCGGCTCTCGTCGCGCTCCCCGGCGCTGCTGTGCTCACCGTCACCTGCATCGTCACACCGGCACTGGTTGCGCGTATTGGTACCCGGGCAGCGCTCATCACCTGCCACTTCTTCATTGCCGCAGGTCTGCTCCTGCTGCTGGCCACCGGCATCTCCGGCGGCATCGGCTGGTACGTGGCGTCCACTGTCATCGCAGGCATCGGCTACGGCATCTCCTTCAGCGTCGTAGCCGACACCGCTGTCGCCGCGGTTCCCGCAGAGCGAGCTGGGTCCGCGGCAGCAATCGCCGAGACCAGCAACGAGATCGGCAATGCCCTCGGGATCGCACTCCTCGGCTCGCTGGCGGCTCTGATCTTCCGGCTTCAGGGGCCTGACGTCGCCGGTACCCTCACTGAGACATTGCAGGCCCCCGGCGTCACGGCGGCGGTGATCGGCGATGCGAAGTCAGCCTTCGTCACCGGTCTGCACGCAGCTGCCGTCATCGCAGGCATGCTCCACGCCGCACTCGGCGTCTTCGCCCTGCGCCACCTGCCGAGGGCCTTCACCACCACCGACGGCGCTCATCCGGAGCCCCTGGCCCAGGACACCGTCGAAGAAAGCAGTGTTCGATGACCCATGCCAATGCCCCCCGCAGTATCGAGGGCCGCAACGCCTTGTTGAGCGATGCCGGACTCGGCCGATCGCCCACGTTGCAGCCGAGATGGGCATCCCCCGCCCCTGTGCATTGAAGGGGGAACCGCTACCGGGGGCACGGCGCGACCGGACTGCTCGACCCGCCTTCAAGCCACACCACCGGCCGGCACCGACTAGCGACATGGTGGGGAGCCGCATCGCGGGACTTCGTCGAACGCATAATAGACGGCGTTCTACGTGGTGGGCGCTCGTTGGTCTGTGCGTGGGGCGCGAAAGACGGGGAGTTGGATCGTGCCGGACAGCCTATAGGAGCTCGCCAGGTCGTTGATCCCGGAGGACCGGGTACGGCGGCAAGGCGGCGGGACTCAGAACACGCCTGATGAGACGTTGCTCGCGCGATCATCTATGTACTGGTCAGCGGCTGTGTCTGGCGGGATGCCCCGCCGTGCTTCGGTATATCGAAGTCGACCGCACATCGTCGGTTCATGATCTGGTCGCGGGCGGGGGTATGGGGGCTGGCTCCACGAAGCGGTCCTGCATCAGCTCGACGACACAGGCATGGTCCATGTCTCCCGTGTCGTCCTCGACTCGGCCCATGTGCGCGCTGAAACGGAGGCGAACGCACAGGCCCGAGCCCCGTGGACGAGGTAAACCGGGTTTCAAGATGCACGTCCTGTCGGAGCGAACGGACTGCCCCTGGTCGTCGCCGTCTCACGCGGCAGGCGTCCACGACAGTCAGGGCCTGAAGCCCCTCATCGTGGGTCTCCAAACGAAACACGAGCCGCACCGAGGCCGCACTTCAAGCCCCAGCGACTCCACGTGGACAAGGCCTACGACATCCCCTCGCCTGCGAAAGTGGTTGTGGGGCAAGTACATTGGCTTCCCGACGCACGCAAGGGAGTCGAGACCAGTGAAAGACTAGGCCGACACCGATGGGTCATCGAACGGACCATCTCGTGGCTGTCCGGCTACCGCAGACTCAAGCCCCGATACGAACGCCATCCCCGCAACTACCTGGCATTCCTCGGCTTCGCCGCGGCACTCTGCTGCTACAAACGACTCCTCAAATTCATTACATAGAAAACCGTCTAATCCTGTGCTGGCGGGGTGGACCAACCACTACGGCCGGTTCAGGCCGAGCGAGTTGACCCGCTTCTTGAAACGCATCAAACCCTACTTGGTGCGTTGGATCCGCCAGAAGTACGAACGGCTCGCGCCCCTGCGGAAGGCCCTGACGAAACTGCGGGAGGTCGCTCAGAGGTATCCCGCATGTTCACGCACTGGCGCTGCACAAGGCCGTGTTCTCGTATAGCTGCCGCCACCCGTCATGTAGCGCTGAGTAACTACGCGGGGCTGCGGTCGCGCTGCTGGAGGGCGGCGAAGTCGGCGTGCGCCGTCTCGATGGCCTCCGGGTACGCCTGGGTCTTCTCGTGCTCGGCCAGCGCCCGGTAGATGTTGGAAAGGCTGGGGCTCTGTCCTTTGCGGCGGCCGGTGGGGATGAGTAGGTCGGGCTGGATGTCCTCGACGGTCTCGCCGTTCGCGCGGCGGCGGAGCACGGTGTGCAGCATGTCGTCGGTGATGACCGGGGGCCGGCCGCCGTGGTTGCCCTTGCGGGCCGCGGTGTCGAGTCCTTCGAGGGTGGCCTCGCGGATGTTCTCGCGTTCGGTCTCGGCCATCGCGGCGAAGAACCCGAACAGCAGGCGTCCTGGACCGCTGGGGTCGTACATCCCCTGGAGGGGTCCGGCGAGCATCTCCAGCACCAGGCCGTGGGCGGTGAGGTGATCGGCCAGGGCTGTCAGCTCTGCGGCATCGCGTCGCAGGCGCTTCATCTCGTAGACGGTGAAGATCACCCGGCAGTGCAGGGCATGGGCCTTGATCTCGCGGGCGGCGGTGAGGGCTGCCTCGAACTGCGGGCGGACCCTCACGCGGGTGCTGATCTTCTCGGCGAAGATCTTGTCGCGGGGGATGCGATTGGCCGCGAGCGCGTCGAGCTGTGTCTGGAGTTCCTGGGTGAGGGTCGAGCATCGGGCGTATCCGATGCGGATGTCGGCGCTCGGGGTGTCGGGGTCGACGGGCGCGGGTGCCGGGGTGCCGGGTCGCCACGGCTGGCCGGGCCCGCGGTCGGCGGGGGTGGGCACGCGCAGGAGTTTCGCGAGCCGGGGCACCTTGGTGAAGCGGCCAGTGTGATAGGTCCCGGCGACCGCGCCGGAGCGCGAGCGGCAGGGTGAGCCTGGCGATGCGTGACAGCGTGGGCAGGGGTAGCGCTCGACGTCGTCCGCTTAGGACGTGGGTGCGGTTTGAGGGCCCGTCATGACCCCGGATGCTGTCACAAACATTTCTCAGAACGTGCCTGATTCCACTTTTGAGTGAGAACGAGTTGTGACAGTGAATCCGCGATCCCAACCGCTCCCGCCGATCACTTTCGATCTTGTTCCGGGAAAGGGTCGTTTGTGAGAGCTGATTCGTTTACACGTCGAGTGAGGCCAGTGCTCGGCGAGTGACGTCGGCCGGGGCCGCAGCGATGACGTCATTGAGTGCGTCCATGGAGGTCTGAAGGTCGCTGATGACCCGAGCGATGCGGTCGCGCTCCTGGTGGAGGTCGGCGAGCAAGTCCGAGCAGGTGGGGACGAGGCGGTCGCCGGTGTCCCGCAGGCACGGCAGGACTGTGGTGATCGTTGAGGTGCCCAGGCCCGCGGCCAGCAGGCTGCGGATGCGGCGGACGATAGCAACGTCCTCTTCGACGTATTCCCGGTATCCGCTGGGGCGCCGCTGCGGGTGGAGCAGACCCTGTTCCTCGTAGTAGCGCAGCAGGTGCACGGCCACGCCGGTCCGTCGGGACAGCTCACCGATGCGCACATGGACCTCCTGATGGTCGCGCGGGCTTTGCCCGTTCGGCTTGACTCTCATACCGATGTGAGACTTTAGCGTCTGCGGCATGAAGGTGAACAAGGGTTTCGCGACGCTCGCCGCGTTGTGCGCGAGCGTCTTTGTCGTGGGTACTTCGGAGTACCTGATCGCCGGGCTGTTGCCCCAGGTCGGCGCTGATCTGGATGTCTCTGTGGGCACCGCCGGACAAGCGGTGACCGCATACGCGCTCGGAGTCGTGATCGGAGGGCCACTCATGGCCCTGCTGACCTCGCGTCTGCCGCGCAAGGGGCTCGCCATCGGCCTGATGCTGCTGTTCGCGTCGGGCAGTGCGATCAGCTCCGTGGCCCCGTCGTTCGGCCTGCTCCTGGTGGGCCGCATGGTCTCCTCGCTCAGTCACGCCGCGTTCCTGGCCCTGGCGCTGGTGACGGCGGCCCGGGTGGTCCCGGCCGAGAAAACGGGCTCGGCCATCGCCACCGTCGCCTCCGGATTCACCGTGGCCACGCTCCTCGGAGTACCCCTGGGGGCACTGCTCGGGCAGGGCGCCGGATGGCGGGCTCCGTTCGCCGTGCTGACCGTTCTGTCCCTGGTGGGCACCATGCTGCTTGCCGCCGTACTGCCCCGGCAGGAGGCACCGTCCACGCGACTGCGCGACGAGATACGCGTAGTGGCACGTCGGCCGGTCATGCTCGCCATAGTCACCACCGCAGTGGGCTTCTCCGGCGTCGCCACGGTGTTCACCTACATCGCCCCGCTGCTGACCCGCGTCTCCGGCTTCTCCGCCACGGCGGTCTCCGGTCTGCTGCTCGCCTACGGCGCGGGCAGCTTCCTCGGCAACCTCACCGCCGGAAAGCTGACCGACAAGTCGATGAGCGCCACCGTACGCGGGGTCTTCGGCGGGCTGGCCGGGACGCTCTTGCTCGTCCCGTTCGCCGTGGTGTGGCAGCCCACCGCGGTGGCCGCGGTCCTGGTACTCGGCCTGCTCGCCACCGCGACCATCGCCCCGCTGCAGGGACTGATCCTGCACCACGCGGGCGCCGCCCCCAATTTGGCGGTCTCCGTCAACGTGGGCGCCTTCAACCTCGGGGCCGCAGCGGGCTCGGTCATCGGCGGCGCGATCGTCGCCGCCGGCGCTCTGCGGTGGACCGGCCTGGCGGGCGCGGTGCTGAGCCTGATCGGATTGGCCCTCACCTATCTCGTCCTGCCTCGGACACGGACGTCGGCGAAGGATGCCGAACACGAAGCTCCGATCGCCGCCTGATTCCCGTCCACTCGCCTCGTAAAGGAGGTCGCCATGCGCGCGATCCAAATCGCTCGCCACGGCGGGCCCGAAGTCCTGTCCGTCCGGGAGGTCCCCCAGCCCACTCCAGGAGCCGGCGAAGTACTGATCCGTACCGTCGCCAGCAGTCTGAACCCGGTGGACTGGAAAACCCGTGCAGGGGAGATCGGGCCCGAACTCCCCGCCACCTTGGGGTGGGATCTGGCCGGAGTCGTCACCGCCGCCAACCACCCCGGCTACCGCCCCGGGGACCACCCGCTGCGGGAATCGGGTCGGTGCGCCACTTGCTGCTGGTCTCCAGCTACCTGCCCGAGGTCGGGCAGAGCCTGTCGGACTTCGGGGACACCAGCCCCGCCCCGTTCCTCGACGTCGACCCTGAGGCCGGCACTCGCCCGCGACTACGAAACCCACCCCCACCGCTCCGCAGCCATGATCAACCTCGCAATGGTCGACCTCATACGCCGATGCCTCACCCGGGAATCCACCCTGAATTGGCGCGACATCCGAAGCACGAACCAGCCCTTACCGGAACAAAACGCTCTTTCAGGCCGCGGCGCGGCCGGGCACACCGCCGCTCAGCAGGCTGCCCGCGCCGGGGACGAACGTGGGCAGGCCCAGTTCGGTGAGGATGCGGTACGCCGTGGCGGCGGCCGCCGAGAGCACCGGCAGGCCTGCCGCGTCCTCCACGGGCTGGAGCGACGGCAGTGACGGCATCTGGACGCAGGCGGACAGGACGAGCGCGTCGGCCCGCGACAGGTCCAGTCGCCGCCAGTGGTCGCGCAGATCCGCGGGGTCGAGGCGGGCGACCGCCAGGTTGTCCGGGACCTCCAGGCTCAGCGCGTCCACGACCTCGATGCCCGCGTCCTCGATGTAGTCCGCGACCAGGCGCGTGAGCGGCTTCATGTACGGCGTGATGATCGCGACCCGTCCGGCTCCCAGGGCCTTGATGCCGTCGAGCAGGGCCCCGGCGCTGGAGACCACCGGCGCCTGAGCGCCCTGGGAACGGAGCACGCCGGTGATCTCGGCCTCGGCGGTGCAGTGGTGCCCCGGGCCCTGGGCCATGATCGCCACAAGGCAGGCCGTGGCGACCACGTCGGGCCGCGCGTCGGCGAGTTCCAGGGCCGCGCGCTCGGTCTGCGCGTTCATGGCGCGCAGCTGCTCGGGCGTCACGTGCTGCATTCGCATCCGGCTGCTGTGGAAGACGAACCGGTCCTCGGGGAGGACGGCCTCGCGCTCGCGCAGCATGCGCGGCAGCTCCGTCTCCATGGTCAGGTTCGAGCTGGGCACGATCATGCCGATGTGGTGGTCGGTCACGGGATCCTCCGGATGTCCGGTGTACGTACGGTCGTTGACGACCCAGGACCCGTGGTCCGCCGCGGTGGACGGGCTACGCGTCCTCGGTCAGTCCCTCCCAGTGGTCGGCGAGGGACGTGAGCAGATGCACGATCTCTTCGCGCCGCTCGGTTCCGAACGGCTCCAGGAGCCGTTCGTCGAGCCGGCGGGCGCGGCTGTTCGCGTCGTGGAGGGTCCGCTCGCCCTCCTCGGTCAGATAGAGCAGCTTGCGGCGGCCGTCGTCGGCGGCCGTCCTGCGCACGATCAGGCCCCGCTTCTCCAGCCGCCGGGCGACGTCCGCCATCGTCGACGTGTCCAGGGCCACCGCCGACGCCATCGACCGCTGGTCGTGCCCCGGCGCCGCGTCCACGGCCTGCAGCACCGCGAACTGCGGCCCGGTGAGCGTCGGGTCCACCGCGCGGATCCAGACCGCGAGATACGCCTGGTAGAGGCGCCGGACCTGGTAGCCGGGGGCGGCCGTCAGCGCGGCGGGAGCCCGGGGCGGTGCGGACGGCGAGGGTGCGGTTTCGTCAGCCATGAGCTCACTTAAGCACGGCTCTTGATCGGTTCGGCAGCCGGATCGGGACGGTCCGGGAAGGGGGACCACGGGCGGCCGTCAGGTCAGCATCGGGCGCAGCGCCTCGCGCAGCGCCGCGAGCGCGGCGGGCGGGTTGTCCCAGAACAGCATGTGGCCGGCGTCCGGGATTGCGGTGAGCGCGGCCGACGGGTGCAGCCCGGCCGCTTCCGCCGCGCCCTCGGCGGTGACGACGGGACTGTCCGCGCCGTACAGCAGCATCGTGGGGCCCGGCACCGAGGGCCACCAGTTGAAGAAGTCCTCGCTCTCGAAGCCGCGGTGGGTGGCCACGACGGCCTCCTTCGCACAGCTGGCCAGCCAGCGGGCCCGCAGTTCCTGTTCCGCGCGCGGCCAGCGCGGCCACGCCCGGGCCACCTCGTCCGCGTCCGTACCGCGCACGGCCTGGGCCAGCTGCCCCAGGAACGCGTCCAGTGTCGTCGGGTAGGGCCCGCGCCCCGGTCCGCTCATCGGCGGGTCGCCCAGCACCGTGCCCCGCAGCGCGACCTTGCCCCGGACGGCGGTCACGGCCGCGATGCGCGCGCCCATGGAGTGCCCGAAGAGCACCGGGCGGTCGAGTCCGAGCTCCGTGACGACGGCCTCGGTGTCCTCGGCGTACTCCTCCAGGCCGTAGGAACCGCCGTCGTCGGACAGCCCGCGCCCGCGGATGTCGACGACCAACGGACGTACGAGATCGGTGAGTTCACGCGCAACGAAGTCCATCGTGATCGCGGGGCTGGTGATGCCGGGCAGCACGATGAGCGGGACGCCGGGGCCGCCGTAGTCCAGAACGTGCAGGCGCGTGCCGCCCGAGCGCACCCAGCGGCTCGCGGCGGGTACGTCGGCGAGATCGGCGAGCGCGGACTGCGACAGACAGCGGGCGGGCGGGGTGGGGGGCATGGGGTCCTCCGGCGTCGGACTCGATGGGGTCATGGGGCGCTCCCGGGCAGGCCGCCGAGGTACGCGAGGGCGTCCTTGAGGTCGATCACATCGCCGTATTTGGCCTGGATGTCGAAGAGATTCGCCTCGTGCGGGCCCGGCGCCCGGTCGCCGACGCACGCGCGCGGCACCAGCACCGAGAACCCGGACTGCACGGCGTCCACGGCCGTCGCCCGCACACAGCCGCTCGTCGTCGCCCCGCACACCAGCACGGTGTCGCAGCCGAGGCCGGTGAGCAGGGCGGACAGCGAGGTGCCGAAGAACGCGGAGGCGCCCTTCTTCACGATCAGATGGTCCCAAGGCGCGCGCGGCAGCCGCGGATCGACGGCGACCTCCGCGCTGCCTTCGATCAGGGCCCGCATGCCCTGCGCCTTGTGCAGCCAGGTGACGGCGTCACCCGCCGCCTCGGCCGGCGTGTAGGCGATCGCGGTGAAGACGACCGGTACCCCGGCCGGACGCCCCGCCTCGATCAACTCGCCCGTGGCGCCGACGACGTCGGCCAGGTCCGCGCCCGACGGGAAGCCGTCCTCGGTGAAGCCGCGCGTGAGGTCGACCACGACGATCGCGGGCCGGGCGCCGCGGCGCACGGGGGCGCCGAAGCCCGCCCGCGCGTAGGTGCGTTCCGTCTCCCGTCCGTACCGCGCGGCGCTCATGACGCCCTCCGCCGGGCCCGCAGCTCCCGCGCCTGGGCGCTGAGCCGGCCGAGCAGCCAGCCTTCGAAGAGGCCGAGCGCGAATGCCCCGGCGACCAGGCCGTACTTGGCGGCAGTGGGGCCGAGCAGCATCGCCAGGCCGTCGAGCTCGGCGTCCTGCGCGAGCGCGGGCTGCGAGGCAGTGGGCTGCCAGGCGGGGGACGGGGCCGCAGCCGCGCCCTGCGGGCCAGGCGCTCCGGTGACCCGGTCCTGGTCCAGCAGGCTCCCCAGATTCCGTGCGAACTGCTGCAGGATCCGGTCCGACACGGCAGCGATCGCGCCCTTGCCGAACTGGGCGATCTTGCCCCGGATCACCAGATCCGTGGACAGCTGGAGCAGCGCGCCCTCTGGCGCCGCCACCACCTCCAGCGCGACGTCGGCCTCCGCGTCCCCGCTGCCGTGGGTGTCGGCCCCGCGGGCGTGGACCCGCAGCCGCCGCCGCTCGGCGTCGACCTCCAGGAACCGGACCGTGCCCGCGTACGCGGCGCTGATCGGCCCCACCTTGATCTTCACCCTGCCCTGCCAGGCGTCGCCGTCCTGCCCGTCGAGCGCGCCGCCCGGCATGCACGAGGCGACCCGTTCGACATCGTTCATCAGCGCGAAGACCTCGTCCGGCGAGGCCTTGACCGGGACCGCGTTGGTCAGCTGCATACGTCACTCTCCTTGCTGTCACAGCGGCTCGCGCAGGCCCGGCGCCGTGCCTGCGCGCACCCGTCGATCGCCTCGACGATGGTCTGGTAGCCGGTGCACCGGCACAGATTGGCGGCGACGACCTCCCGGATCTCCTCCTTGGTCGCCTCCGGCCGCTCGGCGAGGAACCCCTCGGCGAGCATCAGGAAGCCTGGCGTGCAGAACCCGCACTGCAACCCGTGATGTTCGCTGAACGCCCGTTGCAGATCCCCGAGTTGGTCACCCTCGGACAGCGATTCGACCGTACGGATCCGGGCGCCTTCGGCCTGGGCCGCGAACATCAGGCAGGCGCGTACGGGCCGGTCGTCGACCAGCACGGTGCAGGCGCCGCAGATGCCGTGCTCGCACCCGACGTGCGTGCCGGTCAGCCGCAGCTCGTGACGGAGTACGTCGACGAGGGTGCGCCGCGGCTCGGTGATCACCTCGTGCTGCTCGCCGTTGACATCGAGGGTGATCAGCTGCACTTCCCGGTGCGCCGGCGCGGTGGTGTCGGTCATGATGCGGCCTCCGGGTTCAGGGCGCGGTGCACGGTCTCGGGAGTGACGGGTGTGTGGTCGAGCTCGACGCCTGTGGGGCGCAGGGCATCGTTGACGGCGTTGAGGACGGCGGCGGGCGCCCCGATGGTGCCGCCCTCGCCTGCGCCCTTCGCGCCGGTTTCGGTGAACGCGGAGGGAGTCTCCAGGTGGTGGATCAGCACCTCGGGGATCTCGTGGGCGGTGGGCACCTTGTAGTCCATGAAGCTGGTCGCCGACGGCTCGCCCAGGTCGTCGTACGTCACCTGCTCGAACAGCGCACCCGCGATGCCCTGCGCGATGCCGCCCCGGCACTGCCCCTCCACGACCTGCGGGTTGATGGCGACGCCGCAGTCCTCGACGCATACGTACCGCAGGATCTCCACCTGCCCGGTGCCCTGGTGCAGTTCGACGACGACGCCATGGGTGGCGTTGGAGAAGGTGCCGTCGGTGAAGACATCGAAGGTGGCGGTGGCCGCCAGGCCCGGTTCGATGTCCTTGGGCAGCAGGTGAGCCCGGAGGTAGGCGATATCGGCGATGTCCTCGTAGGTGAGTACCTCGGATGTGTCGTCCCGGCGGCGGGCGGCACCGTCCGTCAGCTCCACCTCGTCGGCGTCGATGCCCCAGCGGGCCGCGGCGATGGCGCGCAACTTGCCGCCGAGCTTCGCCGCGGCCAGGCGCACCGCGCTGCCGCCAACGGAGATGGAGCGGCTGGCGAAGGTGCCCCAGCCGTAGGTGATGCGGTCGGTGTCGCCCTGGTGGAGCCTCACCTTGCCGATGTCCAGGCCGAGTTCATCGGCGACGATCTGCGCCATCGTCGTCTCGTGGCTCTGCCCGTGGCTCATCGTGCCGGTGGTGACGGTCACCGCGCCGCTGGTGTCCATCCGTACCTCGGAGATGTCGAAGCCCGGCACGACCTGCATCTTGCGCTGGGCGAAGGCCGTGGAGCCGTATCCGGTGCGCTCGCTGAAGCATGCGTAGCCGATGCCGAGGTGCCGCCCCTCGGCCGCCGCCGCGGCCTGCTTCTCGTACCAGCCCTCGTCCTGGACGAGCCGCTCGCACAGATTCAGCGACTCCAGATAGGAACCGGGGTCGTAGGTGATGAGGTTGACGCCCGTGTACGGGAAGTCGGTGATGACGTTGCGGCGGCGGATCTCGACCGGGTCCAGGCCCAGTTCGCGGGCCGCGCGCTCGAAGAGCCGCTCCACGACCATCACGTACTGCGGACGGCTGACGCCCCGGTAGGGCGCCGTGGGTGCCTTGTTGGTGGTGATCGCCCGGCCGCGCACCCGGTAGGCGGGCACCTTGTAGACACCGGGCATCTCGGCAGAGGCCATCAGCGGCTCGATGCCCGCTGTGAACGGATAGCAGGAGTAGGCGCCCATATCGCACACCACATCCGCGTCGAGCCCCAGGATCCTGCCGTCCGTGCCGAAGGCGGCACGCACCTGGTAATGCTGTTCGCGGGCGAGGAACGACGCGGACAGGGCGTCCTTGCGGTCCTCGATCCACTTCACCGGCCGGCGCAGCCGCAGTGCGGCCGCCGCGGCCGCGATCTCCTCGCGCCCGACGACGCACTTCTGGCCGAAGCCGCCGCCCATGTCGGGCACGACGACCCGCACCGCGCGCTCGTGGAGGCGCAGGCTGCGGGATGCCACTGTCCGTACCTGGTGCGGGACTTGGGTGCAGGTCTGCAGGACGAGCTGTTCCTCGCGGTCGTCCCAGTGCGCCACGACGCCGCGGGTCTCCAGCGGCAGCGCGTTCTGCCGCCCGGTCCTGGACTCGATGTGGACGACGCAGGGCGCGGACGCGAAGATCTCGTCGATGCCGTCCGTCGCGAAGAGGGAGACGTCCACGAGGGTGTTGCGGGCCGCCTCGTCGTGGACGAGCGGAGCGCCTGGTGCCAGCGCCGCCTCCTCGGAGGTGACCGGCGGCAGCGTCGTGTAGCTGACCTTGGCCGCCTCCAGGCCGTCCTCCGCGGCGTACGCGTCCCGGGCCACCACGATCGCGACGGGCTCCCCGACATAGCGGACCGTGTCGCGGGCGAGGACGGGCATGGCCGTCGGGACGTACTCCGAGAGGGGGCGCCCCAGCTGGGCGGTGATGTCGCCCAGCTCCAGGTCTTCCGCCGTGAGCGCGGCCACGACGCCGGGGACGTGGCGTACCGCCGAGAGATCGACCGAGGCGATCTCACCACGGGCGACCGTGCTGCGTACGAACTGGGCGTGCAGCATGCCGGGCAGCGCGATGTCGTCGACGAACCGGCCGCGCCCGGACAGCAGCCGCGGATCCTCGCGGCGCGCGACCGACCTGCCCACCAATTTCCGTTCCTTCACCGGGACTTCGCCTCCTCACAGGCGCGCCGGACCAGCGTCCGGACGAGTTCCTTGCGGTAGCGCGTGCTGCCGGACGCGTCGGCGGGGGGCTCGACGGCTGCTGCCGCCGCCGACGCGCAGTCGTCGAAGGAGCCGCCGCCGGCCAGCACGGCCTCCGCCTCCGGCACCCGTGCCACCGCGGCCGCCACCCCGCCGAGCGCCACCCGGCCGCCGCGTACGGTTCCTTCCTCGATGTCGAGGTCCACGGCGGCCGCCACGAGGGCGAAGTCACCGCGCCGCTCGGCGAATTCGGTGAGGGCGGCGTGCGGAGCGGGACGCGGGAAGACGATTTCGATGAGGAGTTCGTCCGGGTCGAGGGCGGTCGTGTAGTAGCCGAGGAAGAGGTCCGCGGCCGGGATCCTGCGCTCGCCGCGTGGGCCCCGCGCCACGAGCTCGGCACCGAGGACCACCGCGAGCAGGCACCACTCGGCGGTGGCGTCGGCGTGTGCGATGCTGCCGCCGACCGTGCCGCGCGTCCGGATCGGCAGATGCCCGATCCAGCCCATGGCGTCCCGCAGGACCGCGAAGCCCGCCCCGAGCACCCCCGCCGGGTCGGTCTCCACCGTGTGATGAGTGGTGAGCGCCCCGATGCGCAGACCACCGTCGGCGTCCCGGTGCAGCCGGCCGAGTTCCCGGATGCCGGCGATGTCGACGAGATGCCGCGGGCGGGCCAGCCGGAAGTTCATCATCGCGACGAGGCTCTGTCCGCCGGCGATGACCTTGGCGTCGTCACCGAGCTCGGCCAGCAGCCGGGTGGCTCCGTCGACGTCGGGGGCCCGGTGATACCGGAACGGGGCGGGCTTCATGCTCCTCCTGTCGTACGTGGTGTGCGCTCGCGCGGCCGGACCGTCAGATGGCTGCCTGCTCCGGCACCGTCCGGGGCGCGGACACGCGCAGCTCCTCGTCGTCGCCGTCCAGGGCCCGGCCCTTGGTCTCCGGAGCCGCCACCGCCATCCATACGACGGCCACCAGCACGGCGAGCCCCAGGACAGCGAACGTCACCGGGAGCCCCAGCACGGGCCACATCACCGAGCCGAACAGCAGCGGGGCGAAGCCGGTGAGCGCCCGGCTGACCGATGAGGCCCAGCCGAAGCCGCTGGCCCGCAGGGGAGTGGGGTACAGCTCGGAGACGTATGCGTACATGGCGGGGATGGTGAGCTGCATCAGGAAGCCGAACCCGGCGATCGCCACGGCCGACCCGGTAGGCACCTTCATCACCAGCGCGAACACCACCAGTGCGAGCGCCGCGAGCGGCGCCGAGATCCCGATGAGCCACTTGCGGCCGACGGCATCGACGAGCGCGGTGGAGACCAGGACGCCGACGATGCCGACGCCGCTCATCAGGGTGGTGCTCATGAAGGCGGCCGTTTCACCGAGGCCCTCCTCCTTCAGGATGGACGGCAGCCAGCTCAGCGCCGCGTAGTAGACGAGCATGACCGTGGCGAACAGCAGCCAGGCCGCGGAGGTGATGCGCGGGCTGAACTTCCAGATCCGGCGCAGCTGTTCGGCCGCGGCGGCCACTGCGCGCACCCCGGTCTCGGCGACGGGCTCGGGGATGACGTACGGCTCGACAGGCGCGCCGGTGCGGGCGACGAGGTTGTCGATGACCTGCCGGGCCTCGGTCTCCCGGCCCTTCTTCGTCAGATAGATCGGCGACTCGGGGATGCCGCGGCGCGCCCAGAACAGCAGCAGTGCGGGCAGCACCATCGTCGCCAGCATCCACCGCCAGTTCCCGTCGAGGGACAGCATCGCCGTCGACACGAGCCCGCACAGCGTCACGCCGATCGGCCACCACAGGTCGAGCGCGGTCAGCACCCGGCCCCGGTACTTGCGCGGCGAGAACTCGCCCACCAGCGCATAGTCGACGGGGATGCAGCCGCCGAGCCCGACGCCGGCGAGGAAGCGCAGTGCGAGAAAGACCGGGTACGTCGGGGCGAGCGCGCCGAGCACCGAGAACAGGGCGAAGATCAGCAGCGTGACACTGAAGGCCTTCTTGCGCCCGATCCGGTCCGCGACCGCACCCCAGGCGACGGCGCCCACGGCCATGCCGACGAGGTTGGCGGTGGCCACGAGGCCGCGCCCGCCGAGCGAGAGGTCGAAGTGTGTGCCCAGCAGCGGCATGAGGAAGCCGTTCAGGGCGATGTCATAGGCGTCGAAGAGGTAGCCGAGGCCACCGATGATGAAGATCCGTCCCTGGACGGACCATCTCCAGGGGAGTTCCTGAACGATCTGATCGCCTGTTTTCACGTTCGCTCCACGGTGTTGCGTGTCGGATACGTGCCGCACCATCGCGGACGCGCTGCCGGCGGCTTGGCCGTGCGGGTCTTGCGGGAAGCGTGCGGGTCTTGCGGGAGGGGAGGTCTCAGCGGGCGAACCGGTAGGAGAACGCGCCGAGATCGGGATCGTTGAGCGGGGTGCCATCCCACAGCCAGTCGTACGAGAGGTCCGACTCGCCGTCGAAGGTCTTGAGCTTCTCGTCCCTGGCCCGCTGCTCGGGGCCGTCGGGCAGGTGGTAGAAGGTCTTGTTCTGCAGCGACGCGTCCTGGACCATCCCGGCGTGCTTGGCGCGCCGGTCGACATAGCGGCGCAGCGCCCCTTCGATGCCGTCGGCCGTGACCGCGCCGAGCTCCTCGGCGAGCACCGCGGCGTCCTCCATGGCCTGCGAGGCACCCTGCGCCTGGTAGGGCAGCATCGCGTGGCAGGCGTCGCCGAGGAGTGCCGTGCGGCCGTCCATCCACACCGGGTCGCGGCGCCGGTGGTAGAGAGCGAAGACGGAGACATCCTCCTTCGCCTTGGAGAGCATCGCCGGCACACGGTCGTCCCAGCCGGGGAAGGCGTCGACGAGATCCTGCGCCGTCGCGGGGACGGCCCACTTCTCGCGGACCTCGTCCGTGCACGGTACGCAGGCCACGATGTTGAGGTACTCGCCGCCGCGGATCATGTAGTGGACGAGATGCCGGTCGGGCCCGTACCAGATGGTGCTCTGGTAGCGGTCCACGAGCCAGCGCGTCGCCGGGTCGGCCGCGATCAGATCGCCCGGGATCAGCGCCCGGTAGGCCATCTCGCCGGAGAACAGCAGTGTGTCGGGGGCGCCCATCAGATCGCGTACCTGCGAACGGATGCCGTCGGCGCCGATGAGCGCGTCACCGGCGTAGCGCCGCCCGTCCTCAGTGACCGCCACGGGGCGTTCCGGGTCCGTGCGGTCCAGCTCGACGACCGTGCTCGCGGTGTGCACCTCCACGACGGGGCCCGGCCCTGCGGGGTCGAGGCACCCGTCCAGCAGGATGCGGTGCAGGTCGGCGCGGTGGTAGTGCCAGTAAGGGGCGTTGAACTCATCCTTGCAGCGCTGCCCCAGCGAGGTCAGGCCGACGATGCTGCCGTCCTTCCAGCGGCGCCGCACCTGGTCGAGCGGCTCGGTGTGGATGGCCTCCATCTGCCGGCGCAGCCCGAGGCCCATCAGGATCCGGCTGGCGTTCGGCGCGGTCTGGATGCCCGCGCCGACCTCGCCGAGCTGCGACGCCTGCTCCAGGACGGTGACCCGCAGACCGCGCTGCCGCAGTGCCAGCGCGGCGGTCAGCCCGCCGAGACCTCCCCCGACGACGGTGACTTCGTACGACTGACTGGACGCCACTCTTCCTCCAACTCACGGGCGGGTACGGGCGATTCGTGCGCGAGGTGGCGGGCTCAGCGGTCGGTGAGCTGCCCGTCGGTGACCACCTCGGTGCCATCGACCGAGACGGTGCAGCCGCGCATGGCGATGTCGAGATGGGCGTACGACTCGCGGCCCAGCACCGGGTGGGGGCCGGTCGACCAGAGGAAGTTCCCGGCGAAGGCGCGGGCATCCATGCCCATCAGATCGTCCTTGCCGTACATCGCGGTGGCGAACCAGTCGGCCGTGCGCATCAGGCCCCAGCCCATGTGGGAGAGGCTGCGCGCCCACTGGTCCTGCGCGTCTTCGAAGAACATGGACAGCATCTCGGCCTCGGCGCCGCCGGAGACCTTCTCGATGTGCCCGCCGACGATCTGCAGCGTGACGGGGTCGCGGACGTACTCCTTGAAGGGCAGCAGGATGTCGCCCTCGGCCAGCACGAGCTGCCCGTCGGAGATCTCCGGCCAGCACAGCACCATCGTGCTCGGCCAGTGGTCCCAGCGGCCCGGATCGTCGGCGAATCCGCACTGGAACTCCGGCTTGGCGCCCGCGAGCTGCACGGTCAGGTCGGTGCCGGCGTCCGAGGTGACCCGCATGACGGACGACCGCTTCAGCAGGTCGACACCTTCCTGCACCTCGGCCTTGTCGCCCTCCGCGGGCAGATTGCGGATGAGCACGTCGGGGGCATCGCAGACGAAGATGATGCGGGTGCCGGAGCGCAGGATCTCCTGCTGGACCGGCGCGTGGATGAAGCCCTCGCGGGTCAGATCGACGACCAGGTCCGCGGACTTCAGCAGGTCCTGTGCGGTGCTGTCGTTGAGGACGGAGACCAGACCCGGGCCCGCACCGGTGTGGGTGCTCGGCATCGGCGCGGGGCTGCCGCCCGGCACGGTCGCGGCGATGACATGCGCACCGCATGCCTTCGCCGCACCGAAGGCCGCCGCCACGTAGTCGCCGCGGCTGCCGGGCTCCGAGAGCACGACGATATGCTCGCCGCTGCGCACCTTGCACAGCCGCAGCTCGCGGGTGAAGGCGTCGAGCAGATCGACGGACGAAAGATCGAACACGGGGTTCCTCCCAGGGCTCGCTTACGGGTGCCGAGCACGGCCTGCGCGCCGGCCGCGGGCATGCGGCGGCCACGCTCAGGACGCGTCGATCGAAGGGAATGGGGGAGCGGGGGCAGGGTGGACTCGCCCCGCCGTACAGGGGTTGAGCAGCGGATTCGTGACGGTGGGGGCCGCCCGATGGAGATAATCCGAACACGTACGATCTGGCTTGGCAAGGGGTCGTGCGCCGAGTCGACGTCGAACTTTTCTGATGGCTCATCAGGGAAATCCTGCGCCCCGGGACCGACCTGGGCTTCGGCACCTCGACCGCATCCCGGGCGCGCGTTACGCCCCGGTGAATGGTTCCGTGACTGTTTACCGGTGCCCTTGTCGTAGGCGCCTGACGTATGCGGCGAGTGCCGTTCCGGTCACGCACGGTCCTGTCGAGACAACCCGACGTGGCATCGCCCCGGGCACCTCCGCCCCGCACGCCCTGCACGGTGATCGCCCGGTCGGCCGCACGGATTGTTGCGCCGGGGCCGATCGGGGTACCTGGCCTTTGGCCGCGGACTCGCGAACGCGCCTGTGGTGGGCGCGCGCGGACGGCACGGCCGCCGTGCTGCCGCCGGCCGGGGGTCGGCAGCGTCCGCGCGCTATGTAAGCCTGCTGACGCGGAAGTACGGGCAGCAGTACGCCGACCACCCGCCGGAAGGGCCCGTGGTGGAAATCGCGGTGACTCGCTGGTCCGGATGGCACGCCACCTGACGGCACCCTGTGCCTCGTCGCCGGTTGCGCTGCCTGATACCCGGGTCCCGGTCACGGGGCACCGAAGGGCCGGGAGGCCAGGACCAGCGATGAGTGGAACAGTGAGCTTCAACAAGGCAGGCTGTACCCATGCGGTCGCTCTTCCGCTCACCTCCTCGACCAGGGACGGGCCTCTATAGCCGGGGGCTCTTCACGCTCGGGCAGTGTGTGCCGTTCGCGATCGCCCTGCTGGTGGTGGGTATCGAGTTCTCACCTGCACACTTCCTGTATACCGGCCCGCTCCTCACCGCGACGCCGGCGCTGGCCGCGGTGACGATGGGCCCCAAAGGCACCCTCTCGGCAGCGGCTGTCGCTCTGGCGGTCAGCGTGACCACCGCCACCTACAACCATGCGTGGGGCGGCCAGCAGGTCTACACCAACTTGCTGGCTGTCTTCCTGGTGTCCCTGGCCAGTGTCACGACGAGTAGCGCCGTGCGTACGCGCAGGGAGGGCGAGCTCAACCAGGTCCGCCGGATCGCCGTGGTGGCACAAGAGGTCCTGCTGAGACCTGTGCCCGCCCGGCTGGGACCGGTGCGAGCGGCGAGCCTGTACCTCGCGGCCGAGAGGGGGGCGCAGATCGGCGGCGATCTGTACGAGGCCGTGCAGACCCGGTACGGGGTCCGGATGATCGTGGGCGACGTCCGGGGCAAGGGGCTGCCTGCCGTGCGCTCGGCCGCGGCTGTGCTGGGCGCGTTCCGGGAGGCCGTGCACTACGAGGACGAACTGGGGGAGGTGATGAACCACTGCGTCGCTGCGCTGCGACGGGATCGCGCCGTGCCCGGTGCGGTCGACCAGGAAACCCGGTTGGAGGGTTTCGTCACCGCGATCGTGGTGCAGGTGCCGGACCGACCCGTGGTCGACGTGGTCAACCGTGGCCATCCGCCTCCGCTGGTGCTGCGCCAGGGCAAGGTTCAGCCGCTGATGCCCACCTCCTTGCTGCCGCCCCTCGGCCTGGAGGACTTCATCATCGGTTCTCCCGGCACGGCGGAGAGCTATCCGTTCGCACCCGGCGACCGTCTGCTGCTGCATACCGACGGCGTGATCGAAGCCCGCGATCGTGACAACGCCTTCTTCGCTCTGCCCGAGGCCATGGAAGCGGTGCACGCCCGCACCCCGCAGGAGTTCCTGGAACAGCTGCACCAGGGGTTGATCCGACACACCCAGGGCCGCCTTGCCGACGATGTGGCGATGATCCTCGTCGACCGGCTCGACGAAGAAGCCGGCGAACACGTCGGCGCAGCTGCCGCCGCGCAACACCATCGAGCGGGCGATCAACAAGCTGATGGTGTCGAGAGCCGCGGCCACACGTCGTGAGGCGGCTTCCCCTACCTCGGCACCGTCACCGCTCAGCCTCTGGCCTCCGCCACCCTGGCCGCATGCGGATGCCGTTCCCGCCAGCGTGCGTACACAGGGTTGGCGGCGCACGTGTCCAGATAGCCGTCGGAGACTCTGCGGTGGATTGCGGCACCGTGTGCGGCGAGCGGGCCGTCGCGGTGCCAGGCCAGAACATGCCGGTACCACAGAGGACTTCCGGCCAGGGGACGGACAGTGACGCCCGGTGCCTCGATAAAGGTGGCCTGGCAGCGGCTGACGGCCAGGCCGGCCCGTACGATCTCGATCAACTGCCGCCCCTCGGCCTCGTACGGGGTGAACGGACGGCGATCCACCTGAGCGCAGACGGAGGACCAGTATTCGCGAGTGCGGTCGCTGTCGGGGCGGGGGACCGCCCAGTCCTCGTCCATGAGTTGGGCCAGAGAGACCTCCTCCTGCGCCGCCAGCGGGTGGGCCGTCGGCAGGAGGGCGAAGACGGGCTCGGTGACCAGCGGGTTGAGCACCACGCCCTCACGCGGCGGTAGCTCCTGGGCGGGATGGTCGCCGAGCACCGTCGCTTCCAGGCGGCCCACCGCAAGGTCGTCGAGCAGAGTGGCGGGGGAGTACTGACAGCGTGAGGTCACCTCGGAGTGCGGCAGGAACTCCTTTACGGCGCTCCGCTCGGACGCGCCGTGCTCAGCCGACCGGCTGTTCTGCCACGTCTACGGCCGTGCGAAGACGGCCTCCCAGGACCGCGATCCTGGACGCGGTCCGGCTCGGCCCGATCGACGACGCGACCGCGATCACCGCCGACCAGCTCCGAGGAGTCGTTGAACGGCAACCGAGCAGCGCTGAGGCAGTCCCGAGCGCGTGGTGGGGAGATTCAGATATCGCCATCAGCGGCCTGCCGGGCGGCGTACCGCTCGTCGGCATCGCCGCTGTCGACGGCCGGACCCCGCTCCCCGTGCCCGCGGGGATGAGCCCAGCGCGCGCCACACCAGGCGCACGAAACCGATCTGCTCCCCGCACCCGCGGGGATGAGCCCGTCAAGGACCCCCGCGAAGCTCGACGAGCTGAACCGCCCCCCCGCGGGGATGAGCCCACGCCGGTGTCGCGCGAGGACCTGCCGCGCGACATGGGCTGGGTTGCTGGATGCGGGGTGCCTGGCTCTTCGCAGTGTCAGGTGGGTGGCCGGGAGCTTGGCGGGGGTGGCTTCGTTGCTCTCTAGGAGCAGCGTCTCTCGACAAATTCCGGAGTCACTTAATGATCAGTGGGCCCGTGAATGTCGATGAGAAATGATGGCACTGACGTGGCGGCAAACGCGGGACGGCCAGTCGCCCGTCAGGCGGCTGGCCGTCGGTGGCAGGTAGCGGCAGGTGCCAGAGCCTGTGCCTGCGCCCCTGATCTGTCATTTACTGTGACTGATAGGAAGGTTCCTCCACGATCGGGTCTACGCGGGGCATGTTCGAATGCGGCGGATAGTGCCGGCGGTACGCGAGAGCACTCGGACTTCCCTGATACACGCCGGCGTGGAGCTGAGCTTGGTACTCGCTGTTTGTCAGCCGTAGCAACGAGCGTTCGGACCGGCCCGGCCGTCCTACGGGACGACCAGTATGCGGCCCAGCTGTGCACGGCTCTCCAGCAGCCGGTGCACCTCCGTGGTCTCGGTCAGCGGCAGGCGGGCGTGGACCGCTGTGCGTAGCAACCCCTGGGCCGCGTACTCGGTAAGTTCAGCCAGGTCCTTCACGGCGCGCTCGGCGTCGGCCGCATGCGCGGCTATGAGGGAGAACCCCATGACGGACCTCAGCGCGAACAGGTCGGTGACGGGGATGCTGCCGAGCTCGCCGCTCGCGGCTCCATACGTCACCAGCCGTCCGTACGGGGCCAGTAGGTCCAGGCTGCGGCGCAGGATGTTGCCGCCGGCCGCGTCGAGGACGACGTCCACGCCGCCGGGCACGGCCGTGCGGACCTGCTCGGGCCAGTCCTCATCGGTGTAGTTGACGCCGATGTCGGCGCCGTGGGCGTGGGCGAAGTCCAGCTTGGCGGCCGTACTGGCCGTGGCGATGACCGTACCCGCACCGAGTACCTTCGCGAGCTGCACGGCGAGGTGGCCGATGGCGCCCGCGGCGGAGTGAACCAGTACGGTCTCGCCGTGCGCCAGCCGCCCGGCGTGCAGCACGCCCAGGGCCACCGGTGCCACCATCGGGAGCGCGCTGGCCGTGCCCGCGTCGAGCCCGTCGGGTACCGGGACGAGCCACTGTGCGTCCGCGAGGATGAGGTCGCAGAACGCGTCCTCGGAGGCTGTGGCGACCTGCTGCCCGATCAGCGCCGGATCCGTGTCCGGCCCGACCGCCTCGACCGTGCCCACCACGTCGCCGGTGAGGGACCTGGGTAAGGGCCGCGGGTAGAGCTCGGTCTGGGCCATGCCGCGCCGGAGCTGGGTGTCCACGAAGTTGGCGCCGATCGCTTCGGCCCGGATGAGCACCTGCCCCGCCTCTGGGACGGGAACGGGGACTTCTTCCAGGGTGAGCACTTCGGGGCCACCGTAGGAGTGGTAGCGGATTCGTCGCATGGCAGATCTCCTTCAACAAGAGGGTGCTCTAAACTGGACTGGCGGTCCAATTCGACCGTACTGGACCGTCGGTCCAGTTGTCTACGGTGATGATCCTGGATGAGGAGCTAGCTGATGGCGGAAGTCCGTCGGGAGCGCGCCGACGCGGCACGCAATCGGCACGCGATCCTGAAGGCCACCGAGAGCCTCCTGTCCGAACACCCTCCGGAGCAGGTCTCGATGGAGCGCATCGCTGCCGCGGCCGGGGTCGGGAAGGGCACGGTGTTCCACCGCTTCGGCAGCCGCGCGGGCCTGATGCGAGAGCTGATGCTGGAACGAGCCCACGCCCTGCGTGAATCGGTCACGGACGGCCCCCCGCCGCTGGGCCCGGGAGCCCCGCCCAGGCAGCGGCTGCTGGTCTTCCTCGACGCGGTCGTGGACGTGGTCGGCCGCAACAAGGGTCTGCTGGCCGCTCTCGGCCAGGCAGCGACAGCCCCCCGCGACGCCCAGGAGGACTCGTGCGAACAGCACTCGGTCTACGGGTTCTGGCACGGCCACATCAGCGAGCTGATCACCGAGGAACGCTCTGACCTGGACGCCGAGTTGCTGGCCCATATCCTGCTTGGCGCTCTGCAGAACGGACCGATCGTGCGCCTGCTGGGGCAGGGAGAGGCTCAACGGCTTGCGGTGTCGCTACGGCTGCTGGTCACCGGCATGCTGGAGGCGTAACGGCCCGCCGGCGGCCGCGCCACCTCACGGTCGAAGACCGGTCATCTCCCACTCGGTCGTCACTAGTACTCCAGTGCACTTTCGTGATCAAGTGCGGGTCGACTGCGCCCAGACCTACCCGAAGATCTTCAAGCCGAGCCGCAGTCGCAGACGGGCTCCGTGGGCAGACGTATCAATGGTTGCGGCCAGGAACCAAACTGGTGCGGCCTACGTCTCCCGCACCATGACTTCTGGCGACCAGCAAGGGCACGCGAGCCACACCGGAGCTGCCTTGCCGACTGCTGTGACTGTTGATCCACCGAGGGGCAACGACTACGACAGCTTCGCCGAGGCGTACTCGGCCGAAAACGAAACCAGCCTCGTCAATGCCTACTACGAGCGGCCGGCGATGCTGGCCCTCACCGGAGACGTGGCCGGTCGGCGGATCCTCGACGCTGGCTGCGGCTCCGGGCCCCTGTCCGCGGCGCTGCGCGACCGTGGCGCCGTCGTGAGCGGCTTCGACGCGAGTGCCGGGATGCTGGAGCTGGCCCGGCGGCGGCTCGGCGACGATGTGGACCTGCAGGTGGCCGACCTGGGCAGTCCCCTTCCCTACTCTGACGACACGTTCGACGACGTCGTCGCGTCCCTGGTGCTGCACTACCTGGAGGACTGGGGGCCGGCGCTGACCGAGCTGCGACGCGTACTCAAGCCCGGCGGTCGGCTGATCATGTCCGTCGACCACCCCCTCGCCATCCACGGCTTGGAGTACCTGGCCGGAATCAGGACCGACTACTTCGCGACCTACGACCGGATCGAGGAGTGGTCCATGGGCGGCCGGACCGCCCAACTGAGCTTCTGGAACAGGCCGCTGCACGCGATGACCGACGCCTTCACCGCAGCGGGGTTTCGGATCACGGTCATCAGCGAGCCAGAGTCTGACCCTGCCGCCCGTGACCTGTTCCCCGAGGTCAAGCCGCGCTTCCTGAGCTTCCTGTTCTTCGTCCTGCAAGCGGATTAGTACTCCGGTGTGCAGTTTCACGATGGCCGTGGCGACGACGGCCAATACCGCACGCCTGATGCAGGCTGCTGCCGCGAGATGATCAAGGGCTGTGTGGACTCCTGAAGATCGTGCGGTGGCCGCGGGCCATGGCGTAGACCCTGCCCGCTGGCGGGCGTTGTTCGACCACGCCATGGCCCAGGTCGCGGGGCTGTTCGGACGCGTGGAACCTCGGGCCACCGCCCGCGCGTATGTACTCGGACTACTGTCCGGCACTGAGCGCAAGAACTGCTGGCGGCTGGCCGAGCACGCCGGGCATACCCGCCCGGGGCCGATGCAGCGGCTACTGCGGACCGCCCGCTGGGATGCTGACGCACTCCGTGATCGGGTCCTCGGCTACGTTGCGGACTGCCTCGGCGGCGATGACGGCGTTCTGATCGTCGACGAGACCGGTTTCCTGAAGAAGGGCCACGGTTCCGCAGGCGTGCAGCGGCAGTACACCGGTACCGCCGGACGAATCGAAAACAGCCAGGTCGGCGTCTTCCTCGCGTACGCCTCCCGCAGGGGACGGGCACTGATACCCCCCACGGCATGGCATCGGCAAAGCGCCGGGCCTAGGCAGTGTCTTCAAATGATCTCCAGTGGTGGATCATGGTCGGGTGATACGTCGCTATGAACTGTCCGATGCCGAGTGGGAGTTCGTCCGGCCGCTGCTGCCCGATTCCTTGCGGGGCCGGAAGCGGTTGGACGACCGCACCGTGCTCAACGGGATCGTGTGGAAGTTCCGTACCGGCACAGCCTGGCGGGACGTGCCCGAGCGGTACGGTCCGTGGGCCACGCTGCACACCCGATTCCGCCGGTGGGCCCTGGACGGCACCTTCGAGCGGATGCTCAGGGCCGCCCAGGCGAAGGCGGACGAGGCGGGGGACATTGACTGGCTCGTGTCGGTCGACTCCACCGTCGTCCGCGCCCACCAGCACGCCGCCGGGGCCCGAAAAGGGGGCTGCGCGTCCCCGCCCTCGGACGCTCCCGAGGCGGTCTGACCAGCAAGATTCACCTCGCCTGCGACGCCACCGGCCGGCCGCTCGCCTTCACCGTCACAGGCGGGAACAGCAACGACTGCACCCAGTTCACCGCCGTGATGGACGCGATTCGGGTGCCCCGGGTCGGCCCGGGACGGCCACAGGTCCGGCCCGCCCACGTGCTGGGCGACAAGGGCTACAGCTCCAGAGCGATACGTACCTGGCTGCGGCGCCGGAACATCCCCCACACCATCCCCGAACGGACCGACCAGATCCGCAACCGGCTCCGGCGCGGCAGCCGCGGCGGGCGCCCGCCGGCCTTCGACAAGCACCTCTACAAACGGCGCAACGTGGTCGAACGCTGCTTCAACCGCTTGAAGCAATGGCGCGGCATCGCCACCCGCTACGACAAGACCGCCGAGTCCTACCAAGCCGCCGTCACCCTCGCATCACTGCTGATGTGGGTGTGACATTTGAAGACACCCCCTAGCGCGAAGGGCCCGCGCTACTCCGATTGGGCCTGGGTGAGCATCGGCGCCGAAGACCACCGCCACCTGTTGGTCCGTCGCAATCCCACGACCGGTGAACTCGCCTTCTATCTGTGCTGGTCACCCCGGAACGTCCCGCTCTCGGAACTCGTGCGCGTCGCCGGCACCCGCTGGAGCATCGAGGAATGCTTCCAGGCCGCCAAAGGGCAGGTCGGCCTGGACCACTACCAGGTCCGCAACTGGACAGCCTGGCACCGGCACATCACCCTGGCCATGCTTGCTCTCGCATTCCTGGCTGCGGCCGCCGACGATGCGAGGCCGAGTAGAGCCGAGGACCCGAACCGCCCCACCCGCAGCAGCGAACCGATCGACTTGACCGTTCCAGAGATCCGCAGCCTGATCAGCGTGCTGTTCAGACCACCAACTCGATCCCTGAGCGCGCTCCTGAACTGGTCGAACTGGCGCAGAAGCCATCAGGCATTGGCCCGACACTGCCATTACCAACGACGACTCTCCTCACCCACAGCGGCGTAGATCGCAAAGTCGCACTGGAGTATTAGGCGTAGCGGTGGGCGTTCGCGTAGAGGGGGCCGGTCTCAGGATCGGCTGCTACCTCCTCATGGAGTTCCAGCAACTCGCGGTTGTCTGGGTGCAGTGAGACGGCCTCGACGAGTTCGGCGGTCAACTCTTCGGCCCATTCAGTCGAGTCGCCTGCCCACTGCGGTGCCTGCGGGCGCAGGAGGATCGCGCGCATGAGATTGGGGCGAGGATCTGCTGAGGGGCCGATGGCGGCGTGGGGTAGGAGTGCGGCGAACTGGTCTTTGTGGCTGCGGATGTTGTAAGCCAGGTCCGTCAGGCAACTGGCTTGTGGCTCCAGGAGAGCCTGCCGAAGGACTGGATGTCATGACCTTACGGGGGAACGTTTGAACTTGAGGTCGCTTCTCTGGACTTTCACCCGATGGAGTCACGCCCGCTGCACTGGTGCGTCACCATGTCATGAGTCGAGCAACCGCATGAAGTGCCTAAGTGACTGCGAACGGTGAACGCCCAGTGGGATGATCGTCGTTCTACAAGGCGCCATGGGCCGGCCCAGCGGCACCGACATTGCTGAGGGGGAGTGGATGGTCAACGTCCGCATCACGGTAACTGGGGATGACACCGCTGGAGAGTCCCTCTGGGAGTGGCTGCGTCATGAACCCGCGCTGCGGGGCCGTGTACGCCATGTGAACCCACCCCCACGGCCAGGGACTATGGGGGCCCTCAGTGAGTTGATCGGTGAAGGCGTAGTAACTGGCACTATCAGCACACTCGCTGGCCTACTGGGTCAGTCGCTGTCGCTCTGGCTGAGTCAGCGGCTTGTCAGCGGCGATAACAACACCGCAGTAGAGATCACTACAGCTGAGGGAAGAAGCGTCAAGGTCACCACCCAGGGGGCGGCTGAGGCGGCAGAACTGGTACGCGTAGCGCTTGCGGACCAGAGGGGATCAAACGTCGAAGCATCGACTGCAGAGGACAGCTAGGACGGGTAGTTGTGCGTCTTCCCATTCCGCACCAATCATACGTCGTACTTATCGGCACCAGCATCTATCGGTCCTCTCAACTGACCGACCTACCTGCCGTGAGAAATAATCTACGTGACCTGGCTGCTGTTCTTATCGATTCAAAGCTGGGCGGCATCCCTGAAGAGCGATGCGTAATAATCTCTGATCCTGCGGACGCCCGTACGGTCTACCGGACCCTACGTCAGTATGCGAGGGCTGCGGAAGACACCCTTCTCGTCTACTTCGCCGGCCATGGTCAAACTGGATCCCGAAATGAGCTCTACCTTGGTCTGGTAGACACCGATCTCGATGAACTGAAAGTCAGCGCTCTGGCATTCGATCTGATCCGCGACGTCCTCAGCGATTCCCCAGCAGTGAACCGTATCGTTATTCTCGACTGCTGCTTTAGTGGCCGCGCGATCCAAGACATGAGTGGCCAGGAAGAAAGGATCCTTGGACAGGTCGCCGTCGAGGGCACCTACGTACTAGCGTCGACTCCCGTCAATGCCGTTGCCCTAGCGCCGATCGGTGCGAGCCACACGGCCTTCACCGGCGAGCTCCTTCATCTGCTCCGCGCAGGAGTCTCTGGCGGACCAGAGTTTCTAACCTATGGCGAAATTTACCGCAGACTGCTGCAAGTTACGGCGATGCGCGATTTGCCTTCACCGAGGCAACGCGGAACCGGTACAGTCGATCTGCTGGCCCTTGTTCGAAATGCTGCAACCACAGAAACAGACACTGCGTACACGGGAAATATCGAGCAGCCCGCGCCGCCTCCTGTGCGACAGGCGGTTTCCGCATCCTCCTCGAGCTTTGAGCCCGGATCTTCCTCGAGATCTAAGCCCGAGCTAGTATCGCTAAGAAAAAAGAAGTCTTCGGACGAGTGGAAACTTCTGCGGCCTGTCCGCTGGATCGTGCTGCTTGCTACGGGGCTATACGGACTGGGTCAGCTGTCAAGCCCGATATTCTTGCTCATTGAATCAGTGGCAAGCCCCAGCCTGACCTTAAGTTTTCGCGAGCTGGCGACCGGCGACCCTGGCCACGAGATAACGCTTATCGATATCACAATGCCGCTTTTCAATATACTCGTGGGTATACTTGGGTGGCGGTTCATGCGTTTGCCTGATTTTCGCGCATGGATAGCTGCATGCGCGCTACTGGGCTATGGTCTAGCAGACGGGGCAGGTATTCCATTTGCTATTGCTGTAGACATGTATCGTCCCAATCACATCTACTTTCCTTGGACGGGTGAGGTGATCCTCACCGGCAGACTCCTCTGGGTTGTTGCCGCAGTCATGGCATTTGTCGCAGTAGCTCGAACAAGCCCACCGCCGCGATTTTCTCGCCCTGCGGCGCTTAGCGGATTGTTCATTGTCGCCGGGCTGGCAGTAACGCTGGCTTGCATCATCTTTTTCGTAAACTGGAACAGCGAGATTAGAGTCTTTGCGGATGATGCGACTTCGCGCCTAATTAGGTGCGTGCTCGTTTCGCTTCTCGCTATCTTCCTGCCGACATGCGGGCTGACTGTCCGGCCATACCACCTAGGAGCCGGACTGGTAACCGGGTGGCTGGTCTTTGCCTTAGCGATAGAAATTCAATTTTCCTCCACCTTGGGTTACGATGAGGAGATCCTAAAAAATGACGCTGCGCTAAGTTTCGCATACCTGATGTTCGGCCTTGCGAATATCGGTCTATTGGGCTCGTATTGGCTCTGCCTGAGGAAGCGCCGGCCTCAGATCCGTCTAGCTCCGTAGTCACAGACAGTGAGCCGTTTCCAACCTGATCGCTTGGCTGGTGCGACGGGCGGGCGCCCTGGCGTCGGGAAGTGGTGAAGCTCCTGGTAGAAGGATCGTCGATCAAGATCAACGCGCACCACCAGGAGCTTCGCGTGCTGGTTTACCCGTCGGCGATCGAGCTGTCCAGCCAGAGCTTGCGCTTCCTCGCCCAGCACCTCACTCACCGGCGGCGCGAGCTGGGCACCCGCTGGCGCAAACTCCCCGCCGGACAGCAGGCGTTGCTATCCCTGGCCCACCTGCGCTGCGGCGACACCTACGCCCAGCTCGCCGCCGGCTTCGGGGTCGGCGTCGCCACTGTCTACCGTTACATACACGAGGCCGTCACCGTCCTGGCCGCCGTCGCCCCCACCCTGGAGCAGGCCGTAACGGCCGCCTCCGCCAAGGCGTTCGTCATTCTCGACGGCACGCTGCTGCCCATCGACCGGATCGCCGTTGACCGCCCGTTCTACTCCGGCAAACACAGGAAGCACGGCATGAACGTGCAGGTGATCACCGCCCCCTTCGGACGCCTTATCTGGGCCTCGCCCGCTCTACCCGGCGCCACTCACGACATCACAGCCGCCCGCACCCACCGCGTCATCGACGCTCTGGCCGAGGCAGGCATCAAGTGCTTTGCGGACAAGGGATATCAGGGTGCGGAAGGCACCGTGGTCGTCCCTTTCCGCAGCAAGCACCGGAACCTTTCCGCTGGCAAGCAGGCGGTCAACGTCGCGCATGCGAAGATCCGCGCCGTGGGCGAGCAGGCCATGGCCACGCTCAAGGGCTGGCGCCTGCTGCGCAAGTTGCGCTGCAGCACCACCCGGATCACCGACATCGTCAAGGCCGTCCTCACCCTCCACCTCGCGTCAGCGTGAGGCGGGAACGGCTCATTAATTACCGTGCGCGGTGTACAGCGGACACCGCATCTGGTCGAGTCCGGAGCGGCCGCAGCACTGCCATCCCTTCCTCGAGCCCGACCTTCATGGCGAAGTCGAACCGATCGACCTCCAGACACAACTCCACATCGGTGGGGTGAGCACCGCGGCGTCGCCCGCTGCGCAGGTCGTCCGCGGCTGGGGAGGTGGCGGCACGGTGCAGATAGGGGCCGGGGTCGAGACGATCCCCGGCCAGGAGCCGATCCAGGTACTCGGCGCAGACCAGATCCTCGGCGGCACGGCCGTCCTCGCCGGTGGCCACGAACGTCACCGAGTCGGCGCCGGCGTCTGCCAGGGCCCGGGCCGTCGCACCGGCCACGACGAAACTGGCGAACAGCGCCAATTTTGCCTCGACAACCGCCAGGGCCCCAACCGTTCCCGCAGTGGTCTTTTGAATCACGGTGCGGCCCGCCAAGTCGGCCTCCTGGATTAGGCCAGGGGAGTTGACCAGGTCGAACCCGCTGACCGGTGCCCCATCCTTGAGCGCAAGCCAGCCCGGGCGACACGCCTTGATCGCCAGTGCCTCGCCCTCGTCGGCAGCGAGAACGATCTTGTCTGCCCCGCGGTGGAAAGCCCATGCGGCGGTGGTGAACGCCCGCATCACATCGATCACAACGGCCACCTGACTACTCGCGAGTCCATGCCGGGATGGTCGCAGCCCGCTGAAGCGGTCCACAAGGCACGTTGACGATCTTTCGGCGACTCGGGATCTGCTGGGCGGCTACCTCGCGGGCACGCGCTTGAGTATCGGGCGGGCCAGCGGGGAGACCAGCGGCTCGTCGCCTGTGGTCTGACTTAGACCTTCAGCAAGTTGGAAAGGACTCAGTGCACGTGCGGCGGTTGGTCTCATCATGACGGTGTCTTTCTCGGCGCGGCCGAGCCGTCGGAGTGGTAGCCGACAATTACGACGGAAGGTGCGCGCGCCGAAACTCGGCGGGCCCACTTGTCGAGGACGCAGCCCTTGAAGAGGATGGATCACACTGGTCAAGCAGTCCTGCCGGCCCCCCCAGTTCTACGCAACTGCCCCTTGAGCCCGTCAAAGGGCCGCTGAGGGATTACTGCCAGGACCGCTCCCCGTGCCAGCGGGGATGAGCCCGCGAGGTTGGTAGCGACGCCGAGGGGGCTGCCCCGGGGATGGCAGCCACTACTTGGTCTGCCCGCGCTCCAAGTGTGAGGAGTCTGGGCAGTCCGTCACCGGGCGGCGAGTGCTGGCCTTCGGGCCGACGATGAGTGCCTCGCCCTACGTCACGCCCGCAGTCCGACCGATCATCGTTTTCCGCCAGTGAAGATGGCCAGCTAGCCCGTGCTGTTGCCGTTGACGTAGCACATGCAGACATTGTTCCCTAGAACACAGGTGCCCCTTCCCCTGCCCCAGTCAGCCGGTCGTCGAGATGTGAGAGCCTTCCTGACGGGCCTCCAGCTAGCGAATGGATATCCGGGATCCCTTGTGGATCCCGCAATTGGACTCCGACCGCCCTCGACTGCACCGTATGATCCGTCGCACGATCTGTGTCGCTGTGAGGGGGAAACATGCCATCGACGGACGGGGCGGCATTCCCATCTGATTTTGAAGCCGCCGAAATAAAGGCGATAGAGCGCGCCAATGGCTGGAGATTCGCCGAAAGTAATGCCGACTATTTGACCTTCGAATTGAATCATGTGACGTGGCGTCGAGAAGTTGGCGTCATTCCGGTCGAGGCAGCCCGAGTGATGTTGAATTCGATCAGCCAGGGCGGAGGGAGAATGGATGAATTCGAAGGGTGGGTGGACGCGAAAGCTGGATTAGTGGAGTTCTCCATTTCTATGGATGGGATAGGTGCACTCAGGGGTTCTAGGCTGACCGCTTCACTTACGACGTGCACCCGTGCCATCATTCTCATGAATTCGATCCGCCCCACTTCGAGGATGAGATCAAGAGGCTCATACACCCGGTGCTTCGCGTCACTTCGCGCGATCGGTCCACATGCGTAGAGATTTCCCCGAGTTCACCTCTGTGTACACCCCTAATGCCACTGGAGGATAATCGAACCAGGGACCGCCGGCCTGCTACACTGAAGGTCCATTTCGACGCGCGGCTCGAACGCGACGAAATTCTCCATAAGGCCCTCGATTTGGCCAAGTATTTTCTCTTTGAGCTCAACGTTCGAAACAGGATCCTGTACTCGCTGCGCCCCAAGTTGGAGAGGCTGGCGGTCACCCGGCATGCGATTCCGGCGAACCGCGACGTGCGATTCCCGAAGATCGCCGTTCCCCAGGATGCCGCTGCACTGTTTGCGGCTTCGCAACAACTTTCCGCAAGGGATGGGAGGGTCCTTACTTACCTGTCGCTCTATCAAGTCCTAGAGCATTACTTCCCTGCGGTGCGCCGAAGGGAAGTCGTGAGAAAAGTCCGCCGCATTCTGCGCTCCGTAGATTTCGATGAGCACAGAGATTCGTCAGTCATGAAGATTCTCAGTTCTGTCGAAAGGTCCCACGGTGCGAGCGAAGGGGAGCAACTGCGAACTCTCCTAGAAGAGTGCGTATCCGATGCCAAACTGAAAGACTTCTTCAGCTTGGATCACTCGGGCCACTTCAATAGGAACGGCCCCATTTCCGGGGTTAATCCCATCAACCCGAAGAACGAGAAAGGGCCACTCTCGTCGCAAGTTGTACAAAGGGTGTACCAGTTGCGCAATAGGATCGTACACGCCAAAGATGACGTTCGCTTCTCAGAGTCAAAAGTATTGTTGCCTACGAGTCGTGAGGCATGCAATTGGGGCCCAGATTTCCATCTTCTTCGCATGTTGGCGATTGAAGTGATCGTTGACAATCAGTAGGCATTCGGTGAGGGAGTTATCCGCGCCTCGCTGAACAACTTCCCCAGCTCCGGTCCGCCGTCGCCCCGCACACCGTGGAGCGGGCTTGGTTCCGGGAAGTCAAGGTGGAGCGCGCGACTGTACAAACGACCTTGACGCCCTGGGCCGCGTCTGCTCAGGTTCTCAAGGCCGTTCTCGTGGCCACCGACCCCGAGCTCCGCGAGTCTCTGGCCGGCCTGAGCAACCCCAAACTGATACGCGCTTGCGCCGGGCTCGGCAGCTCGGCCTCCGGAACGGCAGGCGCCGCCGCCCACACGCTCAAACTGCTGGCCCGGCGGATCCAGCATCTCACCGAGGAGATCGAAGATCTCACCACGCGGATCAGAGACGTCATCACGCAGCACAATCCGCAACTCCTGGCCTGCTACGGCGTCGGCCCCGACACTGCCGCGACGCTACTGATTGCAGCGGGTGACAACCCCGAACGCCTCCGCAGCGAGGCCTCGTTCGCAGCCCTCTGCGGCGTCAGCCCAGTCGAAGCCTCCTCCGGGAAAACCCAGCGTCGGCGCCTCAACCGGGGCGGAAACCGGCAGGCCAACTCCGCCTTCTACACCATCGTGCTGGCCCGTCTCCGATGGGACAACCGCACCCGCGGCTACATCGACAGGCGCGTCTCGGAAGGTAAGACCCGCCGCGAAGCACTCCGCTGCCTCAAACGCTACGTCGCACGCGAGATCCACCGGCTCATCACCCGCACCACCACCCACGTCCTGGCGGCTTGACATCCATAGGGGCATCAAGCGTCGGTACGTCTACCTCGGCACCGTCACGGCCGCCGCACTCCTCATCTGGCTCCGCTCGTGATCACAACGCTTTGGCGGGATCCGAGTCTGTGGCGTGATCGTCGATACCGAAGAAGGCCGCACAGTCTGCCAGTCCGCTCACGGTCACGGGCAAATGCTTCTGGGAGTTCCAAACCTGCCGGGAGAGGCGCAAGTACTGAGACTCGACGACGCGTCCATCGAGGACGTCGCGAGACAGGCCGTCAGGTTCGTAGCCGAGCTTTCGTGAGACGGCCAGCGATGCGTGATTGTCGGTGAAGGACGCCGACCTGGCGAACGCTGCGCCAAGTTCCACGAACGCCAGGTGCAGCAGGGCGACCCGCATCTCGGTGCCAAGCCCCTGGCCCTGGTGATCAACCCCCAGCCATGAACCTGAAACGATCTCGCGTCGGATGCCGAAGTTCTCAGCCCGCATCTCCTGGATGCCCACGGGCTGTCCTTCGAAGAAGACGATGAGGTCCAGAGCCCAGGCCTCGGCTGACCATGAGCCCAAGCGGCTCCAATGCTGCTGCACGACGTGTCGAGCACGCTCAACCGGCGGACGATCCGTCCACGGCGTCAGAAACGGACGCGCGCCAGGGGCATGCACGCCTCGTGCTGCCACTTCGGCCACCGCCGCGAGCTCTTCGTCGGAAGGAAGCCGCAACTCAAGACGGGGCGACCGCACACACAGCGCCCTGAGCGGCCAGATGTCGATCAACATGCGTGCCAGTGTGCACAGATGTACGTGAGGACGCCTCGTCTTTTTCCAGATCATCGTCTGCCTCAGAACGTGATCGGCGAGACACCCCCTAGAAGCAGTGGGCTGGTGACGTCACCGATTGGCAGAGGCAGAGCCCCGCCCACAGCTGCTACCGAAAAAGCCCCGGGACCTACGCCGAGTCCTTGGATAAATTCACTGCCACGGCCGCCGCCTATGCCTACGACAAGCCGGATTAGCCGTTCGCGAGCGCGCTGGATGCGACCGCAGGCCAGACGGGGCGCGACATCGCCGCAGCCGACCAGGCCTTCGCCACGGGTGAGTCTGTCCGAGGACGGTGACGAACTCGGCGGTGGTCGAAAGGTAGGCGCTGACCCAGGCCCCCGGCCGTGTTGATCAGCCCGGCGGGCGCCTGGAACTGTGGCCTGGCCTGGCACTTCCATGGTGGCTCCCGCCTTGATCGGGAGCCACCTTTGCCGGAGGGCTAGTGCTTGTCGGGGATGGTGTCGTCGATGATGACCGACGGCTCGGGGTCGGATTCGCTGCGGGCGGCCTTGATCTTGTCGATCTTCGGTGCCAGGGCGTCGTAGACGCGTCGTGAGGACGCAGTATTCTCCCGGTCCCCGTTGGCGACGAAGGGGTGCGCGTTCTCGTCAAGCTCCTTCAGGTACGCGACGAGGTTGGTGCCCGTCATGGTGACGCGGACCAGCCCCCGGTTTCCCCGCGGGCCGGAGGAGACGTTGGAGACCGTGGCTTTGACGGTGTTGAAGCCCGACTTCGGTTTCGTCTCCTCCCACAGGTCCTTCGCACAGACCAGGGTGATCCGCGCCAGGCCGGCTGCCTTGGAGAGCCGGTCGTCGTGGCCCGGAGGGGACTGTGTGGCACACCCGGTCAGGACTGCGGCAGCAGCCAGGGTCCCGACGAGTGCCTGTGCTCGCCACGGGGAGCGCTGGAAGATCTTCACGGAGCCATGGTCGACTTCACCTCGGCTGATTACGCACCGCTTCTTGTGCATCGACTGAAAGTAGCCGCCGTAAGTCCGGATCTCAGCGTGACTCATCGCTCTGGTGCACCTGAGTATGCCGTCCGCTGCGGCCGGATCTCCTATACGGCTGGCCTCCCTGACGGGCGGCCAGCCGTCCCGCATCCGCAGGTCGCGCGTTGTCTCGCTGGGGTGGCCCGTTCTTCGTGGTGGCGCGACCCACGGTGCAACGATGAACCAGATCCCTGTCTACTGCCGGTCAGCAGGGCCCTCTTGACCGGGTGCACCGTGCCCTGATGGGGATCTTTGAAATCGGCTCTGGCCGCAGTTTCGTGAGCGGCCGTTTTTGGTGGGGCTGCCGGCGAGGCCAGCACGAGCTGACTGGATACTTGCCTGATGGAGGTTTCTAGGGGTTCCTTGGCCAACACCACGCACGATTGGTCTAGCGTCGTCGATTTGGACCATCTGGCATCTATCCGACAAGCTCCGGAGAAGTTCGCGCCAGGTGGCCCGTGGCATCTTCTCCTTGAGGTGCTTGTATACGCCGCCGACGAAGCATCCAGCCGGGGCGGTGGACGCTGCCTCGTCACCCTCTATCCGGATGGCTCTTTGTCCGTGGCGGATGACGGGCGGGGCACTGATACCCGTACGGACGAGCACGGCCAGATCGTCAAGAAGCCGGTCATGGCATCAAAGGATCTTCGGTTCTTCGACTTTCCGGAAGCGGAACTGCTTCAGGACGGCCATCCGCGTCGGGGCATGTCCGTGGTTGCCGCGCTCAGCGAATGGCTCGTGCATACCAACCGCCGGCTCAATGGGGCCTGGACCCAACGCTACGAGCGCGGCATCCCGGCTACTGACCTGGAGTCTGTCGAGCCCGACGGCACAACCGGGACACTCGTCCACTTCAGACCGAGCGACCCACTGCGTTCGCTGGGGGTGTCGGTGGAGGGCCAGTTGAAGCGTCTGGCCATGATGTGGCCGCATCTGGACGTTCAGGTGGATGACCGAAGCAATACCGGAAGCTCATTGCTGGGTGAGGATGCGGGTCCGTAGGAGTTCGAACGAGGCCCGGCCATACATCGCTCGCTTGAGCGTTTTCACCCGGTTCACGTGTCCTTCGACGACGCCGGAACTCCACGGGAGGGTGAGGCCGGCGGTGACGGCGTCGAGGTACTGGCGGAGGGAGTCGGCGAAGCCCTGCATCGGTTTTGGTGCGTCGTGTTCGGCCTGGCGGATCCACTCCAGTAGCAAGTATCCGCGCCGGTGACCCACCGCGCTCGTCGGCTCCTGGACGAGCACGGCTACGGCAGGGTCCACGTCGTCACCGTCGACGCGGCCGAACCCCTCCCGGGCCTCGGTGAGGTCGATGTCGTCATGGTGACTGCCGGGGCCTGGGACATCCCCCGGCCTGGACCTCGCAGCTCAAGCAGGGCGGCCGGCTTGTGGTGCCGCTGCGGATGCGGGGCCTGACCCGCTCGGTCGCCTTCATCCGGGTCACCGGCGAGCACGGCGACTACCTGGAGAGCGAGTCGGCGCGGATCTGCGGTTTCGTCCCGATGCAAGGCTCGACCGCCCACCGGGAAGAACTCCTGCTGGTCAATGGCACCCCGGACAACACCCTGCTCCTGATGAAGCGCATCCGCCCCGGCACCGACCCCTACTGGGTGATCATCGGCGGCGGCGTCGAGGACAGCGACGCCACCCGCGAGGACGCACTCCTGCGCGAGGTCCACGAGGAGATCGCAGGCGCGGCCGAGATCATGCGCCTGTTCCACCAGCTGGAGAACCCCAAGGGTGAAACCGAGGTACTTCTACCTCGCCAGCATCACGCGTTGGAACTTCGACGACAAGACCGGCCCCGAGTTCCAGCGGGACGACCGCGGCGAGTACATCCTCGACGATCCCCCTCACCACCGAAACCATCGCCGACGTGAACCTGTTGCCTCAGAAGTGCTCCCACGTGCTGCGCGCAGCGCTCGAACGCGGCGATCTGCACACCACGGTATAGCCACCTCCATACCGCCGGATTCACGCCCAAGGGCTCGCCGCGACGGACGCACATCTCGTTCACTCAGGTATGAATTCGAGATACGTCGCGACACTTCGCTGACCAGAGCTTGTGCGCCTTCCGCCTGCGGGCGAACCGCACACTGAGGCTGGAAATGTTTCCCATGACGCATCACGTTGAGTGCGTCGTGATCCTTGAGAAAGCGGCAAAGGGCGCCTGACCTGCGGTTTTGCGCGTGCGCATTATGTGTGGTGTGGGCGTTACGGGCGATATCTTGACGCTGAAATGACGCTCGTGACGCTCATTTGACTCTCGTTCTGATGGGCCGTCAGGTGCTCTGCATCGCTGGTCAGACGCCCTGCTGGCTCCGTGAGTACGGTGGGGCGTTGAGAGTTCAAGGCGCTGAGTGAAGCCGGCTGTACAGGTGTCCGGAACGCCCAGCAGGTTCTTCGTCTGCTGGTGGTACACGCCTGACCTCGCTCCTGACCTGCGACGAAGAGCGGGAACATCGAGTGCCAGGCTGAGTCGGTCCGCACCTGGTCCGGATCTTGATGAGTGGTGCGTGGTGCTAGCGAGCGGGCCGCGGTACCACATGGCACAGGTAGTCGGAACCGTCTTCTGGCGTCCACGTGGTCCAAGTCGGGAGCGTTTGGCCTGGTCAGGGCCTTGTGGTTCCGGAGCGTCGACGCTGTTGGTGACACGCGCGTGACAGGTGTGACCGATGTGGACCCCCGTCGGCTTGATCCGGCGGGGGTCTCCGCGTACGGGGATGGGCCCGGTTGAGCGGTGGTCGACGGGGTTTGCTCTGCTCCGGTTAGCTGTTCTGGGCTGCGAACAAGGGCGGCTGTCGAGAACCCTGAGCGCGTGCCATCGAAGTTGAGCGGCACGCGGGTCAGCGCCCCCGCATCAGGAGGTGGAGCAGTGTCACCACGGCGACACCGACGACGAGGGCGGTGCCGAACGACGGATGCTCGAAGGCGACATACACAGTCCCGCAACCAACGAGCATGAGCAGCATCATCCGTTGATCTATCTGCCCGTTCATCCGCGAGGCCCTCCCTGCATTTGCGCCGTCATGGCTGTCACAGGGAAACAACGACTGGAATTCCGACAGAAAACCCAACCGGATCACGGGTTCTTCTGATCTTGAGGTAATCTGTCGCGCTTCCGGCGACCCGATCTGTCGACAGCAGCACGACCCAGCTCTCACTGGACGGGACCAAGATGCGATGGCGCGGCCTCGCGTCCGCCCGGATGGGGCAGGGCGCCGGCGGACCGGTAGGCGAGCCAAAATCCCCGACCGGGACTCGAAATAGTGTTCGGGAATGGTCGCAAGGGCGAGGAACGGGAACGATCCAGAATCCGGATGTATCCGGCCTCTTGCCTGCCGTCTTCCCTCCCCGAGGCAGCCTGGCCTATCCCGTCATCGGCTCGGGCCGAGTCCCGTTGTCAGTGGTGACCTCTACGGTTCCTTGTGGCCGGCGCGGAATGCCCATGCGCGGCTGTGCGGGCATGAGTGCCGACCGAGTGGGGCGTGCATTGTCGTTGTTGGCGGGAACTGCGGTCGTACTTGCTGGGGTAGTGAGAGGGCGGGATGTATGGAGTTGGACTACGACCGTCTGGTCGCCCTGCGGAAGCAGAGCGCTGCTTGGCGGCTGCTGAAGGCCGACAATGCGGCACTGATGTTGAGCTTCTTCAACAAGGTGTTCGTCGAGCAGGGAGCGCGCTCGATTGTCGGTGCGGAGCTTGTCGAACGTCTGGACGATGAGTTGTTCGCCCTCAATGACCGGCTCGGGCAGGGCACGTTTCCCAAGTCCGCGAAGGCGTATCTGGATGTCTGGTCGGCACCGGGGAACGCCTGGCTGCGCAAGTATTACCCGGCGGATTCGGACGAGCCGCACTACGACGCCACGGCCGCGGTCGAGAAGGCGATCGCGTGGGTCCGGTCGCTGGAAGAGCGTCCGTTCGTCGGTACGGAGTCGCGCCTGAATACGATCTTCGATCTGCTGCGGCAGATGACGTTCGGCACCGAAACCGACCCCGAGGCGCGACTGGCCGAGCTCACCCGGCGACGGCATGAAATCGATCAGGAAATCGAGCGTGTTGAGGCCGGCGAGGTAGACGTCCTGGACAGCGCGGCGCTGCGGGACCGCTACCAGCAAGTGACGACGACGGCGCATGGGCTGCTGGCCGACTTCCGCGAGGTTGAGGCGAACTTCCGAGACTTGGACCGGGACCTGCGGAGCAAGATCGCCGCGTGGGACGGGGCTAAGGGCGAACTCCTGGATGAGGTACTAGGCAGCCGCGAGAGCATCGCAGAGTCGGACCAGGGACGGACCTTTCAGGCGTTCTACGACTTCCTGCTCGCCCCGAGCCGTCAGGACGAACTCAAGACGCTGCTGGCCGAGGTTGAGTCCATGGAAGCCATCGACGAGCCTGACCCGCGCATGCGTCGCATGCCCCGGGACTGGCTGGAGGCCGCCGAACGCACCCAGGCCACGGTGCGGCAGCTGTCGGATCAGCTCCGCCGATTCCTGGACGACCAGGTGCGCTCGGAAGACCGCCGCGTCCTGGAACTGGTGCGCGCGATCGAGACGCAGGCCCTGGCCCTGCGCGACGTGCCGGGCGTGAATCTGGTCGCCGAGATCGATGCGGCAGCCCCGGCCATCGCCCTGCCGATGGAGCGGCCCTTGTATACGCCGGTGGTCAAGGCGCCGATCGACAGCACCGGCATCGAGGCGGGGGACGAGGAGTTCGCCGCCGACGCCTTGTTCGAGGCGGTGTATGTGGATCCCGCCCGGCTCACGGCCGCGGTGCACCACGCCCTGGGCTTGCGCACGCAGGTGTCCTTGGCCGAGACGCTGCGCGAGCACCCCCTGGAGCAGGGGCTTGCCGAACTGGTCGCCTACTTCGCACTACCGGACGACGGGTTCACCACCGTGTTCGACGACCACCGCCAAGAAGAGATCACGTGGATCGGCGAGGACGACGTCCAGCAGGTCGCCACCGTGCCCGTGGTCACCTTTGCTCGCACCAGCCCCGGTATCGCCTGGGTATCCAGCCCGAAGGAGGGGCGATGACCACACCTGCCACCCCCACCCCGCAGCAGCCGTACTCCCTCTCGCTGCCGGTCAACCAGCTACTCAAGGGCCCGGTCTTCCGCGACCAGCACGAGCGGGCGTGGGACGCGCTGCTGCACCACAGTGGCGGCGTGAAGGACTATGTCAACGTCATGGGGCTGCGCGTGGTGATCGACGAGATGGAGGGCTACGCCTTCCTCCAGTCGAAACCCGACGACGAGGACGATGTCCGCGATCCCCGCATGGCGCCGCCGCGGCTGATGCCCCGCCGCTCGCTGTCCTACCCCGTCAGTCTGATGGTCGTGCTGCTGCGCAAGCGGCTTGCCGAGTTCGACGCGGGCGCCGACGGCACCCGCCTGATGATCACCCGGGACGAGATTGTCGAGATGATCCGCATGTTCCTCCCGGCCGGCAGCAACGAGGCACGCCTGGTCGACCAGATCGACGGCCACATCAACAAGGTGGTGGACCTGCAGTTCCTGCGCCGCGCTCGCGGGCAGGAGCAGCTGTTCGAGGTGCAGCGGATCATAAAAGCCTTCGTTGACGGGCAGTGGCTCGCCGACTTCGACACGAACCTGGCCCAGTACGCGGCCACCCACACCCCCCAGGAGACGCAGCAGTGATCCCCGCCCAGCCCGGCCCTGCCGACACGAGTGCCTCCACCGACCTGGCTGCGGCAGGATTCCGGCTGGAGCGTCTGGAGGTCTACAACTGGGGCACGTTCGACAAGCATGTGTGGTCGTTCGGCCTCGGCGGCGCCAACGCCCTGCTGACCGGTGACATCGGTTCCGGAAAGTCCACCCTGGTGGATGCGATTACCACGCTGTTCATGCCCGCCCGCAAGATCGCCTACAACAAGGCGGCCGGTGCGGAGAGCGGCGAGCGCAGCCTGCGCTCTTACGTGCTGGGCCACTACAAGTCCGAACGCAACGAGACCACCGGGACGACCAAGCCGGTGGCGCTGCGCAAGCCGGGCAGCTACTCCGTCATTTTGGGCGTGTTCACGAACCCAGCGCTGGCGGCGACCATCACGCTGGGGCAGGTGTTCTGGCTGGCCGACGGGAACGCCACCAGCCCCGAGCGGCTGTTCCTCGTCGCCGACCGGGCGCTGTCCGTCGCCGGAGACTTCGCTGACTTCGGCACCGAGGTGAGGGCGCTGAAGAAGCGTCTCGAAGCGGGCGATGTCCGCGTCCACAAGACGTTCCCGCCATACAGCAAGGATTTCCGGCGCCGGATGGGCATCGAGTCCGAACAGGCGCTGGAGCTCTTCCATCAGACGGTGTCGATGAAGTCGGTGGGCAGCCTGGACGAGTTCGTGCGCAGTCACATGCTCGAACCGTTCGATGCGGCGGCGATGACGGACAACATCGTGAGCCACTTCGACACTCTGACTACCACCTACAACTCCGTTCAGCGGGCCCGTGCTCAGATCGAGGCCCTCACCCCGCTGCTTGAGGACTGCGACGCCTACGAGGGCCTGGCCGCACGCATCGAGGAGGCCGACGCCCACCAGGCCGCCCTGCGGTACTTCATCGCCCAGCGCACGTCGATGCTGCACGAAGCCCAGCGCGCCGAGGCGGAGCGGATGCTCGCCCGCCTGGAGGGCGAGAAGAAGACCGCGAAGGACGAGCTGGAGCGGCTGCGGGACCAGGAACGCCGGTGGGAAATGCAGCGTGAGGGCCTGGGCGGCGGGCGCCTAGGCGAACTGGAGCGCCAGATCGAGGAGACGGAGCAGCAGCGCGCCGCTCAGGAGAAGCGCGCCCGCCAGCACGCAACCCTGCTGGAGCAGGCAGAGCTGGCCCCGGTCACCGATAAGGCGCAGTTCACCGACCGCCTTGAGGAGATCGCCCGGGCCCAGCACGACGTCGCCGCGACGACACAGGAGACGCGCACTGCCCTGGAGACGCTCGCAGTCGAGGCCGCACAGCTGAAGCAGCGGGCCGAAGACCTGAACGCAGACCTGATCAGTCTGCGCTCGCGCCGCAGCAACATCCCCCGCAAGCAGCTGGAGGTACGCGCCCGCCTGAGCCGCGAACTCGGCATCGAGGACAGTGCCCTGCCCTTCGCTGGCGAACTCATTCAGGTCCGAGACGAGGAACAGGCGTGGGCCGGAGCCGCCGAGCGGCTGCTGCGCGGCTTCGCCGTGTCCCTCCTGGTCCCCGGCGATCAGTACGCTCGCGTCTCCGACTGGATCAACGACCACCACCTGGGGACGAAGCTGGTCTACTTCCGCGTCCCGGACAAGCTCCCGCCGCGGCGCCTGCCCACCGGTGCGTCCACGGCGCTGTTCACCAAGCTCGAAGTGCGCGAGGACTCGCCGTTCGCCCCGTGGCTGGCCGGCGAGCTCGAACGCCGTGCCTCCCACGCCTGCGTGCCGACGATGGAGGACTTCCGGTACGCCGAACTAGCCATCACCGCACAGGGGTTGATCAAGGGGGTGTGGGGCCGCCACGAGAAGAACGACACCACCCGCATCGACGACCGCAGCACGTATGTGCTCGGCTGGACGAACCAGGCGAAGATCGATGCCCTCCTGGATCAGGCGGGACGGGTCCATGGCGCCCAGCGCGAGATGGAGAAGAAGAAACGCGGGCTGGGAGCCGCCTACGAGGACGCCATCAGCCGTGACAAGGTCCTCGACCGGCTGACGGCGATGTTGGACTACAGCGAGATCGACTGGCCGTCCGCGGTACGGCGCATCACAGAGCTGACCGCGGAGAAGCAGCGCCTGCAAGCCGCCTCCGACGACCTGGACGAACTCACCCGCCGTCTCACCGAGATCGCCGACGAAATCACCGAACAGGGAGCCGCCTACGAGAAGGCCAGCCAGCGCTGGGGACGGGTCGACGGCGAGCGTGACGCCGCTGAACGCGCCCGCGACGAGGCCCGCGCGGTACTCGACGAACCGGTCGCCGGCGCTGCACAGGCGCACTTTCCGGCCCTCGAACAGCGCTTGACCACCGCCCGCCTGGCGTGCCGGACCGCGCAGGAGTGCGTGCAAACCGAAACCCGGCTGCGCGAGGAGATGACGGCGCACAAGCACCGCTGGGCCAAGGAGCAGACCCGCCTCGCCCAGACGATCGCCGCCCAGATGAGCTCCTTCCGCACTACCTATCATGTCGAGACCAGCGAACTCGACGCCTCCGTTGCCTCCGCCCCCGGCTACCGTGCCCTGCACCAGCAGCTCGTCGCCGACGACCTACCGCGCTTCCAGAACCAGTTCCGCACCTACTTGAAGACCAACGTGATCCGCGAAATCGCCGGGTTCCACGCGCAGTTGAACATCTGGGCCGACGAGATCGGCGACCGCATCACTACCATCAACGAGTCGCTGGCCGGCATTGACTACAACCCGGGCCGCTACATCATGCTCAAGCCCGAGCAGACGCCCAACACCGAGATCCGGGAGTTCACCGCGGAACTGCGCGCCTGTACCGACGACGTCCTATCCGGCGACGACTCCGACCTGTACTCCGAGGAGAAGTTCCACCAGGTCCAGCACCTAATCGAACGCTTCAAGGGTCGCGAAGGCCACGCGGACAGCGACCGCGGCTGGACCAAGCGCGTCACCGACGTGCGGTACTGGTTCGTCTTCAGCGCCAGTGAACGACGCCGCGAGAACGACTCCGAGTACGAGGTGTACTCCGACTCCGGCGGCAAGTCCGGCGGACAGAAGGAGAAGCTCGCGTACACCATCCTGGCCGCCTCTCTCGCCTACCAGTTCAAGCTCGACACCACCCACAGCAGGAGTCGTACCTTCCGCTTCGTGGTCATCGACGAAGCCTTCGGACGCGGCTCGGAGGAATCCGCCCGCTTCGCCCTGGACCTCTTCAAGCGCCTAGGCCTGCAACTCCTCATCGTCACCCCGCTGCAGAAGATCCACGTAATCGAGCCCTACGTGTCCGCCGTCGGTTTCGTCGACAACCCCAGCGGACACCACTCCCGCCTACGCACCCTGACCATCGCCCAGTACCGCCAAGAACGCCTCGCCCACACCCTGGCCGGCCTGCAGCCCGCCGCTGGGCAGGGAGGCTGAGATGACGACGCAGCAAAGTTCCAACTGGACCACGCCGCAGGCCGTCCTCGAGCGCCTCCGCAAACGCTGGAACACGGGTACCTACCTCACCCAACTCGCCGACGGGGCACCCTGGGAACCCGTCGAGATTCCCCTGCGCGGCCCGAAAGCTGGCGACATCACCCGCCACTACGACGACGTCCTCGCCTGGACCGAATCGTGGGCGCCCAGCGCGCACCGGCACCTGCGCATCGAATGCCGCCGGCTCGGCGGGCGCCTGGCCGGCGTGAACAACATCCCCGACCGCGTCTGGATCGACGACCGCGACGACCTCTGGCGCCTACTCGGCGTCGCCCCCACGGTCGCCCGCTACCAAGCCGTGCTGGCCTCCACCCAGGAAAGGCTGCCCGCTCTCATCGACTGGATGGTTGCCCACCCCATGCAGGTCCTCCAGCGGGAGGCCGACTGGCACCGCCTGGAGGACACGATCCGCTGGATCACCGACTACCGTGGCCCAGCCGTCTACCTGCGCCAGCTCGACGTACCTGGGGTGGACACCAAGTTCATCGAACGCCACCGCGCCATCCTGACCCCCCTGCTCGAACAGTGCCTTCCCGACGACCGCATCGACGCCGAGGCCGCGCGCACTGACTTCGCCGCCCGCTTCCGTTTCCTGCGCAAGCCCGCCTACCTGCGATTCCGGCTGCTCGGCGGCGAGTCGCTGGCGGGCTTCAGCGAACTCAGGGTCCGCGCGGATGAGTTCACCGCACCGCCGCCCGGCATCACGACCGTGTTCGTCATCGAGAACGAAACCACCTACCTCGCCTTCCCCGACCAACCCCACAGCATCGTGATCCACGGCGGCGGCTACGCCGTCACCCAACTGTCCGCCCTGACCTGGCTGCACGATGTACGTCTCGTGTACTGGGGCGACCTGGACACTCACGGTTTCACCATCCTCGACCGGCTGCATCGGGCCTTCCCGCACACGCAGTCCATCCTGATGGACCGGAGCACTCTCCTGGAGCACCGCGGCCAATGGGTGAAGGAGGACGCTCCCACCCACCAGCCTCTCGGCACGCTCACCCCGGACGAAGCCGACGTCTACGCCAGCCTCGCGGACGGCGAGTTCGGCCCCAACGTGCGACTCGAACAAGAACGCGTGCGCTACCACCTGCTCGAAGTCGCCCTCAACGACCTGCGCCAAGGGCCGCGGTGACCAACCCTCGTGCCTGGCCGGCAGTCGGAGACCGGGAACTGCGGCGTCGCTGCCGTTCTGTCGCGCCCCGGGGTGCAGGCGTGGCGTCGGAGCCGAACGGATCGATCTGCAGACCAAATACCCAGAGCGGCATGGGCCCCACGACCGATGGGCTGCGCGGCAATCGCCGTTGGGGCTACATGGGTTGAGACACACCCCTTTTTCGGAACAGACATTCGAAAGGAATGATGCTCCGGCGGGGGGTCCTGCGTAGACGGGGACCTGATACGACGACGCCCCGCCGGCTTGCTGCGGCGGGGCGTCGTCGTGCAGCCAGCGCGCTACGCGCGGCCCCGCCGTTCTCGTCTTTTGTCCCCAGAACCAGTCAGCCATCAGCCCACGCCGGGGCAACTAGGGATGCGAGCTCTCGATGCCTTTTCGGGAGCCATGGGCCCGGGCTGACCGGGGCGCAGTGGTACTGACTAGCCGGGTGCCGATTCGCTGCGCCAGGTGCTAGATGAGCGCCAGCCCGGGGCGGTGCAGGCATCGGACCGTGGCGCATCGAGCACACACCTGGTCACCAACTTCTCCGCCGGGCTGCCGACTACTGACCGGGTGCCCGCGCGGCGGGGCCCTCCAGCCAGCTCCTGATGCGCCGGGACCACTCCTGAATCTCGAACGCAGCCCGCGACCGTTCGTCTCCGTACTGGTCCAGCACGGCGAAGCTCGCGTCAACCACACTCAGGGCGTCGTCGTGACGTCCCTCGTCGCCGAGCAGGACGGCGAAATTGATCAGGCTCATGGCGTGGTCCGTCCAGACGCGCCGCGCCTCCTCCGGAGGCAGGGCACCGTAGATCTGGGTAGCCTCGGCGACGGCCGTCCGAGCCTCGCCCTGCCGTCCCAGGTCGCCCAGGCGGCTGCCCAGGTTCGTGAGACTCCTCGCCAGATCGCCCCCGACCGCCGGCTCACCCAGCTCGGCCCTTCGGCGCCCGATGAGAACAGCCTCCTCGATAGCCTGGAGTGCCTCACGGTACCGACCTGCCTCCGCCAGGCGGTTGGACTGGTTGTTCAGGGTCATGGCGTGGCCCGCGCCGAAGACGCCGAAGTCCCGGCGCCTCAGCTCCCGGTACAGCGTCTCCGCTTCGGAGACCGCGTCGAGACTCTCCCCCGCCCGGCCGGCTTCGCCCAGTCGCACGGAAAGATTACTGAGGGCCTCGGCGAGACCAGACGAGAAGGGGACGGAGGCGGAGTTACCCCCTACCGACAGCAGCTCTCGGTACACCTCCACGCTCTCCAGGGCCGCAGCGAGCGACTCCTCCCGCTGCCCCACGGAGGCCAGTTGGTTCGAGAACGTCAGGAGAAGACGGGCGAATTCCAGCCCGTAGGTGCCGATGTCCCGCCCCGCCAGATCCCGAACCCGCCGGACGTCCTCAGTGACGACCTCCTCCGACGCTCGGTCGGCCGTCGGGCCTCCGGACGCAAGGGCGAACGCCTCGGCCAGGGCGGCGGCGGAGGGTCTGCGGGCGGGGTCATGCTCCAAGCAACGCCAAAGAGTCCGCAGGAGCACCGGGCCGATCCCGGGGTTGGTCAAGGGACCATGTCCCGAGTTGTCGGCCCTGGGGTCGCTCCACCGTCCCGAGAGGAAGGCCAGCAGCAGCGCACCGACGGCGTACACATCGCTCTGCGGCGTGAGCGACCGCCCGTCGTCGTCCGCCTCCAGGTAGGTGTCGCTGAGGGGCAGCACGTCGCGGTGAGCACTGTCGACTCCGTCGATCGTCGCGGTCGCCCAGCCGACCAGCCGGACGTCGCGGTCGGTCACGAGAACGGCCAGGGGTGAGAGCGAGCCGTGCACGAGCCCCCGAGAGTGGGCGAAGGCAACGGCCTCCGTGAGGCCCAGCCCGATCCGCAAGAAAAGCTCCTCCGGGACCGTTCCCCCGTGTTCGTCGAGGACGGCGCGCAGGTTCGGTGCGGGCGGTGAGGACGGGGCGTCTGCGCGGCGGTGGACGCAGCTCGCCGCGACCCACGGCAGCTCCCCTGTGGTGGGCGCCGCCACACCGAGGAGTGCGGGGGCATGCGTGCCCTGCATCCGCGTCAGGCACTCGGCTTCCGTCCGGACGAGGTCCCGCGCGGTTCCCGGGTCGCGGGTATGCAGCATGACCGGCGCCCGGACCGTGGCGACGGTGCCGTCATCGTCCTCGGCCAGGTACATCGTCAGGTGAGGCCAACCGTGGGCACTGCGTGCACGGAGCCGGAATCGACCGAACCGTACCGGGTCCTCCGGCAGGAGCTCCACCCAGCCGGCTGGCGGGGTCTCACCCGGCGCGTCGTCGTACGCCTCATCAGTCCCGGCGGCTGCGGAGTCCCGGGGCTCGGTGGAATCCCCGGTCTCGCCCCCGGGGACACGGGTTTTCGGCATGGGCGCCACCGGCCTTGCATCGGCGGACGGGATGCCGAGCCGCGTTAGCGCCTGCTCCCGTAGCCAGCCGAAGGAGCGCCCGGTGTCGTCGATGACGGCCGCGCCGTCCGGGTGCCCGACCCACGCCGGGAAGACCGGGGCGCGGCCGACGGCGGCCTCAATGCGCTGCGTCACAGCTTCGGCGGTGCGCAGCAATTCCCTCGGGGAGACGGCGCTGAGGAGAACGCGCCGGGCGCCGTCTGTGAAGTCGTACCCCCGATGGTGCGGCAGCCGGTCCGCACCGTCGGCGTCGAGCTCGTGCATCAAGCCCCCTAGGAACACCTCCATGAGGTGTCCGATGTCTGTCGGTGGCCCGAGGGCGGCCTGCACCAGGCGCATCACGGGCGGCGTGACGGGGGCGACGGCCGCCACGTGGGCCGCGAGCCGATACGCCTCGGCGGACGCGGCCTCCCTGAAGCGGAGTACCGCTTCGGCGGCGTCGCCGTCCCGGGCGTCGGCGACGGTCCGGCTGGAGCCGGGACGGCCGGCGTCCCACAGCGGGAGGAGCGCTGTGCCGCCGGGTGAGGCGACGAGCCACGCCCAGTCGGCGACGGCCGCAGGGGTCGGCGCGAGGACCGGGACGGGTACGGAGTCGAAGCGGACCAGGTCGGGCGGCAGGTCAGGGTCGGTGACGTGCCAGGCGCGGGTGGGGCCGCCGCGGCGATGGGTGGTGACCTGCCAGCGCCGTGCGCCGATGCCGGTGCTCGCCCAGAGCCGGGACGGCAGTGCCTGGACGATCGCGATGGGACCGCAACGTCCCCAGCGGTCCGTCACCCGGCGCATCCCGCCGTCCCGCCGTCCCGCCAGGCTTCGCCCACACCGTCGCTGACGACCAGGACGAGGGTGTTGCCGGTTAGGTCGCACAGTACCTTCGGCGATAAGAGCCGGCCGCGGTGGCGGTAGGGGGTGGTCCGCAGAGACGGAGTGTCGCTGCGCGTGTCGAGTCCGTACACACGCACGTCTCGGAAGGCCCCGGCACGTTCCATCAGTACCCGGACGTCGGCGGCGAGCCGCTGCCAGAGGACCATGGAGACGCCGTCGTCAACCACGAGGGCCAGGGACAGCCAGCGGGTGCGCACCGCACGGGCGACGGTCTCGGGCACGCCCGTCTCAGCGATGGCAGCGACGGTTCGTGTGACGTCGAGTTCCTGCTGGCGCCGGTCGGGGAAGCGCTGCCGCAGCGGCCGGAGGGACTTGCCGAGCCGGAGCTGCCCGGCGCCGAGGGTGCTGCTGTCCGGGGCGCGGACTGCGAACGCCGGTGACAGGCCCGCGAGCGCTGGCGCGTCTTCGTCGGGACTGGGCTGCGCCGAGGCCAGAAGCGGGCGCGCGGACCGCTTCTTCGTGGACTCCGCAGCGGTCGGCTCTGGTGCGGGCTCCGCGGTCTCCGGCGCCGCCACCGTCGACCCGTCGTGGTGGGGCTCGCCGTGCCGCTCCGAGCTCGCAGCGGCCACGCCGGCGGAGCGCACCAGGGGCCCGGAGTCCCGAGGCAGCTTTCCGGCGAGCCACATGGCGTCGAGGAGTTCCTCCAGAGAGAGCTCCACCCCGCTCTCGGCCAGGACCTTCGTCACGCGCGAGATCACGGCGTCACACGGCTCCGCCGAGACGGTGCAGGACGCCCTGCAGGAGGGAAGCCGCGTCGAGGTTCACGCCACCCTTGCGGAGGAAGACGGCGTTGAGCAGCTGATCGGTGGCCAGTTCGCCCTCGGCGCGGCGTTCGAGGAACTCCCGCAGCAGGTCGTCGGTGTCGTCCAGGGCGTCGGGACCGAGGTGCGCGGCGACGATCTCCCGAAGCCGCCGCTCGTTGGGCTCGGGGAGATCGAGGCGAACGCAGCGCCGCAGGAAGGCGGGCGGGAATTCCCGTTCGCCGTTGCTGGTGATGACTACAACCGGGAACTCACGGCAGCGGACGCGGCCACGCGTGACCGGGGCGGTCTCATCCAGGTCGTCGGTTCGAACGTGTACCGGTGCGTGGCTCGCGGGCAGCCGGGTGAGTTCGGAGATGGCGAACTCACCCTCCTCGAAGACGGTCAGCAGGTCGTTGGGTAGGTCGACGTCACCCTTGTCCAGCTCGTCGATGAGCAGCACGCGGGGGCGCTCCCGGGGCACAAGCGCGTTGCCCAGAGGGCCGAGCCGGATGTACTGGCCGATGTCCGGTTCGGTGCCGTCCGCGTCGCGCCGCAGGGTCGCCTCGCGCAGCCGGCCGACGGCGTCATAGAGGTAAAGGGCATCCTGAAGAGTTGAGCGGCTGTTCACCGGCCACTGCAGGACACGGCCGAGCGCGAGTTCGTGAGCGATGGCGTGGGCCAACGAGGACTTGCCCGTGCCAGGCTGCCCGGTCACCAGGAGGGGCCGGCGCAGGTGGAGTGCCGCGTTCACCACCTCCACCTCGTCGGGGCCGATGAGGTAGGGCCGCGGGTACGGAACCCTGTCACCGGTCACGGTCTCCTGCCGGTCGAACCGGCGCCACGGGGGTGCAGCGGGGAACGGTACCTCACGGCGCTCGCCGTCTCCGCGGAACAGCCACCAGTCGTCGCCTCCGCCGTCGGAGGATGAAAGCCGAGGGCTTGTACCGGCCAGGGGCTCTGAGGTGGTCATGACGCGTGCGATCCTCTCCAAGGGTCACTCAGTTGAAGCGACTCAGTCTGCGGGAGACGACCTTCCGGTTCCCACACGAGGGAGGGCCGTGCCCGCCGCTCCGCCGGGCAAGCCGCCGAGTCGCTCCGGAAGCCCCGGACCCGCTCGGGAAGTCCCTCCAGGTCGCCGGCGGGAGCCAGGATCTCCAGTCTCCCTGCGTCCTCGTAGCCAATGGCCTCACGGTCCCACAGCACGACCGGGACGCCCAGGACGAGACATTTCAGCAACCAGGACCGACGCTCGTTGGCGGGGCCGTGGAGAACCACCCGCGCGGTATCACGATGCTCAGTCTTCAGCAGATTCACGAGCTGCCTGGCGTCGCCGGACGTCCGGCCGGTGACGAGCACCGACGCGCGTCCGTTCTTCCACCGGCGCTCCTGGTCGCCTTCGCGTTCCGGCCGTTGGTCACTGAGTTCCGGGCAGCTCAGGGAGACGCGATAGTCCGCTCCGATCGGCCACGCCGGAAGAATGTCGTCGAGCGCTCCGGGCTCCCATTCGTCGACGGTCAAGTCGAGCCCCGCCCGGTCGACCACGACGGTCACCCACGGCACATGGTCGCCTTGCCCCGGCTCCTGGGCCGCAGCGAAGACCGCCTCGCTCAGGGTGCTCGCCGCCTCGCGCGGGGTCTTGGGCTCCGACTCCGCCTCCTTGAGCACGCGGTACGAACCGTCGTCGCGGACGAGCAGAATCCGGACCCGGTACCGGTTGTCTCCCGCGGCGGGGTCGTGTGCCAACTCCATCACGACCCGCGACACCGGCGACGCTGCGCGCTTCGCCCACTGGGCGGCGTCCGCACGCCGCTCGCCCAAGGCCCCGGCGTGGATACCGAGCCGCCGGGCGGTCTTCCCCGACCACTCGCGCAGGTCGTCGCCCAGCCCGTCGCCCGCGGCCGCCGCCACGTACTCGACGAGCCGCAGTAGCGCCGGCACCGGCGGGGCGTCCTCGGGACCGCTCACACCGTCGGACAGATCCTCCAAGCCCTCGACCACGCCGCAGACATCGTCCGCGCTGAGCTGCGGATGGGTGAGGATCTCCGGAAGTACGACGTACCGCAGCGCCTCACCGGCTGTTCGGGGCAGCAGCGCCGGCTGCTTCTCGCAGACCCGGCGCAGCAGGCCGATCAGGGCGTCGTACTCGTTCACGGAGAGCAGCGACCCGCAGTCGAGTGCCCTGGCCCACGAGAACAGACGAGTCAGAGCGGCGCGGGCCGTCCCCTGCGCGCTGCTCGCGAGGGCTTCGCCGAGAGACGCGAGCGCCCGGGGATGCGCCATGAGGAGCGCCACGAGGTCGGCAGCGGTGGGCTCATACCCCTGGGCCTCGTAGCCCAGTTCGCGCGCCAGGGCACGGGCGTGATCGACACGGACGCCGGGGTGCGAGAACAACGGCGCGAGCAGCTTCTCCAGTTCGCGCTCAGCGGGCGTGCGCCCGGCGGCGGGCCCGGCCTCGGGCAGGGACGCGCCGATCGCACTCAGCTCGGGAGACCGACCGGTTTGCTCCTCGACGCGGGACACGAAGCCGCCGTCCCCGGCGAAGGAGGACACCGGCAGTGCGATCAGCCGGCGGGCTCCGTAGGCGTGGTCCTCCTCGGTCACGACGCCGACGAGGTGGCCGCCGCAGAAGATCGCCGTGCCCGAGGCCCCGCCCCAGGCGTTCCCGCCGTCGGTACGGGCGGTAGGGGCCGGTCCCTGGTCGAGGACGTAGCGGTCCTTGCCTCCGGAGAGGACCGGCAGGACACCGCGCAGGTGCTCCGGGGCCCGGGTCTCCCCTTTGGCGGCCCAGGGATAGCCGATGCCCTCGTACGGCAGTGGCGCGGTGCCCGCTGGGCAGCCCCAGCGGACGGAGCCGGGCGGATCGATCTTACGGTCGATGCGCAGCAGCGCGACGTCCAGTCCATCCGGGTGGACCCAGAGCAGCTCCGCGTCCGCGCGCGTCGTCTCGCCATCGAGGTGATGGCCTACGCGTACGGTGATGACCGGCCACAGTGTTCCCGTGTCGCGGTCCTCCAGCACATGGCGGGCGGTCAGTACGAGCCGCGGAGCGATCAAATAGCCGGAGCCGACGGTGAGGCGCCCCTCACCAGTGCCCCCACTGCGGATCAGCGCCAGTCTGCGGCGATCCACGTCACTCCTCGTCCAGCGACCCGAACTCGTCGTCGCCAATCTCGGGGCGCGCGCCTCCGAGGGCCCGGTCCTTGACCGACAGCTTCAGCACCAGCTTGTGGGTACGGACGGTGGATTGCTCGCCCCCCGCGCCGACGACAACCACGCCGAAGGAAAGCTTGCCGTCCCCCTTGGCAGAATTGCGCAGCTCCAGCTGCAGCTCCAGCTCGGCCTCTTCGACGCCGAAGGCGAACTGCTGGTTGACGCCAAGCTGCTGCGCCTCGTACAGCTCTTGGCGCAGCTCCTCGATGGCTGCCGCCAGTCCGATAGTCGACACCTTCGCCCCGCCCCCGGTTCAAGACAATGAGAAAAACAGTAGGTCGCCGGTACGGTACAACGCTCGCGAGACACCGCAAACCTCGGTCATGGACAATGACTTGTGGAAGGAGCCGTCCACCGTATGCCACCGCGCGAGAAGAAGTCCACTGAGCAGGAGGAAACTTGAGCGCCTCCACCCCCGAGGAGATCCAGGCGATCCTCTGGAAGGCAGCCGACAAGCTGCGCGGCTCCGTCGACTCCGCCCAGTACAAGGAGTTCATGCTCGGGCTGATCTTCCTAAAGTTCGTCTCCGACGCGTTCGACGAGCACCGGAACAAGCTCGCCAAGGAGCTTGCCGAGGACGGCGTCTCGGACGACCGAATCGGCGTCTTCCTGGAGGACCGCGACGAGTACACCGGCGCCCACGTCCTCTGGGTACCGGAGACCGCCCGTTGGTCCTGGATCGCCGCGAACGCTAAGAGCCAGGGTGTGGGCAAGCTCCTCGACGAGGCGATGGACACGGTCATGCGGGAGAACGCCTCTCTGGCGGGCGTTCTCCCCAAGGTCTTCAACCGCGATGACGCCGGCCAACAGCGCGTGGCCGAACTCTTCGACCTCATCACCGACGCGCGCTTCGGCAGCACCGAGGACAAGCCGGCCCAGGTCGTGCTGGGCGACGTGTACGAGTACTTCCTCAACAACTTCGCGCGCGCGGAGGGCAAGAAGGGTGGCGAGTTCTACACCCCTCAATCAGTGGTCCGGCTGATCGTGGAGATTCTGGAGCCGTACAACGGGCGCGTGTACGACCCGGCGTGCGGCTCAGGCGGCATGCTCGTCCAGGCGAGCAAGTTCATCGAGGCACACGGGGGCCGCGGCCACAAGGCCGACATCGCGGTCTACGGCCAAGAGGTCAACGAGCGCACCTGGCGCCTGGCCAAGATGAACCTCGCCATCCACGGCATCGACGCCAACCTGGCCGCCCGTTGGGGCGATACCTTGGCCGACGACAAGCACCCGGACGTCAAGGCCGACTTCGTGATGGCCAACCCGCCGTTCAACATGAGGGACTGGGCGCGGGACGAGAGCGACGTCCGTTGGCAGTACGGGGTTCCTCCGAGGAACAACGCCAACTTCGCGTGGCTCCAGCACGCCGTCTCGAAACTGTCCGACCGCGGGACGGCCGCCGTCGTCCTCGCCAACGGCTCACACTCCTCGCCCAGAGTCGAGGCTGAGATCCGCCAGGCGATGGTGGAAGCTGACCTGGTCGCCTGCATGGTTGCATTGCCGCCCCAACTCTTCCGGACGACCCAGATCCCGGCCTGCCTGTGGTTCCTGACCAAAGACAAGTCCCCCCAGGGCGCGAAACGCCTGGACGACCGGCGCGGCACAACCCTTTTCATCGACGCCCGCGGAATGGGCGAGACGGTTGACCGGACCGAGCGGAATCTGACAGAAGCCGACCTCGCAAAAATCGCTGGCACGTACCACGCCTGGCGAGGCACGGCATCAGCGCAGGAAGCAAACCTGGTCTACCAAGACGAGTCCGGCTTCTGCTTCTCGGCGGATGTGGCGACTGTGCGCGAGCATGAGTACGCGCTGGCCCCGGCACGTTATGTCGGCGTGGGCCTGCCAGCCGCCGTGGAGCCGCAAGCGGTCCCGCGGAGCGGTCCCGCGGCCCTGATGAAGGACCTGTACGCAATCTTCGACTGAGAACCGCCAGCGAGCGCCCCCGGCTGGGCGGGGTGCCTGAGGCGGGTGAAGCGAGAACGCTGGGCACACGCCGTCTGGCCCCACACGCTCGTCACGACTGCACTACGCCACCTGGGACGGCCGCGCCCCTCGACGGTGCTGTCCTGCCCACGACGGCACCGTGGAACCTGTCATTGGTCGGGACCCGGAACATAGGCACGAGCACAGGCTGCCGCCGACAGGGCCGTTGGATAAACGCGGCCGTGCGGGCATCGGCCCGCGAAGGGAGGGAAAGTGCGCACGTCAGCGGACCGTATGGCGCACCTTGACCGGGTCATGGTGCGCTTCAGCCCCGTCAAGTGCGCTCGGGGAAGCCGGGGGAGTTCTCGACCTCGGTTGTGGTGGTGAGCGCACCGCCGACGATGATGGCGCCGCCGAAGACGAGCGGCTTGAGCTCTGGCGCGGGCGGTGTAGAGGGCGGCGGTGAATCCGGCGCGGCCGGTGTCGATGACGATGACCTCGCGTATGCCGGTGTCGGTCACTGAGGTCACGCGACGACGTCTAACCTGCCCCCCCCACAACGAGGAGCGGTGGGATTGCGCGTGTACCACCGCTCCTCTGCCCATATCTGGCAACCTTGCAGGTCGCTGAACTATCTGGGAGGGGACCCCGCTGTGACCGAAGTGCTGTCTAGCTCCGACAACGCCGGCGGCGACCGCGAAGCTGTCGAACAGGAGCGGGCCAAACTGCGGGAGTTTGTCGCAGGGCTGAGCGCGGACGACATCAAGTCGGGCGGCTGGTTCACGAAACTCTGCACCCAGGCGCTACGGTCGTACGCCGAGAAGGCCACCTGGGAGTACTTCCAGCAGAAGTACAAGGGCGTGCCCGCGGACGGCATCGTCGGGCAGCAGATCAAGCTCGCGGTAAAGAACGCCATGATTGAAGGCGGGATCACCTCCAGCCTTTACAACGGGACGATCGCCGCGACCATCGGGTCGTTGGGTGGCGCCAGCCCCGCCACTGTTCCGGCCGGTGTCGTCACCTTTATGGTTGACCTGACGTACATCACCCAGCTGCAGATGCGCCTGGCCTACGACATCGCGGTGATCTACCGGATTCCCCTGGACGTGGACGATCCCGAAGACACGATGAAACTCGTCCGGGTGGCACTCGGTATAAAGACCGGAGAAGTCGCCCGCGTCAGCCTGAAGTTCGTACCCGACCTGGTCCGGCAAGTCCTCAAGAAGTACTACTCCGGTCCGGTCCTTGCCGCCGCGAAAAGCCTTCCGTTCGTCGGGAAACACCTCCTGCAACGCAATATCATCAAGTTCGGCATCCCCGGCGTTGGAATCCCCCTGACCATCCTCGTGAACCGCTACACGACCTTGGCCGCAGGACGCTATGCCAAATCCGTGTTTCGTGACGAGGCAGAGGTGATTGAACTCGCTGACACTTTGATCCGACGTACGCGGCACCCGAGGCTGATGCTGTGGGTCGCGTGGCTCGTCATCAACGCGGACGGCGAGATCACTGACGCCGAGCGCCTGCTGTTCCAGCGGCTGACGCGGCTTGCCTGGGAACGGCATCAGGTCGATGACGAGCAACTCGCCAACGTCGTCAACATCGACCCGGAGGAGGTATGGCACCGCATCGATGCCGAGCCTGGGGATCTCAGTGACGTTGTCTACGCCGCCGAACGGGTCGCCGCCGTCGACGGGGATCTCAACACACACGAGAGGGCGGTCATCGCCGAGCTACGGGATCGCTGCCAGCGACGCTAAACCCGTGGTGCGCAAACCCCACACGAAGGCCGAGGTCTGCCACACGGCGGGGTCGCTGCCGGGGCGGCACCCACCGGTTGCCCGGAGCGGCTGGCATCGCGCGAGGTGCATACTGCGGTGACGGCCGCCCTCGCGTTGACGTCCTGGTCCCGGCTATGCCGGGAGCCAGCCGGAGTTCATGCGCACCTAGCCCGATCCAAACGATCACGCTCAGAAAGCGGATGGCGTCTGAAGTCAGAAAGCCAGGATGTTCATTCGCCTGCCGGGTGAGTCGACGGGCGTCCATCCTGGGGGCATGACGCAGTTCGCCGCCTACCCGGCGCCACAGAGCACGCAGAGGATCACGACACTCACGCGACGCGACATCTTCGACTACCTGTGCGGTGAGGGCGGCCCCTGGTGGGGAAGGCTCGACGAGATCGACTTTTGGGATCCCTGTACGACCTCGACAGGCTGGCGTCGACGGACTCCCGGTTCACGGCGGCACGTGAAGACATTATCCAGCACCGGATCAACAACCCACTCGACTGGTCTGACGACTGGGTCTTCGAATACCCCCAGTTTCAACTCCTCGATGGCCCTGACGAGGTTCTGCTCGCCTTCCTAGCGCGGTTCGTGCATCCCGAGGTGCAGCCCGACCTTGACCACTCATCCCAACGGGTCGCGAAGCTGAACCGCCTCCTCGGGCAGGACGGCTGGACCCTCCGCCCCTTCAAGTTCATATCGGGGCGGCCGGTCTACGCATCAGCCTCCGCACCGGACACCGGCCCGCTAGTCTCACTGCCGCTCGATGACGACGACACCGGCAAACTCGACCTCGTCGTCGGCCAGACCTACAGCCTCCTCGACCGCGACGGCGAGGAAGTCGCCCGAGACCTGCTCCGCCCGACTGTACTGACGCTGCGCCGCGACGGCGGCTTCTACCACCCCATTCCCGGGGACGGATGGACGGACGCCATGTCCGAGGCAGTCCTCACCGTGCCTTCTGTCCTCCTGCCTGCATTCACGGAGGCCGTCATCAACGCGGTCTGGCAACGGCTGGAAGCCGTACTCACCCGTCTCCAGCGCGAAGACGTCCATTCCCTCGTGGTCGAAGGCGACATGGGGCCGCTGCCGGCCGTCTCACCGGACTGGAGGAACCAGACGGCCGAGCCCGACCTCCCTGTCCTGCGGCGCCTCCGCATCGGTCTCCTGTCCACAGAGTTCGACGTCACGGCGCAGGACTTCTCAGATCTCGAGATTCGCGGCCAAGGATGCCCGTGCCCACCTCGGAGTTTATCCTGGAGGCGGATTCTCGATCTTCGACGACCACAGGGTCGAGGTCGAGGGATACCGCGGGTCCGAGACGATCACCGACCAGGACCGGGTCGATCTGTTCCGCAAGGCGTTCGGGCTCCTCCACCCCTCTGCCATCTACGGTCAGGCTGCCCGGGACCTGATCACGGCCGTGTTGGCGACGAGCTGACAGCGCGAGGTCACGAATGGGTGAGGCTTTGGTGGTCCCACTGCTCCAGCAGCGTCTCCGCGGGCAGCGCGCTGCCGTCGGGGGCAAGGCGCTGGACCGGCATGTCGTGGGAGGCGCACGCGAGCAGTTGCTCAGCGACGAGGTGAGGAACGAGCAAGGCTGTGGTGCCTGACTTCCGGTTGAAAGCTACCTGGTAGGTGGCGATGACTGATGCCTCCCAGAGGGTGAGAGGGTCGCGTTCCGGCTCGCTGTGGCGGGTGCGGGGGAGAGCGGGTGTCTTGACTGCCACCAGCTGCCACGGCGCGGTGGCGGGGCGGGCGGCTTCTTCGCGCGCCTGGCGGATCCAGCCGGCGGTGAGCCGACGGAAGGCGGTGTGAGCTTCGGGCTTCCCCTTGCGGCGGCGCCTGAAGGCGTCGCTGACGACGGTGTACACCGAGAAGTCATGATCTTCCAGGCGCTGCCAGGACCAGGTGGCTCGGCGACTCCACTCGTACCACGCTCGCCGGAAGGTCTTCTCCGCTTCCGCTCCCAACCCGGCGAATCCGGGATCGCCGGAGAACTGCGGCGTGGGCAGGACGCGTACGGCAGCCGCCTCCACCAGACGGGCCGGCTGGACGAGGTCCGCGAAAGCCCGACGCTCGGCGTCGAGGACGGCGGTGAGCCGACTCTGCAGCCCCTCGGCCCACGGGGCGAGGAACGGGTAATCGGCTACTGCCTGGTTGCTCCGTATCAGGTAGGAGTGCAGTCGGCGCCAGTGTGAGTAGCGTCCATAGCAGAGATCGCGGGCGCGGTCATAGCGTTCCCACTCCTCGTCGTGCCCAGCCTCGTTGTCTTCCTCATCCGCGTCGCCGACGTCATTGGTGTGGGGCGGGTAGTCGCCGGTGGAGAGGGCGATGGCCGCGTCACGCTCGGCCTTGATGTCATCCTCGTCCTCGGGGACCCTGTCGAGCCAGATGGTGAGAGAGTCCACGTCGTTCACCGCCGCGCCGAGCGGCAGGATCGGGCTGTCCGTGAACAGACCCCACCGGCAGTTCGTACAGAGCCGCTTGACGGCTTCGCCGAACGGGATGTCGAACTGGTTCACAGAAGCGGCCGACCGCAGTGCGCGGCACTCGGGGCTTCCGTGGAGCTTGTCCTTGCCCGTTGCTGAGGCGTGGCAGGTGATGAGGGTGTCCCGGGCCGACCCCAGGGGAACCTCGGGCTTGAAGATCGAGCCGAGCATGACGTGGCGGAGCTCACCGGTATTCGAGGACATGTCGGCAGGCTATGCGCAGGCACTGACAATCCGCCGGGTAATCGGTCCCCACCACTCTGGGGTGAGTTGACACACCACGCCAGGCACACGGCCGCCAGCACGATGGTCATGGGGACCATGTGATGAAAGCGGTCGGGCTCGAAGCGTGTTCCCACGCCCGCGGAGCGTGCTGCAGAGCCTGAGCGGTCCCGCTAGGTCGTGCCACCACACGTGTCAGAGGGTTGTCGCCTGCCTCACCCCGGGCGGGAGTCTGGTCTGTGACTGGTCCGGGGACAGTCCTCGTGCAGGTCGACCATCGACCTGAGGCAGCCTGTTGCTTACCCAGAGTGAGTCCGGTGTCGGACTGCCTGGAGCGTAATGGCGCCTCCAGGCAGCCGACTTGAGGCTCTAGAAGAACCCAAGTTTCTTCGGACTGTATGAAACAAGAACGTTCTTCGTCTGCTGGTGGTACAGCAGCTGAACCCACGCTGAACAGGCAAAACGGTAGTTGGTCCAGCCCCCTGTCGGGGGCTGGTCCGGAAATGGTCCGGATCTTGGTCTGGCGGCGTCGGTTCGGGTCATGCTGCGGCTGCAGTGCGAGCGATTGGGAGCGAGCGGGACTGGACGGGGCAGGTGGTTGCTGCCCGGACGCTGGCTATCTGGGATCGAGGTGTGGTGGTGGACCCGCGCGCTGGTCCAAGATCGTGCGGAGTCGGAAGTCGTGCCCCGGCGTTGACCGAGCCGCAGCAGGCTCGATTGCCGGCACAGCGGGCCAGTGCAGCGGCCGAGATGAAGACCCGCACAGCCGAACTCGTGGCGCGACAGACGCTTGTGAGCGACCTCAGCCGGGACTTGAACACGGTGATTTCCCAGCTGCGCCTTGCGCCCTGCGCCGTGGATTCAGTCCGCGACCATCGACCCGTCGTCGTACCTGCCCGTAGTGGACAACGTCTCGTTCGAGAGCCTCCAGGCCGACGGCGGGGCATCGTGACCTAAAGTTGCGACCACTGGGTCTTGGCCGCTACTACGAGCCTGCGGGGCTCGGGGCTTGCTTGGGCAGCAGGCCACGGAGATGGCCGAAGACCCAGGTGTCGACGGCGTCGGGGTAGCCGTTGATCCAGTCCGTGGGCGGCGGGTCGTGCGGTTCAGCCAGGCCGTGGCACCACTGCGAGATGATGTTGTCGCCGAGAGCGAGATCCGTGACGGCGGTGCGCAGCGTGACGGCGTGCTGAAGGATGTGGTCGCGGTCCACTGACCAGATGGCGCCGATTGAGGCGCCTTCGTGGGCGATCCAGTTCCGGGCCTGCCTGGCCTTGTGCAGGGTGTCCATGTCCATGGCCCGGCCCATAGTGTGTGAGGCCAGGCTGTGCAGCGTGCCGCCCAGCAGCTTGTCGGTGGGGACTGAGGCGACGGCCTCTTGGAGGGTCATGGCCGGGTCGGTTTGGTGGGCAGCGATCAGGTTGCCGACACGGAGCACGTACTGGCACTTGTCCTCATAGGCATTCGCGAGGTGCAACGCCCGGCCCACCGAGAGGAACAGCGCATCGAGCAGCTCCGGTTCGCGGGGCTTCAGGAGGCTAAGTGACCAGCTCATGCCTGTCACGTTAGCGCGTGCCTCCCGGTCGCTGCGGTCCCTTTTCCGGCGGGCGGCTACTTGCCGCGGGCGATGTCGATCTGGAGTTGCACTTCTCGGTCGACGGCCATCACGGCCTTCTCGACGAGCTCCTCGAAGGGCTCGAATGCGTCCTCGATGGCGGCATACTCGCGTACCAGCTCGTGCTTGTCGGTGATGGGCGCCAGCGCGGAGATCCGGCTTTTCCACTGCTCCATGTCTGTCTTGGAGTACTGGTACTTCTTTCCGCGGACCTGTTCGAGGGTCGGGTTTGCGGCAAGGTTCGCCTGCACGAGGCGCAGGGCATCGCCGCGCACGAGGTGCGGGATCCCAAGGTTGTCCTCGATGAACGTGAGACCGTCGGAGATCTCGTCGAGCCGGGCAGAGAGGTATTGGGCTAGAGCGCTGCGGACTTGAGGCAGGTTGAGGCCCACTTCGCGACGGAGCTGCGCGGCGATCCGCTTTGGGAGGCCAATATCCAGGAATTTCGAGCTGCCTCCGGTGAACCGCGAGAGCTCCGGCCCAAAGGGATTGCCTGTGAAGGCCATCATGGGCGGCTTGTACGCCTCCAGCGCGGTACAGGCGGAGTCGAAATAGATCAGGGTGGCCGGCTGGAGGACCTCGCGCCTCAGCTTGTCGCGGTGATACATCTCGTTGCGATACTTGTGCAGCTTCTCCAGGACGGGGCCGAGCGCCGGGTCGAGCACCCCTCGGTCGGCCAAAAATGCCACCTTGGCATCGAAGTTCCGGTCGATTTCCCTCAGTTTCGACTTGGAGATCACTCGGGCCTCGATCGAGGGGATCTCCGCCGCCGCTTCTTCGTGCCCGTTGGCCGCGAGGTCCCTGCACTTCGCCAGCAGGCCCGTCAGCAACTCCTGATCCCACAGCGCGGTCTGCACCGACCGGTGAAGGATCAGCTCTGTCACACTGTCGAGGAGTATGTACGCCAGCCGCAGGTGGGGGACCCGGCCTTCCTCGATCAGCCCCTTCGCCTCTTCGAGTTGCACGACAATCAGTTCCAGGCGCTCCATACCGACCTCTCCCTCGCACTGCTCGACATCATCCTGCCTCGCAGCGGATGCGGACGGGCTTGCCAGTTCCGTAGCACAGGAAGGACGTTCGGCGCTCGAGTGCGAGCGCCGTCAACCCTGCAGTCGTGCGGGAATCTCAGGTCCATGGGACGGTCTCGGTCTCGCCGACCCACCTGTTGGTCCTGGAGAGGTCCTGGTAGGAACCTCGGTAGCCGATCGAGCGGAGTACGAGCAGCGCGAGGTAATGGCGGGTCAGTAGCCAGGTCTCGGTGACCAGTCCTTTGACTCCGTATACGGGCTCTTGTGTCTCTTTGGGATGCACAAGACGGTTCCGGACTCGTGTGACGACGTCGGCGCCATCCGCCGACCGAGGTTCGTTCACTTGCTGCCCAATCGCGAAGGCGGCGGTCGCCGGTAGATCGGCTGCACGCACCCTTAGATCTACCCCGGCGTCCGTCAAGAGCGTGCGCAGCTTCTTATGGGCCGGCCAGGCGCGGGATGTGAACTCGGCTTCGGTGAGCCGACCACTGAGCACCAGCTCCTGCCACATCACGTGTTCCAGTCCGGCAGCTCCACTCATGATCCGCTGTTCGACGAACCCCCGGTCGGCAATGGCAGTGATCGCGTACTGCATCTGCAGGCGGAGCGCCTGTCCCGTGCATGAATTGCGGAAGGCGGGCAGGATGCAGGCCAGCAGATCTGCCAAGGATGCCTGGTCTTCGGGGTACCACCAGCCGGAGCTGATGCGGCGTGCCGGGTCGCAAAGCACTGGGCCCCACTGGCCCCACACCGTCTGTTCGTGGTCGTTCTGGCCAACAGGCAGGGCGGGGGCGACCCATCGGCCGAGCGCAAATGACAGCCCGACGTGCATGGCACTGAGGACAGGGGTGACCTCGACCCCGGTGAACGAGGTTCCGTTTAGCCGACGGATCTCCATAGCGTGGGTCATGACGTAGATATCGGTCTGGCGCACGTCGGAAAGGACGGCCTCGTGGTCGGGTCGAACGTCAAGCGTGATCCTCCACCCGTCCGCCTCGTACACACTGCGGCCGGCGCGCACCAGTCGTGGAGTTCCATCGGCGGCGCGAGCTGCCAGGTGGGCTGATCCGAGCCATCGGGGCAGGTTGAACCAGTGTGCGATGACACGGTCGAGCGGAGCGGTGGGGTCCCCGTAGGAAGTGCCGTTGGACCAGCCGCCGCTCACAGTATCCCTGGAAGATGCTGGCAGTTCGAAGCCGAGCTCAAGGAGACTCAGCCCGGTCCTGTCCGTAGAGGCGGGGTCGTGGTCCTCGGTTTGTACACTCCATGAGATCCCGAGCTTCGGGGAGCAGTCGAGCTGGACAACCCCGGGCACCTCGGTCCCGGCTGATCCGGTAACCGGCCCGTCGTAGAGGGTAATCGGCTCCCCTGGCGCGTTGAAGGGATACACCGGTGACAGGGGGGTCTCAGCGTTGAGCCCAGTTGATGAGGTAGACATGCGCCGCACCTTAGACGTTGCCAGGGAGCGACTTAGGAGAACCAACTGCACAAAAGGCGTCGTTGTAAACCCCCTGGGACGTCGAACTCAAGGCCGAGCTCCAGGCCGCCCTCGTCCTCAAGCTCTTTGGAGCCAACCGTACCGAAGTCAGGACACCCTTTACGCTCCGACGGCAATCCATATCCAGGACGGATCAGTCAACGGCGCCATCCACTGATCACTCGACCCGGATCGGGCATAAGCGGGAAGGGAATTGCACGAGCAGAGGTTCACGGAGATGGCTGGGGAGTTCAGCGTATGGCGCTTGACTCCTGGAGGTCCGGAAACCGTACGTTTGCCTCCTGCACGTGGGCATGGGCTGTGAGCACGTACTGAAGGCGCGCCTCACCCATTACGACCCTCTGGATCTCCGGATGCCTTTGACCAGTGACCATGGTCCATGCGTCGATGTCCTGATAGCGCCGCGGGCCCGGGTGGCCGCTTACTGTGCTGCCGACCAGGTGGAGGCGTTCGGCCTGCCAAGGGATTCTGGTGAAGCCGTCGAGGCAGGCGCCGTCGCCGTTACGGGCGCGTTGTCGTAGCGGCGAGCACGGGCAAGCGTGAGGTGGGGACGCAGCGGACGTTCGGTGAAGGTGACGTCGCAGTCCCTGGCCCACGCCCGTACTGCGTCGGCCAGGTCGGGCAGGCTGTCGAGGTCGCCCACGACGCTGCTCCACAGCGCTCGCTCGTCGACGTGTCCGCCACCGAGCAGTGCCACTTCGAGAGAGGGGCGGGCAACCGCCAGGTCGGCGTGGGGTGAGCGAAGCCGATGGACGGCCTGAACCGGCAGCTCGCACAGGAAGGCCAGGGTGATTTGCCAGTCCTCGATGCGGTTCCAGCGCGGGTCACCAGGTATGCACCCCACGCCCGTGAGAATGGAACTACACCACCCTCTGGCTGTCACGGATCCGTGCATGCTTGTGGTGGACAACACCGGAAGCGGTTGGGTGTTCAGCTTCCGTGCCTGCCACGATGCGCGCTACTGCAAGATCAGCGGATTCTATCCGGGCCTCTGAACGGCTCAGTGGCGATACACGCCGAGATCCTGCTGCCGCTGCTCGCTGAAGAGCCGCTCAGTCAAGCGCAAGTCGTGTCCCATCACGAACGAGCTGTCTGTCACGACGCGCTGCAGCGCCGTCCGACTAGCATGTGTCGGCGCTACCACGGGGGAGACGGAGGAGTGGGGAAATGTGTTCCAGGTGTGCGGCTCGCGACTGGTCTGCTGACCGTCCACTGCTCGAATGGCTCGCGGAACTTGTTGGGATCCGTATTGGGCTGGCCGTCGCAGAAGCTGAGTTGGGGCGCATCGTCCGCGAGACGATGCGCGACTTCCCCGTTTCCGACTACAAGCAGGTCAATGACGTCTTCGGGCGAAGCGCGCTGGAACGCCTCGGCTTACGCGGGGCAGTGGCTGCCGGCGAGGGGGTGATCCCGCACGTCTGCGAGAAGGTCGGGGACGACGAGCTGGCGGTGCGGGCGATCGCCTTCATGATGGAGCGTGTAGTGCGTCCCGGTGTGGTATCCAGGGAGTGCGCCATCCCCGGCGCAGGATCCGACCTCATTGCCGAAGTTCGCGAAGGCCGGCATCTCGGGTCGGTGCACATCCCGCAACTCGAGTACGGCATAGAGGACGTTGACACGCAGGCGTGCGTTGCCGAGGCCCTGCGGCTGCACGGCCGGAAGCTGGCAGACGCAGTGGCCGTTGTGGTCGAGCAGATGCAGTTTCGGTCGGCGCGAAGCCCCATCGTGCTGGGCGTGCGGCGTCAGTGGAACGATGTTCTCGACCTGTCTGAACTCTTTTCGACGGAGTCGGTGATGGCTTCGTACGGAAGGTTCTTCGACCAGCGTTTCGTCAATTACCTTGCCGCCAATTATGACGCCGTCGGGACGATCCACTGGAGGAAATTCGAGGGGCTCGTGGCCGAGTATTTCCATCGAGCCGGATTTCAGGTTGAGATCGGGCCCGGCAGAAACGACAACGGAGTGGATATCCGGGTCTGGGGGGCGTCCCTCGCTGCTGATGTCTCGCCTCCCACGCTGCTTATTCAGTGCAAGCGCGTGAGGCGCGAGATAGACAAGGTGGTGGTGAAGGCTCTGGCCGCGGATGTTGCCTGGGATGGGGCGCAGCAGGGCCTGCTCGTAGCGACGGCAGACTGGTCGCCAGGAGCCCGGGAGGTGGTCCGCACCAGGAGCTATCCGGTTGCCGAGGTGAATCGGGCCGCTCTGCAGCTGTGGCTGGAGGAGATGCGGATTGCAGGCAACGGGGTCTGGTATCCGGCGTGAGGGCCGAGGGATGGCATCGGGAATTACGTGACAAACGTCTGGTGCATGCCACCCCAAGCTCTGATGGGTCGTCAGCGATGCGGAAGGTGCCTCGGCGTCCGGACGAATCCAGATGTGATGAAGGGGGCTTGCGCGTGCTCATTGAGGGCTATGGCGGAGGCCCGAGTTGTAGTTGCGTCCGGGCCCTACCAGGAGCTTCGCTTGCTTGTCCATCCGTCGGCGATTGATCTGTCCACGCACACCTTGCGGTATCTGGCCGGGCAACCCGGCTCTCGCAGGCGGGAAATCGGCAGGCGCTGGAGACGGCTGAGCTCGGGCGGCCAGGCCCTGTTCGCTCTGGCGCACCTATGGTGCGGTGACACCTAAGCCCAGCTCGCCGCCGGGTTCGGCATCGGGATCGCGACTGTTTACCGCTACGTCCGGGAGGCCATCGGTGTCCAGGCCAGACTCGCACCCACACTGGGCAGGGCGATCAACACGGCTGTACGAAACCCTTCGCTACGTACACCGACAGAGAGGCATCCGTTGAAGGTGCGCCGCATCTGCGCCGTGTGTGCTTCCTGCGCGCCCCCTGCGTGTCTCGATTTTGCCTGTGGTATGCCCCCTTCCACTCGTATGTTGATCTGTTCGTCTCGGCCCGAGAGCGGACCACGACCTTTAACAGGTCGGAGCTAGCAGCCCAGTTCAGCCAAGGGGAAGACGTGGACGAGCACGTGGGACCTGTACGCCGCCGGGCGGTGGAGGTCTGCGCGCAGCAGTGGTCCGATGCGCTGATCGACTTCGGTCCGTACAACACCCTGCTGCACTTCAAGGACACGAAGCGGGCGACGCTGGACGTCACCGATGCGGCGCCGCAGGCACTGACCTCGCTACTGAACGGCCGCACAACCCGTTTGGCCAGCCTTTTCCCGGCTTCTGAGGATCACAAAGCGGCGTGGGCGCGAGCGCGTGGTCTCCGCCGTAAGATGGTCGAGCTGGCGGAGGAACAAGGCATCGACGCCGGGCGCCTGGCACTTGGCCTGGTGCGTGTCGAACCCCCAACAACGCGGGGCAGCCGGCCGCTCGCAGCTCTGCGTGCTCCCCTTCTCCTGCAGCCACTGACCATCGAACCGCGCACCGCGACGGAGAACGACTTCGTCCTCGAAGCGGCGGGCGAAGCCGAGATCAACCCGGTTCTGCTCTACGCCCTGAGCCGCCAGTACGGCCTGGACGGTGATCTCGAGGAACTCACCGACAAGATCACGAACGCGGTCGACGAGTGCGCGGATCTCGATGACCGTACGCGTTGCGCCTATGAGGTGCTGCAGACGGCCTGCACGCGTAGCAATCTCACCGTCGAACTGGAAGAGCGTGTGGTAGCCAGCGTCTTCAGCTTCGACCGGCTTCCCATGGTCAATGACCTCGCCCAGTCGGTCGACCTATTGGCGAGACACCCGGTGGTAGCGGCCCTCGCCAACGACAAGGAAGCCGAACGCGCCTTGCGCGCAGACGCAGTTCCCCGCGTACCCTCCAGCGCGGACGCCATCATACCCCGGTCGGAGTACCTAGTCCGGGACGCTGATGACTCTCAACACAGGGCCATCAGCACCGCACTGGCCGGCGCCCACCTGGTCATTGAGGGACCACCCGGCACGGGCAAGAGCCAGACCATCGCCAACCTGATCGCCGCCTTCGCGGCGTTGGGTAAACGCACGCTCTTCGTCGCCGAGAAGCGTGCCGCGATCGAAGCGGTAACCGACAACCTTGCCGAAGTCGACCTCGATGGACTGGTCTTCGACCTGCACGGCAATAAACTCAGCCGCCGCCAGACCGCCCAGCAGCTGTACGAGGCGCTGGAACGCGCCGAACAAGAACCCCCACCCCGCCCTGACGATCTCCACAGAAGTCTTGAAGGCCATCGCCAGCAGGCCCTGCAGCACGTCCAGGAGTTTCACCAGCCCCTGGAGCCCTGGGAGATCAGCCCGCACCAACTGCTCACGCACCTCATGGCCAGCCCCCGCGAGCAGCACACCCGACTGCGCTTGCGCGGCAGCGACCTGCACCGCCTCCACGGCGAGCAGCTGCTCCAGACTGTAAAGGACCTCCGCGCGCTCGTGGCCAAGAACGGCCTCCTGGTGCGGCGTGGCTCATCCCCCTGGTCACACCTGCCGGTTCGCTCCGACAGCGAACTGCATTCCGTCGTAGCCAGCCTCGACCAGCTCACCGGCCAGGCCCTGACAGATGCCCGATGCACCGTCGAGAAGCTGGTGGACACCGCGGGGCTGCGACGGGCCGACGACGTCCAAGGATGGCAATCCCTTCTCACACTGCTGCACGACGTCACCACCACGCTCAGCCGCTTCGAGGCATCCGTCTTCGACTCTGACCTGAACAACATGATCGCCGCGACAGCAGACCGCGTCTGGCGCAAGGAGCACGCACTCAAAGTCGGTTGGTGGCAACGCCGAAAACTGACAGGAAGAGCACGGGGACTGGCCAAGGACGGCTGCCGTACCCGCTCCTTGCTGCACGCGGCACTCATGGACGCTGCCGATCAGAAGACCCGGTGGCGGGAACAGGCCGCTGCTGGCGACAGCAGTCCGTGGGCTGTTCCCGGCCTGTCCTCCGCCGTCGCCTCCTTCACAGAAGTACGCAGTCAGCTGGCCGCGATAGCCCTGTGCGTGGACTGGCACGGATGGGAGAACACCTCCACCGGCGAAGTAGACCGGTTCATCCAGCGTCTTGACCAAGACCGAGAGACGCTGCTGCGGATGCCCGAGTTCAACCAGCTCACCGACCGCCTGGAGTCAGCCGGGCTCGGCCACCTGCTAGACGAGCTCGCCGAAATGGGCACTACCCCGGACATCGCCGTAGGAACCCTGAACCACCTCTGGTGGGCCTCCGTCCTCGACGAGGCCCGCATGCAACACCCCTACCTGCGCTCCTTCACCGGAACCGAGCACGAACACACGATCCAACAGTTCCAACGCCTCGACCGCACCCACCGCGACCTCAACCCTGCCCGCATCCGATACCAAGTCGCCACCCGCCTGCGAAAAGCCCGCGACACCCACCCCGACCAGAACACCCTCGTCCGCACCCAGGCACACCGCAAATCCCGGCACCTGGCCCTGCGCAGACTCGTTGAGAAAGCGCCGGATGTCCTCATGGCCGCCAAACCGTGCTGGGCCATGTCCCCACTCGTCGTCAGCCGCGTCCTTCCCGCCACCCGCCTCTTCGACGTCGTCATCTTCGACGAAGCCAGCCAGGTCCTCCCGCACGACGCCATCACATCCATCATGCGCGCCCGCCAGGTCATCGTCGCCGGCGACCCGCACCAGCTCCCCCCGACGACCTTCTTCCAGAAACTTCTCAGCGGCGCAGACGAAAACACCGATGACGAGGACTCCGGCGGCGCCGCACCCGATGCCTTCGAGTCCCTCCTCGACATGCTCTGTAGCCGGCTGCCCGTCCACACCCTCAAATGGCACTACCGCAGCCGCGATGAACGCCTCATCGCCTTCGCCAACCACACCATCTACAACGACACACTCGTCACCTTCCCGGGCACCACCCAGGCCAGCCCGCTACGCCTGGACATCGTCGACGCCCAGGTACGCCCCGGCCAGTCCGGCTCGTCGGACGAAGAGGTACAGCGCGTCGTCGACCTCGCCCTGGCGCATGCCACCCACACACCGCACCAGAGCCTCGGCGTCATCACCATGGGCCAGCGCCACGCGGACCGGATCGACCTCGCTCTGAGACAAGCCCTCCAGGAACACCCGGACCTGCAGGACTACTTCAGCCCCGAAGCAGGCCCACGCCAACGCTTCTTCGCCAAAAGCCTCGAACAAGTGCAAGGCGATGAACGTGACGCCATCATCCTCAGCATCGGTTACGGAAAGGCCGCCAACGGACGCCTGGCTATGAACTTCGGCCCGCTCAACAACGACGGGGGAGAACGGCGCCTTAACGTGGCCATCACCCGCGCCCGCCAGTCGATGACCGTCGTCGCCTCCTTCACCCACCACGATTTCGACCCCTCCAAACTCCTGGCCACCCGGCACCGCGGCCCCGAAATGCTGCGTGCCTTTTTGGAGTACGCCTCCCACGGAGGGGACCTCCAGCGCACGGGAAGCGCACGCACCGACTGGAACCTGAATGGATTCGAACAGCAGATCCTCGCCGCTCTCGAAGCAGCTGACGTTCCCGTCACACCGCAATGGGGCGTTTCCGGTTACCGCATCGATTTCGCGCTCGGCCACCCCGAACGGCCCGGACGGATGATCCTCGCCGTCGAAACGGACGGCGACCGCTACCACCGAGCCCCCAGCGCCCGCGACCGCGACCGACTGCGCCAAGAGCACCTTCAACGACTGGGGTGGTGTTTCCACCGCATCTGGGCGTCCAGTTGGTTCACCAACCCAAGTGCCGAACTTGAACGGCTCCTCGATGCCTGGAGAGATGCCACGGAGCGGGCCGATCGCACACCTGCCTCCGATCCGATCCACCGCGTGCCAGCTTCGCCTCCGGCGGACGGCCGTGGCACTCGTCCCGCTGTGCCGCAAGGAGGACGCACCGGCGACTACAGCGACACCGACCTACTCATGCTGGCCAACTGGCTTCTGAGCGACGGAGCCCAGCTCGATCGCGACACCCGCGTAGGTCAGGCCCTCGCCGAACTCGGCTTCAAACGCCGCGGTCGCGTGATCACCGAACGCCTCACCCGCGCCTTTGAACAGGCCCAGCACCCGGCAGACAAGGAACAGCAGTGATGAAATCGCTCGACGTCCTCACCCTCGAGCGCGTCGCTCGCCTCATCGTCGACATCGACGGACCCTTCGAGCGCCGCGGCTACCAGCTCGAACAACTCCTGCGACGCGCAGCCTGGCCATCACCTCCCGAGTATGACGGCTCCCCGCGCATCGTGTGGCTGACGGACATCATGGCCGGAACCGGTGATCACGCCGCTGTTAGTCGGCTGCTCTGCCGGATCTGTGACCCACTCGAATACGACGACGGCCTGTCTTCCGCCGACCTCATCCGCCAAGAGCTGAACAGCCTCCTGGCGGCCGAAGGAGTGGCCATCACCTACGTCGCCGGCCGCCCTGTCCTGGGAGAGGTCGGCATCGACGGCCACAGCACGGTGTTCTCCGCCCCCGAGGATCTGGAAGAGCGCATTCGCCCCCTCGTCAGCAGTGGGGAGTTCCTGCAACAACTTATGGAGAGGGTCACCGAGACGCAGATCTGTGAGCAGCACGGTGCGTACGGAATGGCGCTCATCGGCATCGGCAGCTTCACTGAAGCTCTCCTCCTCGACGTCCTCACACATAGAGATCCGAGCCTGCAACGGGGCTTCCCTCAAGGGGAGAGGCGTGTTGCCCCTGAACGAGCTAGCTTCGCCCTGCTGCTGGACACCGCGCGCACCCGAGGGTGGATCCAGATGGACGCCCACGACTTCATGGCGATCGTCCGTGAGTACCGAAACTTCGTGCACCTTCGCAAACAACGCGAACGTGGCGTCATCCCGGACCGCGACACCGTCGGCATGTGCTGGGGGCCAGTCCTCGCGGTGCTCAACGACCTTGAGACCACCCGAGAGCCCACTGCCGTGTGATCACGCCTGTCACCCACGTCGTCCGCTCTTCTTCGCATGCTTCGCCCCGCCGAGGGCGACGCAATGTAGCGACCCAGCTGGTCCGTGGCTGGTCCGGGGCGCGCGCAGATTCGCGGCGAACGAGTTCGGAAGGTTACTGAATGGTCGCGGATAGTGGCTGTGGGCTGTGGGTGCCTGGAAGGGTAAAGCTCTCTCCAGGCACCCAACTTGAGGCTCTAGAAGAACCCAAGTTTCTTAGGGCTGTATGAACAGAGAATGTTCTTCGTCTGCTGGTGGTACAGCAGTTGGACCCAAGCTGACCAGGGGAAACAGCAGTTGGTGCGGCTCGCTGGCGGGGTGCTGGTCCGGAAATGGTCCGGATCTTGGTCCGTCTCGGCTTGCGCAATGTGTTGCTGCTGGGCGGGGCCTCCTCGGACCGGCGCTGTGATCGGCCGTGCGACGAGCTGGATTCCGCCGGGGACCTCCCCCCCCCGTTTGCCGAGCACGGCCGGCGGGTTCAGACATCCGGGCGGCGGCGGGTAGGCCGTTGAGGAAGTCGGTCGCCTTGTGGCCTTCGGCGGTCAATGAGTCGCAGCGGAACCGTTCGGACGCTGCGGCGGCGGAAGCAGGAGCGGCAGCGAGGAGCACGGCGGCGCCCACCCCGGCGGACGACGCAGCACGCCGCAGGGGAGGAGCGGCCAGGGTCACCAGGCTTTGCTCCACCCGGTTGTGCTGGAATACGAGTCCAGCAGGTCCACCACGAAGACCAGGGTCGAGCCCGCCGGGATCAACGGCGAGGGCGGCTGGTTGCCGTAGCCGAGACGCGGGGGAACGATGATCTCGCGCCGACCGCCGACCTTCATCCCCCTCACCCCCCGGTCCCAGCCCTTGATGACCTTGCCACTGCCCAGGGTGAACTTGAACGGCTGACCCCGGTCCCAGGAGGCATCGAACTCCTTCCCGGACTCGAAGGTCACCCCGACATAGTGGACCCTGACCACCATGCCCGGCTTCACCTCGGCGCCGTCCCCGACGACCAGGTCCCGGATGGCCAGCTCGGTAGGAGCGTCACCCTCCGGAACGTCGACCTCGGGCTTCGTCAGTTCACTCATTGCAGCCTCATAACTCTCAGCCGGGAGCCGTCGCACGGACCAGCCGGACACATGGCCCCTCCATGCAGCAGATGGCCACGCTACCGAGAACGCCGGTCCCCGGAGCACACCAGATGCAGCGGCCACACGTGATGATCTTTCGCACGGCCGATGAACGTGACCGGCACGCACAGGTCACACGGTAATCGCCAGAACGGGACGACGGCCGAAACGGCGAACCTGAACACCCACAACCCGTCCTGACCGGCTGATCAGCCACCCCCGCGTGATGCTGGAACCTCAACAAGGGGCCCGTGCCGCGTTCGAGAGTGCGCTCTCCGGCGTAAGCGGCAGCTTGAGCAGGCGGCGGCCGTGACAGCTCGCTGTCGAGGCGGCTTCAGGCAGCGGAGGGGTGGTGCGAGATCAGTGCCCGCGCGCGATGACCAGCGACTTCCTCGGCTCCGGCCTGCAGGGCCGCCAGGGTGACGGACTCATCGGGCTCGGTACGCAGGGCGAAGGACCTGCCGAGGCCGGCGAGACTGGCTGTGCGCCGTGACCGATGTGGGTCGAAGGTGTCGATGCTGGTCATGGCGGGGTCCGACACGCCGGCAGCCACCACGATGCGGTCCTGCGTGATGATATTCAATGCGCCGGTGAATTTGAGCAGTTTGGCGATCTGGTCGGGCAGGGCGTTGGGATCGAGGATCGGTCCCATGCTGTCCTGGGGAAGCACGGCCCGGGTGGAGAGTTGGCCCGTCCTGTACAGGCGGACCTCGACGAGCTGGCCCGGTCGCGGGGTGTCCCATGAACGCGGGCGGCTGGCCGGGACTGCGACAGCCATGTAGTCCTGCGACGGGGAAGGGCTCAAGGGGACATCGTTCTCGACCGTACCGGTCACGCGCACACGGCCCGGCAGCGAGTGGCCGAGCGCGTCCAGTTCCCTGGCCGAGTAGCCAGCAGAGTCCAGCGGTAGGACGTGCAGCTCCAGAAGGGTGGTCGCGCCGGCGGTCTGCAGGCCGCCTGTACCCTCGTCGAGGGTCCAGTGCAGGACGGGCGGGTGGGTCAGCCTGGCGAAGGCCAGGGGGACGGGCCCGACGCCAGTTCCAGGATCTTCCCGGCGACCTTGGGGAGTAGGTCCACGGCCGTGCGGAAGCTGTCTCGGAACACGCCGGTGGCGTATGCCTCCACTACGCGCGCAAACTCGTGCTGGCTGGGCTCGAAGGTCACGCCCAGCTTGCGGTAGACGAGGCGGGGCGTACCTGCTGCCTGGGCTGCTACCCACTCGTCATGGGTTGCCGACTGACCCGTCTCGGGAAACACGTGGCCGTAGTTCGGGCCTAGGAGGAAGAGGCACACGTCGGCGGTCTCCAAAGCCTTCAGGCAGGCTTCCCGGCTGGGCGTGGTCTGAGCGGAAAAGTCCTCGAACCGGACCGGGGTGTGCCCGAGTGTGCGGACCAGCCCGTCAAGGGCGTCGCGCTCCTCCTCCAGACCTTTGCGGGCGCTGCTGATGAAGAACCTCACGCTACGGTGTCTCCACTGCTGAGGGTTCTGCTGTGAAGCGAACCGGGTGGCTGGTGCAGGCATTCAAGGGGGGCTTTGATGGCCGAGATGTCGGAAGAAGCGATACGCGCCTATTGGAAGGAACACCGCGAGCAGCTGCGGTAGTGCGAGACCCAGCGCTCCACATTGACGAACCTCCTGCTCATCGTCACGGCTGCGCTGAGCGGTCTGATCGTCCAGCAGAAGTTCACGCTGAACGTCATGCCCTTGTGCCTCTTCGTCGCGATGACTGGAGTCTACGGGGCTGTGGCGGTGGCCAAGTACTACGAGCGGGCCTCCTACCACCTCGCCCAGGCGCGGGCGTTGACCCGAGCCTTGGCGGACCGGGGAGTGCTGGGGTCTGATGAAGGGCTCGCCCGTGCACGCGCGGCGCACTACCGCGAGTTTCCCCGGCTGCACCGCATTCGGCTCTACCGCCTGTGGGTAGGGCTGCACGTGGCTATAGCCCTGTACGGGCTCTCCCTTCTTCTCGTCTGTGTGATTGTCACCTGACGACTCCTCGTTTCCCGAACCCCGTGCCGCCTCCGTGCCGACTGGCGCCGGTGTGGCACGACGGGCTGCCCCGCATATGTGCCACGGCAAGTCATAACGCAGCGAAACGGCCTGATGCGGCACTAAGATCTGTGAACCAAGTATCAGGGGGCAACGTGGTCATCGACATAGCCGACACCCTCAGGCTCAGGCTCGTGAAGACGAACCGACAGAGGGACAAACGTCTGCGTGGCTGCCAGGAGGAGCTCGATCAGCGGGCCGCTGAGGAGAATGCTGCCCTGCTGAAGGCACAGCAGACGCTCTACGACGAGGCCCTCGTCCCCTCCCGAGACATTTTTCAGCGTCTCAAGCACGTCGATCTGATCGAGCTGGCCGCGATCGAAAGGCCAACCGTCGGCGGCGAGATGGCCATCGACCTCCGGCAGCCGCGTAAAATTGCCGTGCCGACTGCTGTCAAAGCGTTGGCAGGCGGCGTGCTCCTAGTAGCCGTCCCGCTCGCCGTTGGCCACGTGACCCCAGCAGGCGCCTATCGCGTGATGCGAAACTTCGGCTCTGCCTCCAACGGCAGGGCGATAAAGACGCTGCACGGGGCAGCAGCCCGCAGCGCCACGTTCGCACGGTTTGGCCGCGGCTCTATCGTCACGGGCGGTGGCGGGGTGGCGGCCGGAAAGAAGGCGCTGTCTGAGCTCGGTAAGACTTCGGCCGACCTCACGCAGAAAGCCCTCGTGAAGTGCCAAATTCAAATGCTCAGCGACGGCCGGCAGGAGAAGGCACGGGACCTGGGGCGGCGCGAGAGGAAGATGAGCGAGAAGCAGGACGCGGCGCCCGTGCTGTACGAGCGCAGCAAGGACATGCAGCGCGTCCTGCAGAACCTCGGGTCCGAGCTGGTAAGACGGCTCCCGTCATTGACCGCGCTGGTCGAAGCGTGCGACGACTTCGCCCAGTACGACTCTTGTCAGCGCGCAGAGGTGGCGACGATGGTGGATCTCGACGGCCTCGCCGTCATGGTCATGAATTGCCCGCTCATTGACACGGAGGGACGGATGACCGAGGAATCGGGGCAGGTCGTTGCCGACGTCGAGGCCCGACTGCGGGGGCCTCGGGGGAATCCTCCTCGCGCGCCGTCAACCTGACCAGGCACGTTCGTGACTTCGCGCAGATTCTCACCCAGCTCCAGGGCGACCGATTGCTCCAATGGATCACGGCGGTCCGCACCGACGAGTTGCCCAGCCTGCACACCTTCGTCAACGGCCTTGAACGTGATCTCGACGCTGTCATCGCAGGTCTCACCCTGCCTTGGAACTCGGGAATCGTGGAAGGCCACGTCAACCGGATCAAAATGATCAAGCGCCAGATGTACGGCCGTGCTGGCTTCCAGCGTCTTCGGAAGTGAGCCCTGTTGTCGTGACGGACAGCGGCGATTTCGCAGTTTTGAGCCAGAACCACGACTTCGCGAAAAAGCCACTGTTGCCCGGTCCTGGAGCGGGCCGGGCGATCGAGGTCAGAGCTGCTGATCCAGGAGCACGTTCGTTGGGCTGAAGCCTGCGGCTTGGTAAAACGCACGAGCGCCTTCGTTGAAGTACCAGACGTCCGTGACGAGGCGTCGGCAGCCTTCCGCGCGTCCCACTTCACGGACGGCTTCGAGCAGTGCCGCGCCGACACCAGTGCGGGCAGCATCGGGGACTACGGCGATTTGATCCAGAGACACGATGACGTCTGAGCACGTCAGAGCACTGCCGGGCCGGTTTTTGACTCGGGCGAGGGCGTACCCGAGGGCTTTGCCTTCCGTCCCGTCGGCGAGGAGCACGGTGACTGATGGATCGGCTATCTGGGCTCGGAAGAAGGCTTCTACGGCATCCGGCTCCGGGAAGTCGAGGAACAGGTCGGGACGGTGTCGTTTGTGCAGGTCATGAACGATGTGGTTGAGGGGTGCGAGCAGAGCAGCATCGTCTGGAGAAGCGGTGCGAATCTGGATCACGTCGCTATCCTGGACGGTTGCCCCTGTCACTGCCACACCTTTTGGGCTGGGCCAGTGCACGTCATGTCGACTGAGATCAGGACACACGGAGCGTGATCGACCGCAGAAATTGATCCAGAACCCGAGAACAGGAGTCAGCTGCCGCAGTCCTTTCCCCGGGCGTATCCGTCCTTCCCGGTCCGGTTGGTGAGGGGTTGTTGAGAGGCGGTCGGTGGTGTGAAGAGTGCCTGGACGGTATCGGTGGCCAGCTCTCGCAGCCAGGTGTGGGCGCGGTCGTTGTCGTAGCGCTGGTGCCACAGCAGGTACAGGGGTACGTCGGGCAGCGGGAGCGGCGGCGGCATTGTGGCCAGGCCGAGTTGTTCCCGGGCCGTTCGGGTGACCGCGTCGGGGAGGGTGACGACCAGGTCGGTGTCGAGGGCGAGTTGCAGTGCGAAGGCGGCGGTGGGCCCGGCGGCGACGACGCGTCGTTCGAGGCCGCGTGTGGTCAGGACGTCATCGATCGGGTCGCGCAGGTTTCCGCGCCGCGAAACGGTGAGGTGTTCGGCAGCTGCGTAACGCTCAAGGCTCAGCGGGCCTGCGGTGAGCGGGTGGCCCGGGCGGACGGTGACGACCAGCCGGTCGCTGCCGACGAGGCGGTGGCGGATGTGGGGGAGCGTCGGAGCGCTGGAGCTCGATTCGAGGTCGACCTCACCCCGGCGCAGCTCGGCGTCATCTCTCCCGGGTTCGGCGGACAGACGCAGCCGGACGCCGGGGGCCTGATGGTGGACGGCCGAGGTCAAGGCGGTGCCGCACGCGGCGGTCAGGGCGTCGTGCCAGCGCACGGTGAACACCCGGTCCAGAGCCGCCAGGTCGAGTTCCTGCTGCGCGGACAGAAGTTGGTGGGCCTGCTGCACGAGGGCGTGGACCTCGGCGCGCATGGCGAGTGCGCGGGTGGTGGGGACCATGCTGCGGCCGGTGCGGACCAGGATCTGGTCACCGGTGGCTTTGCGGATGCGGCCCAGGGAGCGGCTCATCGCCGGCGAGGTGACGTGGAGGCGTTCTGCCGCGCCGGCGACGCTGCCCTCCTCCAGCAGTGCGTCCAGGGCCGTGAGCAGGTTCAGATCCAGTTGCATGGCAGTAACTCTACAAGTGACAAGCATGCACTTGTTGTTAATGGCCAGGCGGCCTACCTTCGAAGTGCGGGGGCGAGACAACCGCCCCGCTTCTACCGATCCCAGGGAGCCCGCCCATGAGCACAGCCATGCCTTTCGCCGCCGGTACGACGCTCCTGTCCGATGTGACAGCTGCGGTGAAGACCGCCGGCGTCACGCTGCGCGACCGCCACACCCCGCACGCCCGGGGCGTGAGTCTGGACGAGGTCGTCGGCGAGATCCACGCCAACGACGACGCGGTGCTGAACGTGTTGCGGGAACCGCTGCTGCGGGCCCGGCCGGGGTCGCAGTGGGCCGAGGACGAGCTGGCCGGCGGCGCGCTCCCGCCCGGCGAGTGGTGGGTCGTCGACCCCGCCGAGGGCAACATCAACCACGTTCACGGCATGGAGGACTGGGCCGTCACCGCCACCCTGGTCCGCGACAACCAGCCTGTACTCACCGTCGTACACCTGCCGCTGACCGGCGACACCTACACCGCGGCCGCCGGCGGCGGTGCCCGCCTCAACGACCGGCCCCTGAAGGTGTCTGCCAAGACCGACCTGGGCGCCGCGCTCCTCGGCACCGGTCAGGCCAAGCCCGGCGAGGACGAGCGCACCTTCCGGCGGATCGGTGACTCCGTCACCGCGATGCTCATCAACGGCCTGGTCGTGCGTGTGTCCGTTCCCGCCACGATGCAGCTCATCCACGTCGCCGCCGGACGCATGGACGCGTTCTGGCAGTTCTCCGACGTCCGCTCCGGCCTGGTCGCCGGCGCCCTGCTGGTCTCCGAGGCCGGAGGCACCGTCACCGACCTGGCGGGCGAGCCCTGGAACACCGGCAGCCGCGACTTCCTGGCCGCCGCCCCCGGCATCCACGGCGCCGCCCTCAAGGTCCTCTCGCCGATCGCCTGATCGGGAACCTCCGCTCTTCCCCACCCCGATACCGCAAGGAGCAACACCGCATGACCAGCATCGGCATCCTGGGCGCCGGCCGCGTCGGCACCAACCTCGCCGGCAAGCTCTCCGCAGCCGGACACCATGTCACCCTCGGTGGCCGGAGCCCCGAAGACACCGCCGCCCGCACCGCCGGGCTCGCCCCGCGGATCGCCTACGCCGACCAACGCACCACTGCCGGCACCGCGGACATCGTGATCAACGCGACGCCCGGCGACAGCTCCCTGGACCGCCTCACCGACTTGCGCACCGAACTCGCCGGGAAGATCCTCATCGACGTCTCCAACGCCACCTGCGACGACGGTGACGGCCTGCCGGGCGACCTGTGCTATCCCGGCAGCAGCCTCGCCGAGAAGCTCCAGGCCGCGCTCCCCGACACCCATGTGGTCAAGACCCTCAACACGATGCTGTTCATGGTCATGACCGCCCCCGAAACCCTGACCACCCCACCGACCGCCTATCTCTCGGGCGACGACGAACACGCGAAGAGGACCGTCACCGGCCTGCTCGGCGACCTGGGCTGGCAGCCCGAACGGATCGAGGACCTCGGCGACATCACCACAGCCCGCGCCACCGAGGCCATGATCCTCGTCGTGCCCCACATCCTGCGCCGACACGGCTACAAGCCCTTCGCCGTCTCCCTTGCCCGCTGACCCACCAAGACCGCGTTCAGATCAAACCAGGTAGCAGGCTCGTGCGAGGCGGCTTGGTACTGGCAGGGACGTTGCCCGCCGGGCTGCAAGTGACGCCCGAACTCATCGACATCGATCATGCCTACAACGTGCGAGGCGACTCCCGAAGTTGTTGTCCCGTCTCACTCAATCGAGTCGTCTTCTCAACGAACCGAGTCGTTCGGGCTTCTGTCTCAGCGAACCTAGTCGCACGGTTGAGTGCGCTGGGGGTGCTGGATGGCTATCCGGCTGGGTGGATCAGGCGGCGCCGTACGTCGGGTTGTCGTACGTGGACACGGTGCACGGGCACCGTCGACGTCCGTTGCGGGACTGTGTGACGGGCCGGTTCGCGTCCAAAGTCGCTGCCCGGTTTCCGGGCTGGGAATTCGCCGGAGCCAGGCCCTGTTGGGACGGGAGCGGGTCTTGATCACGTTCATGGAGGGGGATCCATGCCCATTTTGGTCACTACGCCGAACGGAACCGTGGGGCGATACCTGACCGAAGCGCTGCGCGATCGGAGTGATGTGCGCTTCCTCGTCCGCTCCGAAGCTGGCGCCAAGGCGCTCGGCAAGGTCCGTGGTGAGGTCTTCCGTGGGGATGTCACCGATGTAGTGGACATTCGGGGTGCGGTCGTCGGCGTGGACCGGCTATATCTTGCTCATCCCTTCACCGAAGACCAGGTTGCCGCCGAAACGAACCTCGGCCTTGCCGCCATCGAGGCCGGTGCGCGCCGGATCATCAAACTTGGCGCCCGAGCTTTCAGTGGCAACGGGATCGTCCCGGACGCCGTCACCAGCGCCCATGACACGATCACCGAACGACTGCGAAGCGCCGGTGTCCCGGAACTGACTGTTCTTCAGCCCGACCGTTTCCTGCAGAACTTCCTCCCGGCAGCGGCCTCGATCGCCAAAGGCACGCTGGCCGATCCCGCCGGACCTGGTGCCAGGGGTTACGTAGACGTGCGGGATATCGCGGAGGTCGCGATCGCCGAACTCCTGGCGGCCCATCCGATCGGTGGTGAGATCGAGATCAGCGGCCCGCAGACACTGACGCTGCCAGTGCTCTGCGAACGCTTCGGCGCCGTTCTCGGCAGGCCGGTGCGGCACGTCGATATTCCACTGGACGGCGCCTGGCGGGCAGCGCTCGCGGACCGTGGAATCACGCCGCAGGTCATCGACGGTTTGCAGGGGCTGTATTCGAATTATCACCAAGAGGGCGTGGCAGGTCTCGGTGACGGTGTTCAGCGCGTGCTCGGCCGCCCGCCGCGCTCGGTCGAGGACTTTGCGACCGATCTGCTCATGCCCGCCGTGTCCGGTACCTGACCCCGCCCGTGCCGCAGCGGTGGTCGACTGGGGCCCTGACGGATCCTGGGGCTGAGGCCGACGCGCCGGGGAGCTCGCCGCACCTCATCTCAGGCAAACCGACGGACCCGATCGTCTGAGACGACGAGCAAACGGACCAGTTCGTCTGAGAAGGGGCCGGGCCGGCAGAGACGGGACAGGATCGACTGAGATCACATGAGACGGACAGATGTAGTCCGTCTCAACGAATCAAGTCCGCGCTCACCCAATCCAGTCCGCGCAGGTCAGCGCCACGCAGA